>NZ_JALQEK010000021.1:0-27893 GCF_023630765.1 Caballeronia sp. ATUFL_F2_KS9A | reverse complement strand
GAGTCGTGCGCTGTACTTGCTCATGAAAAAACACCCCAAATCGTTGAACGGGTGTCCAACTTTTGGGGTGCAGTTCAGCGAGCGGGGTTTTTCATCAGCAAGACGGCAAACCGTTCACGTCTTCTGCAACATCGCCTTGAGCATCGCCATGCGATCTTTCGGCGACAAAGGCGCTTCTTCGGCCGTCGGCGGCGGCGCATCGTCGAGCAGCATCTCTGGGATGAACCGCGACGGCTCGCACACCACCGTCTCCCGCGCGCGCTTTCTCTTCTTGCACCAGTTCAGATGCAGACTGCGCTGCGCCCGCGTGATCGCGACATACATCAGCCGGCGCTCTTCCTCGATGCGCGAATCGTCGACGGGCGCGTCGTCGTCCGAACTGCCGCGATGCGGCATGATGCCTTCCTCGACGCCCACCAGAAAGACGTGTGGATACTCCAGCCCCTTCGACGCATGCACCGTCGACAGGCGCACTGCATCCGGGTCTTCTTCCTTGCCTTCGAGCATCGACATCAGCGCGACGGTCTGGATCAGGCCGAGCAGGTTCTTGCCTTCATCGGCGAAACCGTCGGCGGTGTCGAAACCGGTCTGCTCCGCGCCCGGCGCGGCTTCCGGCTTCGTGCCCTTGCGCTTCAGCCATTCGAGAAATTCGAGCACGTTCTGCCATTTCGACTGCGCCTGGCGCTCGTCGTACGCGTCATAGAGATACGACTCGTAGTGGATGGCTTCCATCATGTCGTCGAGAACTTCGGTCGCGGGATCGCGCGCGGCGCGGTCCGACAGACGCCGGATCCATTCGCAGAACGTGCGCAGCGGCTCGACCTGCCGCGCCGACAGACGCGCCTCGATGCCGCCCATGAACACCGCCTCGAACAGCGACACCTTCGCCGCGCCCGCGAATGCGCCGAGCGCTTCGAGCGTCGTGTTGCCGACACCGCGTCGCGGCGTGGTGATCGCGCGGATGAAAGCGGGATCGTCGTCGGGATTGGCGATCAGCCGCAGATACGCGATCAGATCCTTGATCTCGGCCTTGTCGAAGAACGATTGCCCGCCCGAGAGCACATAAGGAATGCGCTCCCGCCGCAACACCTGTTCGAAGATGCGCGCCTGAAAGTTGCCGCGATAGAGAATCGCGTAATCGCGAAATTGCGTGCGCCGCTCGAACTTGTGCGCCGACAAGCGAAACACGACGGATTCCGCCTCGTGCTCTTCGTCGTTGCAGCCGGTGACGGTGATCGTGTCGCCCATGCCGTGCTCGGACCAGAGCTTCTTCTCGAACAGCTTCGGATTGTTGGCGATGACGTTGTTCGCCGCCGTCAGAATCCGCACCGTCGAGCGATAGTTCTGCTCCAGCTTGATGACATGCAGCTTCGGGAAATCCTTGCCGAGCTGCGCGAGATTTTCGATGGTCGCGCCGCGCCAGCCGTAGATCGCCTGGTCATCGTCGCCGACGGCCGTGAACGCGGCGCGCGGACCGGCCAGCAGCTTCACGAGTTCATACTGGCACGCGTTCGTGTCCTGATATTCGTCGATCAGCAGATAGCGCAGGCGGTTCTGCCACTTGTCGCGCACCTGCTCGTTCTCCGCGAAAAGCTGCGCGGGACGCAGGATCAGATCGTCGAAATCGAGCGCCTGATACGCGTGCAGCGTCGCGGCGTAACTCCGATAGACGATCGCCGCCTGATGCTCGTCCTCGTTGCTCGCGAGCACGGACGCCTGATCGGGCGAAACCATCGCGTTCTTCCACAGCGAGATGATCGACTGGATCTTGCGGATCAGGCCTTTGTCCGTCGTGCCGAGCTGTTCCTGAACCATGCCGAAGCAATCGTCGGAATCCATGATCGAGAACTGCGGCTTGAGTCCGACGTGTTCCGCTTCCTGCCGCATGATCTGCACGCCGAGCGAGTGGAACGTGCAAATCGTCAACTGATTGACGGGAATCTTGCGGCCTTCCTTGCCGGGCGTCGTGAGCGTCTTGCCTTCGAGGAGCTTGGCCGTGCGCTCCCGCATTTCGAGCGCGGCCTTGTTCGTGAAGGTGAGCGCGGCGATGTGCTTCGGCTCGAAGCCGCGCCCTTCGATCAGATGCGCGATCTTCTGCGTGATGACGCGCGTCTTGCCGCTGCCCGCGCCGGCGAGCACGAGACAGGGACCATCGAGATAGCGCACGGCTTCGCTTTGCGCGGCGTTCAGACCAGCGGACATCGTTTTGGCTTTGGAGTTTGGGCGCGCCTGGCTGTGACTTGCGCGCGAAAGGAGAGCGCGATGTTAACACGATAGAGGCGGCGCGGTTCCGGCCCCTGTTCGTGCCACAATATCCGGTCAATTCAACGACAGGACGATGCCCGCATGGACACAGCACTCAAAGTCGGCGTAATGGGCTACGGCCTCGCCGGCGCGACGTTTCACGCGCCCGTCATCGAGCACTGCGGCCGCGCCGAAGTCACGGCCATCGCCACGTCGCAGGCCGAGCGCGCGCAGGCCGATTATCCGAACGCGCGGATCGTCGCGGATTTCGACGCGCTGCTCGCCATCGACGAACTCCAGTGCGTCGTCGTCGCGACGCCGAACGACACGCACTTCGATCTCGCGCATCGGGCGCTGTCGGCGGGCAAACACGTGGTCGTCGACAAACCGGTGACGCTTTCGTCGCGCGACGCCCGCACGCTCGCCGATCTCGCGCAGCAGAAAGGGCTCGTGTTCGCGCCGTTTCACAACCGTCGCTGGGACGGCGATTTCATGACGGTGCGCGCGCTCATCGAAAGCGGACGGCTCGGGCGCATCACGCATTACGAATCGCATTTCGACCGTTTCCGCCCGAAAGTGCCGCAGCGCTGGCGCGAGGAAGCGGAGCGCGGCGGCGGCCTGCTGTTCGATCTGGGGCCGCATCTGATCGATCAGGCGCTGACGCTCTTCGGCGCGCCGCAAACGGTGACGGCGTTCGTGAAGGCGCATCGCGACCACGCGCACGCGCCGGACTACGTGCATCTCGTGCTCGGTTACGCCGACAAGGAAGTGATCCTGCACGCGAGCGCGCTCGCGGCGCTGGAGCCGCCGCGTTTCGCGATCCACGGCACGCGCGGCAGTTATGTGAAGAACGGGCTCGATACGCAGGAAGATCAGTTGCGTTCGGGGATGCGCCCGGGCAATCCGGAGTTCGCGAAGAATCCGCCGGGCACGTTGCGCGAGGTCGATGGCGATCTCGATCTGCGTCACGAATTCGCCACGAGAGATGGCGCGTACGTCGAGTTTTATCGTGCGCTGGCGGCGGCGATTCTGGATGGCAAGCCGTTTCCGGTTTCGCCGCAGGACGCAGTCGACACGATGACGATCATCGAACTCGCGATGCAGAGCGAGCAAGAAGGGCGGCGCGTGCCCTTCGCGCGCGGCTGACGCCTAGCGGCGGCTGACGCTGCCGCACGTCGTCCGCACTTCGCCGGCGATGTCGCCGCAGTTCACGTTGCCCGACACCGTCGACACCGCGCCGCCCACGTCGCCGCAAGTCACGTTGCCCGATACGGTCGACACGACGCCGACCGCGCCGTGAACCGCGACCGTATCGCAGTTGTCCGCCTGAAACGCCTGAAGGTCGCCGTGCACTTCGAGCGTGATGCGCGTCGCTTCGCCGGCGCTCACGTTCTTGCCGTCGACGAGCACGCGGCCGCCGCGAACCGACACATGGTTGCCTGTATAAGTAACGCCGTTGATGGTGATCGTGGCCATGTTCGTCGAAGAGGAATCAACGCGATCCGAACAGTGTACGCATGATTTCATTGCGAAAAAGCGCTGCTTCTGAAACAAACTACGACGGATTTGTCGATACACGCTCGCGCGTTTGCATCGGTTTCGAATCTGCGGAAAAGCGCAATCGCGCAAGTCCGAATCCGTTTGACAACCCCAATTCGGTCGCGTAAATTCTGCCGCACGCGTCGGGAGAGCGCGTGGCCTTTCATCGCAACGAGAAAGACCGCGCCGCCGAAGGGGCATACCCGCAAACTCTCAGGCAAAAGGACCGACCGCGTCGAGGAACGAGTTTCCTCGCACTCTGGAGAGCGGCAGCGGCTTCGTCATTGAGCCAGTTGCCCACCGAAGGGGCGCGCGATGGACCGCGGCACAGCCGTGCACGGTTCGCGCAATCTCTCAGGTACCGAGGACAGAGGGGTCACGCATCGCAACCGCTCGCGGCATGGGCCTTGCGCGCTGCTTCCCGCAGCACGAAAGGCGCATCCGGCAGGCGAATAGTGCGCTGCGTGGCCTTTTTTGTTTCGCGAACCGAGGCCCCGATGACTTCTCTTCAACACACGCCGCTGCACGCCGCTCACCTCGCGCTCAACGCGCGCATGGTCGATTTCGGCGGCTGGGACATGCCCGTCAACTACGGTTCGCAGATCGACGAGCACCGCGCGGTGCGTACCGACGCCGGCATGTTCGACGTCTCGCACATGCGCGTCGTCGATTTCGAAGGCGAGGCCGTCCGCGAATTCTTCAAGTACGCGATCGCCAATAACGTCGACAAGCTGACGACGCCCGGAAAAGCGCTCTATTCCTGCCTGCTCAACGGCGACGGCGGCGTCATCGACGATCTGATCGTCTACTACTTCTCCGAAACGAGTTTTCGCGTCGTCGTGAATGCGGGCACGGCGGAGAAGGACATCGCCTGGTTCGGTCAATTGAATGCCGAAGGCGAATTCAACCTTTCCATCACGCCGCGTCGCGACCTCGCGATCATCGCCGTGCAAGGTCCGAACGCGCGCGAAAAAGCCTGGCAAGTGCTGCCGGACACGCGCGCGCAGACGCAGGACACCAAGCCGTTCAACGCGGTCGTTTTCCCGTCGACGCAATTCGGCGAACTGATGCTCGCGCGCACCGGCTACACCGGCGAGGACGGTTTCGAGATCGTCGTGCCGGCGACGCATGTGGAAGCGCTCTGGAACGCTTTGCGCGACGCAGGCGTGAAGCCCGCCGGCCTCGGCGCGCGCGACACGCTGCGCCTCGAAGCCGGCATGAACCTCTACGGCCAGGACATGGACGAGAACGTCTCGCCCCTCGACGCCGGCCTCGCGTGGACCGTCGATCTGAAGACGCCGCGCGATTTCGTCGGCCGCAGCGCGCTCGAAGCGCACGGCTCGAAGGCGAACTTCGTCGGGCTCGTGCTCATCAAGGAAAACGGCAAGGCGGGCGGCGTGCTGCGCGCGCATCAGAAAGTCGTCACGGAACGCGGCGACGGCGAAATCACGAGCGGCACGTTTTCGCCGTCGATGCAGGAGTCGATCGCGTTCGCGCGCGTGCCCACGGGTGTTGCCGTCGGCGACACGGTGCAGGTCGTCATCCGCGACAAGCAACTGCCGGCGCGCGTGGTAAAACTTCCGTTCGTGCGCAACGGCAAGGTTCTGGTTGAGCTTTCCTGAAGCCGTCGCGCCCGTTTCCTCCGATCAAGAACCTCACGAAAGAATCACGCAAGGAGCATCCAATGAGCATCCCGGCCGATCTGAAATACACCGAATCGCATGAATGGGTCCGCACCGAATCCGATGGCACGCTGACCGTCGGCATCACCGATCACGCGCAGGAAGCGCTCGGTGACATCGTGTTCGTCGAACTGCCCGCGGCGGGCAAGACCGTTGCGGCGGGCGACGCGATCGCGGTGATCGAATCGGTGAAGGCCGCTTCCGATATTTACGCGCCGGTGTCGGGCGAGATCGTCGCATCGAACGACGCGCTGACCTCGGCGCCCGATCAGGTCAACGGCGCGCCGTACGAAAGCTGGCTCTTCAAGATCAAGCCGGCCGGCGACGCCACGCTCGACAAGCTGCTCGACGCCGAAGGCTACGGCAAGTCGATCGGCGAATAACCCATCTCAATGACGATGGCGGCTCGCGCAGACAAGAGCGAGCCGCGTCGCAGGAATTCACATGAAGCTCGAACACCCGGATCGCCTGATGAACCGCACATCCCTGTCACTCGCCGCGCTCGAATGCCACGACGCATTCGCCGAGCGGCACATCGGCCCCGATGATGCCGACCAGCGCGCGATGCTCGACGCGCTCGGTTTCGCGTCGCGCGCGGCGTTCATCGACGCGGTGATTCCTGAATCGATCCGCCGCAAGGACACGCTGCCGCTCGGCGCGTTCACGCAGCCGAAAAGCGAGGCGGAAGCGCTCGCGTATCTGCGCAAGCTGGCGGACGAGAATCTGGTGTTCCGGACTTACATCGGCCAGGGTTACTATGGCACGCACACGCCGGCGGTGATCCTGCGCAACGTGCTCGAAAATCCGGCGTGGTACACGGCATACACGCCCTATCAGCCGGAAATTTCGCAAGGGCGCCTCGAAGCGCTGCTCAATTTCCAGCAGATGGTCATGGACCTGACGGGCCTCGCGATGGCCAACGCCTCGCTGCTCGACGAATCCACCGCCGCCGCCGAAGCGATGACGCTGCTGCAACGCATCGGCAAGCCGAAGTCGAACGTGTTCTACGTTGCCGACGACGTGCTGCCGCAGACGATCGAAGTCGTGAAGACGCGCGCGAAGCCGGCGGGCATCGACGTGAAAGTCGGTCCCGCCGCCGATGCCGCCAGCGCGAATGCATTCGGCGTGCTGCTGCAATATCCGGGCGCGAACGGCGATGTGCGCGACTATCGCGCGCTCGCCGAAGCGATCCACGCGGCGGGCGGCCATGTCGTCGCCGCGGCGGATCTGCTCGCGCTGACGCTCATCACGCCGCCGGGCGAATGGGGCGCGGATGTCGCGATCGGCAATACGCAGCGTTTCGGCGTGCCGGTCGGCTTCGGCGGGCCGCACGCGGCATACATGGCCGTGCGCGATGAATTCAAGCGCCAGATGCCGGGCCGTCTCGTTGGCGTGACCGTCGATGCGCAGGGCAATCCGGCGCTGCGTCTCGCGCTCCAGACGCGCGAGCAGCACATCCGTCGCGAGAAGGCGACGTCGAATGTCTGCACGGCGCAGGCGCTGCTCGCGATCATGGCGAGCATGTACGCGGTCTATCACGGCCCGCGCGGTCTCAAGACGATCGCGCTGCGCGTGAATCGCGTGGCGTCGATCTTTGCGGCGGGCGTAAAGAAGCTCGGCTACACGATCGCGAACGACACGTTCTTCGATACCGTCACGATCGAAAGCGGCGCGAGCACGACCGCGCTGCATCAGGCCGCGTACGCCGCGCACATCAATCTGCGTCATGTGAGCGCGAGCCAGGTCGGCGTTTCGCTCGATGAAACCACCACGCGCGACGACTTGCAGAAGCTCTTCGCGCTCTTTGCGGAGGTCGCGGGCAAGACCGAAACGTTCGATATCGACGCGCTCGATCAATCGGTGACGGATTCGCTGCCGCAGGCACTGCATCGCACGAGCGAGTATCTGACGCATCCGGTTTTCAATCGCCACCACTCCGAGCACGAAATGCTGCGCTATCTGCGCAGTCTCGCGGATAAAGACCTCGCGCTCGACCGCACGATGATCCCGCTCGGTTCCTGCACGATGAAGCTCAACGCGACCTCGGAAATGCTGCCGGTCACGTGGCCCGAGTTCGCGGCGATTCATCCGTTCGCGCCCGCCGAGCAGACGGTCGGCTATCGGACGATGATCGATCAGCTCGAACAGATGCTCGTCGCGTGCACGGGTTACGCGGCGGTGTCGTTGCAGCCGAACGCCGGTTCGCAAGGCGAGTACGCGGGCTTGCTCATCATTCACGCGTATCACGAGTCGCGCGGCGAAGGGCATCGCAACGTGTGTCTGATTCCGGCGTCCGCGCACGGCACGAATCCGGCGTCGGCGCAGATGGCGGGCATGCAGGTCGTCGTCGTCGCGTGCGATGCGAACGGCAACGTCGATATCGACGATCTGAAGGCGAAGGCCGAAAAGCATTCGGCGAATCTCGCGGCGATCATGATCACGTATCCGTCGACGCACGGCGTGTTCGAGCGCAACGTCCGCGAAATCTGCGACATCGTGCACGCGCACGGCGGCCAGGTGTATGTCGACGGCGCGAACATGAACGCGATGGTCGGTCTCTGCGCGCCCGGCCAGTTCGGCGGCGACGTATCGCACTTGAATCTGCACAAGACGTTCTGCATTCCGCACGGCGGCGGCGGACCGGGCGTCGGTCCGGTCGCGGTCGGCGCGCATCTGGCGAAGTTCCTGCCGAATCAGACGTCCACGGGCTACAAGCGCGATGAAGCAGGCATCGGCGCGGTGTCGTCGGCGCCGTACGGCTCGGCCGCGATTCTGCCGATCTCGTGGATGTACATCGCGATGATGGGCGCGAGCGGCCTCACCGCCGCCACCGAAAGCGCGATTCTCGCGGCGAACTATGTCGCGAAGCGTCTCGCGCCGCACTATCCGGTGCTGTACAGCGGCGCGGGTGGACTGGTCGCGCACGAATGCATTCTCGATGTGCGTCCGATCAAGGAATCGAGCGGCATCTCGGTGGAAGACGTCGCGAAGCGCCTGATCGACTACGGCTTCCACGCGCCGACGATGAGCTTCCCGGTTCCGGGCACGCTGATGGTCGAGCCGACGGAATCGGAATCGAAGGAGGAGCTCGACCGCTTCATCGACGCGATGATCGCGATCCGCGAGGAAATCCGCGCGGTCGAAGAAGGCCGCGCCGATCGCGAGGACAACGTGCTGAAGAACGCGCCGCACACGGCGGCGGTCGTCGCATCGGATGCGTGGGAGCACAAGTACACGCGCGAAGCGGCCTCGTATCCGCTGAAGTCGCTGATCGCGCGCAAGTACTGGTCGCCGGTCGGCCGTGCGGACAACGCTTATGGCGACCGCAATCTGATGTGCTCGTGCGTGCCGGTATCGGAATACGCGGACGAGTAAGGCTACGCGCACGAACCTGAGAGAGCGCCGCCCGAAAGCGTAAAGCTTCGTCGGGCGGTTTTGCGGCGCGTTCCAGAACGGCTAACATCTCACCCCGGACCAAAAGCCAAAACAGGGAGTTCACATGGCGCTCAAGGTGCGAGAGGTGAAAGGGACGAACCGCGCGTGCGCGGCGCTGGCGATGCTCGGGGTGATGTCGCTTGCCGCATCGTCCGCGCACGCCGCGATGAATTTCTGCGCCGCGCCCGCGATGCAGACGAGCGAGCGCACCAACGCCGATCCCGGTGTGAAGGCCCTCGTGAAAATGGTGCAGTCGCGCGTGAACGATCAGCCGAAGCCGCGCGCGAAGCTGCATACGGAAGGCACGCTGCCGCACGAAGGCATCTACGACGAAAGCGTCGAAGCGGAGAAAGACCTCGGCCTGATGCGCGACGCCGCGCTCGCGTGGCGCGCGACCGGCGACGAACGTTACCTGCGTCTCGTCGACCGCTTCCTGTTCGCGTGGACGACCACGTATCAGCCGAGCTTCAATCCGATCGACGAAACGAATTTCGAATCGCTGATTCTCGCGTACGACCTCACGGCGAGCGCGCTGCCGGTCAAGACGCGCAACGCGGCGAACGCGTTCATCACGAAGATGGTGAGCGGTTATATCGACGATATGGACAAGCAGCCGCGCCCGCTGACCGGCAGCTATCGCAACAACTGGCAGAGCCATCGCGTGAAGCTGGTGGCGATGGGCGCGTTCACCATCGACGACCGCAAGCTCATCAACGCGGCGCAGCGTCTTTTTATCGAACATATCGGCGACAACATCGCGCCGGACGGATCCACGGTCGATTTCGCCGAACGCGATGCGCTGCGCTACGTCACCTACGATCTTCAGCCGCTCGTGACGGCGGCGCTCGCCGCGCGCAGGCACAACCGCAACTGGCTGCCGGAGCGCGCGCAATCGGGTGCGACGCTGGCCGTGGCGCTCAACTGGCTCACGCCGTACGCGCTCGGCACGAAGACGCACGACGAATTCGTGAAGTCGTCCGTGCCTTTCGACGCCAAGCGGCGCGAAGCAGGATTGCCGGGTTACTCGGGTCAGTGGGATCCGAGGAACGCGGCGGAACTCTTTCATCTCGCGGCGCGTCTCGACGGCCGCTACGCGCCGGTGGCGCTGCGGCTCGCGCCCGCGCCCCCCGCGTGGCTCGCGGTGTGTCTGCCGCTGCCGGCGCGTTAATTCTTTCAGTCAGGTGATGTCATGGCAGTCAGCGTATTCGACCTCTTCAAGATCGGCATCGGACCTTCGAGCTCGCACACCGTCGGACCGATGCGCGCCGCGTTGATGTTCGCGCAGGGGCTCGAGCGCGACGAACTGCTGGAATCGACGGCATCGGTGAAATGCGAGCTGTACGGCTCCCTCGGCGCGACGGGCAAGGGCCACGGCACCGATCGCGGCGTGATGCTCGGCCTGATGGGCGACGCGCCCGATACCGTCGATGCTTCGAGCATCGTGCCGCGTCTGGAGCAAGTGCGGACGTCGAAAACGCTCGCGCTGCTCGGCGCGCGCAAGATTCCCTTCACGATCAAGGAGAACATCGCGTTCTACCGGCAGGCGCTGCCGGAGCATCCGAACGGCATGAAGCTCTACGCGTTCGATGCGAACGGCGCGTTGCTGCGCGAGGCGACGTATCTGTCTGTTGGCGGCGGATTCGTCGTGACGGCGGGCGCGGCGAACACGGCGGTGCTGACGGCGCACGAGCAGTTGCCGTATCCGTTCCAGACCGGCGACGAGCTGATGAAGATGTGCGCGGACTCGGGCAAATCGATCGCGCAACTGATGTGGGAAAACGAGCGCGTGTGGCGTTCGGAAGACGAGATTCGCAGCGGGCTGCTGCGCATCTGGGACGTGATGCAGGATTGCGTCGCGCGCGGCTGCGGCATCGGCAATCCGGAAGCGGAAGGGCATCTGCCGGGGCCGTTTCAGGTGAAGCGGCGCGCGCCGCAGCTTTATCGCGCGCTGGCTGAAAAGCCCGAGCAGGCGTTGCGCGATCCGTTGTCGATGATCGACTGGATCAATCTCTACGCGATTGCCGTGAACGAGGAGAACGCGATCGGCGGACGCGTCGTGACGGCGCCGACCAACGGCGCGGCGGGCATCATTCCGGCGGTGTTGCATTACTACGATCGCTTCGTGCCGGGATCGAATACGCAAGGCGTGATCGATTTTTTGCTGACGGCTGCGGCCATCGGCATTCTGTACAAGATGAATGCGTCGATTTCCGGCGCGGAAGTCGGATGTCAGGGCGAAGTCGGCGTCGCGTGTTCGATGGCGGCGGGCGCGCTGGCCGCGGTGCTCGGCGGCACGCCGGCGCAAGTCGAGAATGCGGCGGAAATCGGCATGGAGCATAACCTCGGGCTGACGTGCGATCCGGTCGGCGGAATGGTGCAGATTCCGTGCATCGAGCGTAACGCGATGGGTTCGGTCAAGGCGGTCAACGCGGCGCGCATGGCGATGCGCGGGGACGGATCGCACTACGTTTCGCTCGATTCGGTAATCAAGACCATGAGGGAGACGGGCGCGGATATGAAGACCAAATATAAAGAGACTTCGCGCGGCGGATTGGCGGTGAATATCGTGGAGTGTTGAGCGCTAGGGGTTGCCTGCGGACAAGCCGCTTTATCGATGACTAAAACATTCGTTGTACGAGATAAATTTGCGGTGCGGACGCGGTTAGCATCAGCGGAACCCAAGACAGATTTTGCCGATTGCAGACCGAGAGAGCAGCATTGGAATCCGATCAATTGCTTGCCCACAAGCAGGCGTTCAAGACGCTGACTGCGTCGCCCAAGTTCAGGCAGATGAACAAGAGCAAGTGGCCGAAGCCATTCAGCAGAATGGCGCGTCCGCGTGTCCAGGCCACCGATCTGATTCCCGTTTCGGATGCGCACTGCGTGCTGTTCATGTGGCGCGATGGCGAAGAGCTAATGGATCGATCGTTCTACGGACACCTGCTCTGGACTTTGCCTCAAGGCGATTTGTATCCGCTGCTGGAGTTTCACTATCATCCGAGCCATAAAGGCGTGCATTGCAAGATGCCCTGCGAAACGACCATCGATTATCGGAATCGCTTGCTGCCGGGCGCGCCGGAGCTTAACCTCAAGTCATCTCGAATTTTCGATCCGCGCGTCACAGATGATCGCTCGGCGCTCATCGTCCTATTTTGCCGAGCGACAGGCATCACGATCTCTAACGAGCAAAACGGTCAAGGCGATTTATTGTGTTAGCCGAATTCCTGAAGCGAACGGTATGCGCGCTCTTCGAAGTTCACGAAGATCCGCGTGACGTGTTTCGCATCGTCACTCCGCTCGAGTATCCGGGCACCGGAGATCGCGTGGTGGTTCGAGTGCGCGTTCGCGATGGCGCGTTTTCGATCGACGAGAACGGTGAGGCTTGCCTTTGCGCCAGCATGATCGGCGGGGACGTCGAGTCCGGCGCCGTCGAGCAGTGGTCGCAGAGCCTTTTGCAGTACAGTCCGGCGCGTCTTTGCAACGACGAAGTCATTCGCGCCACGACAATGGACGAGCGGCTGGTGGTCCCCTACGTGTTTCGCGTGGCCGAGGCGGCGCAGCAGCTTTACGGTGTGGCGACGTCGCGCGTCGAACGCCGATCGGGAAGTGATTTCAAGGGACGCTTGTCACGCACGATTGCCGACATAGCCCAAGAATTCGACTTGAAGCACTATGCCGAGGTCGAACTGCCCATCTCAGGGAAATTCATCGCGGACCACGTGATCGAGACGCCGACGCCGTCGATCGTCATTGCAGCCATGAGCGACACGCGACTCCTGGAAGGGGAATTGATTCACATGCAGTATCGCGAGGCAAAGAAGTCAGGGCACATACTGGCGATCGCCGAGAGTCAGTTAGCCGTCGGCAAGGCACAGTTCGAACGCGCCAACTACTACACCTGGAAGACCGTCGTCTTCGATGCGCGAAACCTTCGAAGTCTGATCGGTTCGGTCCTTCATTGAAGCGGAACATCACGCCCCAATCAAATTCACCACCTTCACATTCCTCGTATCCGGCACTTCGGCATACGAGATCACCTTCAACTGCGGCAAGCTCCGGCGCAGGAACCGCGCCAGCATCGCGCGCAGCGAATGCTGCACGAGCAGCACCGGCGGCAAGCCCAGGTTCTGCTGACGCATGATCGCGTTTTGCGTCGAGTTCATCAGCGTCTGCGCGAGTCCCGGTTCCAGTCCCGGATTCGGACCCGTCGACAATGCCTGCGACAGCACGCGCTCCAGCGTCGGATCGAGGCCCATCACCTGCAGATCGTCGTTGCCCGGATACCACTGCTGCGTGATCGCGCGGCCCAGCGCGAGACGTACCGCCGCCGTGAGATCGTGTGCATCCGAAACACGCGGCGCGTGTTCCTGCAACGCGTCGAGAATCGTACGCATGTCGCGGATCGGCACGCTTTCGTCCAGCAGGTTCTGCAACACCTTCTGCAGCGTCGTAAGCGAAATGACCTTCGGCACGAGATCTTCCGTCAGCGAAGGCGTGTCCTTGCCGATGCGCTCCAGCAGCGCCTGCACTTCCTGACGGCCGAGCAATTCGGCAGCATGCGTCACGACGAGGTGATTCAAATGCGTCGCGACGACCGTGCTCGCATCGACGACCGTGTAGCCGTAGACCTGAGCCTGTTCGCGCAGATTCGTATCGATCCACACCGCCGGCAGACCGAACGCCGGATCCTGCGTCTGCGCGCCCGGCAGCGCGGCCGAGACCTGTCCCGGATTGATCGCGAGCCACTGACCCGGAAACGCCTCGCCGACGCCCACTTCCACGCCCTTCAGCGCAATGCGATAACCGTTCGGCCGCAGTTCGAGATTGTCGCGAATGTGGATGACCGGCGGCAAAAAGCCGATTTCCTGCGCGAATTTCTTACGGATGCCCTTGATCCGCTTGAGCAATTCGCCGTCGCTGTTGCGATCGACGAGCGGAATCAGGCGATAACCCACCTCGAGCCCGAGCGGATCGATGAGCGACACGTCCTCCCAACTGGCCTCGGCATTTTCGGCGGAAGCCGCAGCCGCGCTCGCCTGGAGCGGCGTGACATCGGTGACGGCGCTTTTCTTCTTCGCTTCGGCGCGCTTGTTCATCGTGCGCGCGGCGTAGATGAGGCCGCCGCCGAGCAGCATGAACGCGAAGTGCGGCATGCCCGGAATCAGGCCCATCACGCCGATGATCACGCCTGTAATCATCAAGACGCGCGGGTTCTGGAACAACTGGCCGGTCAGCTGCGTGCCGATGTCTTCCTCGGTCGCGACGCGCGACACGATTACGCCCGCCGCCGTCGAGATGATGAGCGACGGAATCTGCGCGACGAGGCCGTCGCCGATCGTGAGCAGCGTGTAGTTGGTCGCCGCGTGCCCGAAGTCCATGTCGTGCTGGAGCATGCCGACGATCAGCCCGCCCACCACGTTGATGACCATGATGAGCAAGCCCGCGATCGCGTCGCCGCGCACGAACTTCGACGCACCGTCCATCGAACCGTAGAACTCGGCTTCCTGCGCGACCGCCTGACGGCGCTTCTTCGCCGTTTCCTCGTTGATGAGACCGGCGTTCAGATCGGCGTCGATGGCCATCTGCTTGCCGGGCATCGCATCGAGCGTGAAGCGCGCGCCGACTTCGGCGATACGTCCCGCGCCCTTCGTGATCACCATGAAGTTGATGATCATCAGAATCACGAACACGACGATACCGACCGCGAAATTCCCGCCGACGAGAAAGTGCCCGAACGATTCGATCACCTGACCGGCCGCGTCCGGGCCGGTGTGACCCTCGAGCAGCACGATACGCGTCGACGCGACGTTCAGCGACAGGCGCAGCAGCGTCGAGAACAGCAGCACGCTCGGGAACGCCGCGAAGTCGAGCGGCTTTTGCGTGTACATGCTGACGAGCAGCACCATCACCGACAGCGCGATGTTGAAGGTGAACAACAGATCCAGCAGGAACGCCGGCAAGGGCAGAATCATCATGCCCAAGATCATGCAGATCAGGATCGGGCCGGCTAAGGCGCGAAGGTTCTGCGTGCCCAGCGCGTCGGGCCGTTTGGCGAAAAATCCAGCGCGCGCGTTCATGCTGCGGCTCCATTGTCAGTGTTGTCGCCAGCCAGGGCTTCGGCAGCTTCCTGATCGGCGTCGGCGTCGGAAACGCCGCCTTTGTCCAGTTCCTTCGGCACCTCGAGATCGGACGGTTCGTCCGGCTTGATGCCGCCATCTTCCTTGTAGCGCTTGAGCTGGTAGACCCACGCCAGCACCTGCGCGACCGCGCCGTACAACGCGCCCGGAATCTCGCGGTTGATCTCGACGTTGTGGTACAGCGCACGCGCGAGCGGCGGCGCTTCGAGCAGCGGCACGTTGTGCTCGCGGCCCAGTTCGCGGATACGCGCCGCGACCAGATTCACGCCCTTCGCGACCACCTTCGGCGCGCGCATCTCGCCGTCGGCGTACTTCAGCGCGACGGCGAAGTGCGTCGGGTTCGTGACGATGACATCGGCGGTCGGAATCGCCTGCATCATCCGGCGACGCGCGGCCGCGCGCTGCTGCTGGCGGATCTTGCCCTTGATGTGCGGATCGCCTTCGTTTTCCTTGTGCTCGCGCTTCACTTCTTCCTTGCTCATGCGCAGCTTCTTCGCGTGCGAGTAAAGCTGATACGGCACGTCGACGGCCGCGACGAGAAACAGTCCGCCGATCGCCATCGCGCAGCACACGAAGATCATGTGCATCGCGTCGGCGAGCGCGAGATCGAGCGGCTTCGTCAAAAGGCCGAGCACTTCGGCCTTGCGGCTCCACATCGCCCAGCCCGCCATGCCGCCGACCACCGCCGTCTTCAAGAGCGACATGCCGAGCTGCACCGGGCCTTGCATCGAGAAAATCTTGCCGAGACCGCTGATCGGATTCAGACGCCCGAAGTTCGGCGCGAGCGGTTTCGTCGTGATGAGCCAGCCGCCGAGAGCCATCGGCGCGACGAGCGCGGCGAATCCGGTCAGCAGCAGCACGGGCAAAACGGCGAAGAGACCTTCCCGGCCCGCGTTCGCCGCGCCGATCATCATCTGGTGCGTGTCGAGCACCGTCGCGTGATCGAACGTGAACGCGCCGCGAAGAATCGTCTGCAAATGCTGGTTGATCGGCCCCGACAACGCCCACACGCCGAAAAAACCCGCCGCCAGCAGCGCGAACGACGCGAGCTCGCGCGAACGCGCAACCTGACCGTCCTCCCGCGCCTTTTCCAGGCGCTTGGGAGTCGCTGATTCGGTTTTTTCGAGATCGCTTTCTTCTGCCACCGGGCCTTACTCCATCGCTTCCATCGGTTTCACATGCGAGCGGCAGGAAGCCGCTTTTTGATGAAAGCGATTATTGCGGAAGGCGTCGAGCAGCCATCGGCGGATAAAGCCGGGGAAAAGGGGGTTATTCGGCCGATGAAAGCGCGGGAAACAAAAGCGGCGCGCGCCTCGCGAGAAGCGCGCGCCGTTCGAGAGGCGAGAAACGGCAATGACAGGCGATCAGGCGCCGGGCACGCGGCCGTCCGGACCGTAGAAGCCGCCCTTCGACGGAGCGACCTGCAACGCGGCGAGCGCCTTGCGGTTGTATTCCATGCGGGTGCGGATCAGCACGCCGTTGTTGTTGTTGCCCTGTTTCGCGCGGCGGGCCGCGGCGGTGAGCAGCGCCCATTGCTCGGCGATCTTGCTGTCGCCCGCAGCGGCCGCTTCCATGCCGACGAAGCCGCCGGGAAAGCCGAGCGCGTTCAATTGTTCGTCGCGCGCCTTTTCGAGAGCGGAGATGCGTTCGGTGAGCGCGGTCTTGTTCTCGATGATCGTCGGCAGCGCCGGAAGCGGCTGCGCGGCGATCAGCGCTTTTTCCTCGACCTCGAGGAGGGATTCGAAGGCCAGAACAGCGGCGACTTCTTCGGTGACAGTGGCAAGCAGGGCGTCTCTCATTGCATCGCTCGAAAAGCGGTTTGAAAAGCCGCCCGGTGTCGCCAACGCTCGCCGTCACGCGCAAGGCGCGACGGAAGCGTTCAGCCGCCGGTCGGCGGGGTTCTCGTTTGCAGCAGGTCGCGAGCGGTGCTCAAAATGCCGTCGGCGATCTTGCTGGTGTCCATCTTCAGGCTGCCGTCGCGGATTGCGGCCTTGATCGACTCGACTTTCGCCGTGTCGATGTCCGAGCCGCTCGATGCGCGCAAGTCGCTCGAAACCGACGACAGACTCACCGTCGAATTCTTCGCCGGGCTCGCGCCCGCTTGCGATTGCTGCACGGTGCCCGCGGCACCTTTCGCGTCGTTTTGCGACGCGCGCGGCAGATTGTCTTGAAGGCCAGCCAGATTGGTGTTGCTATTCGATTCGATCTTCACGATGTCCATTCCCGAACGTGTTGAGTCCTTTAACGGCGACGGGTCTTGAAAACTTTACCCTGACGCCGGACTGCCAACTGCCGTTCGCTCTGCCTATCGCGCTCTGAGCCTTATGTGGCGGGCATCGAGCGCATTTGCAACAAAATGAAACAAGTGTGGGGGACCGAACACATCCCGTTTTACAGGGCCACTTCCACCGTCTGACTGTCCTTCACGATGCCGGTGATGATCTGGCCACCGGCGGTTTTGACGCGTACTTGCTGGCCGGGCGCCGCGTTGTTCATCACGGTGCCGTCGGCGGAAATCGAGAATCCGGAGCCGCCGGCGACGACGTGCACGGTCTGGCCGATCGACACCGACGTCGACGCGCGCAGCATGTCGGTGCGCAGCGGCAGGCCGGCCGGCACGCGCGACAGTGCGACTGCGCCGACGGCCTGAGCCGGATCGGTGACGATGGCCTGCGGCATCACGGTGAGATCGCCGTCGCGGGCGACGAGATCGGCGTTGTTCAGCACTTCGCCCGGCGCGATTGCGCGCGCGGCGGTGTAGTAAGTGGCGTTGATCGATACGCGCGCCTGCACGTAAAGCGTCCACGGACGCTCGCCGACGCAGCGCACGCCGACCGTCAGTCGACCCCAGAGGCGCGCGCCCGTCGGCATGAACGGATCGAGCGCCGAGCACGCCGCGAGACCGCGCGGAAAGACCGGCGTCACGGTGATGTCGACCTTGCCCGGCAAGCCGGCGGCCTGCTGCTGAAGAAAGTTGAGCGCGGTGAGGCGGATCGATTCGCCGTCTTGCATGGTGGCGGCTACCGCTGCGGCCGGCGTTGCTGCTGCCGCCGACGGATTGAAGCTCACGCGCTTCATCGGCGAAGCGGTGGCGGCGACGGGCGTCGCGGGGCTGGCCGCGACGGGTTTGACGCTCGCGCCGCGGACGACGCCATCGTCGCGCGTCACGACGACGGGCATCACCTCGCGCGAAGCGGATGAGGCCGGCGCTTTCTGAAGCGCAGGCGCCGCAACCGCAACCGCGCGCGCAGGCTTCGCTTCGCCCGGTCCGGGAATCACGATCATGCCGCTCGCGTCGTTCATCGCGTCGTTCATCGCGCTGTTCATCGAATCGTCGGCGGCGTCGGCGCGGGCGTCGAGTTCGAGCGCGGCGTTGCGCATCGCGGCGTCGGCGGCTTTGGTCGCGGCGCGATAGCCGCTCGGGCCCGGACGCGTCATTTCAGGCGCGGGCGCCGCGGCAACGGGCGTCGCGGCGCGTGCCGTCAGCTTTTGGGCCATGTCGGCTGCGGCGGCCGGATTGGTTTCGGCGTTGCCCGGAATGACGATCGGGCCGTCGGCCTGCTGCGCCTGTGCGAGCGCAGCCACGCCCATCCATAGAGACACGCCGGCCAGACCGCGCAGCGTGCGGCGCGCGAACGTCGCTGCGGCGCGAGCCGTAGGGTTCGATGCACGTTTCGCGGACCTGCTCATCGACTTTCTCCGTACCTGATTCGATCGGGCCGCAAACGATGCGGCGACTGCATTGATCCGTTTGCGGCGGGAAAAAGACCCGCAATCGGCAACGAGACGAATTCTAGATATCGGCCGGATAACGCAAGCGTCGAATAGAGGCCCCGTTTCCCGGTTATTCGTCGGATTAGTTATTGCGCGCCGCTCCTAAGATGCGTGTCATGCAAAAAGGCCCCGGCGCTGCCGACAGGAGAAACCGCAATGCTTGACAGACTCGACAAGGAATTCGCATTTGGCCGCGAGGCGCTCGACGTGCGCGCGTATCGGCAGGAATTGCTGTCGTCGAATATCGCCAATGCCGACACCCCCGGCTACAAGGCGCGCGACGTCGACTTTTCGAGCGCGCTCGCGGGCGCGCTCAAGCAGGGCGGCAGCGCATCGAACGGCTCGACGCTGAAGATGGCGCAACCCGTCCGCGTCAGCACGAGCGGCGGCATGGCGACGACGGCCAAGGGCCACATGAGCGGCACGTCGACGCTGTCCGCGTCGGGCGGCCCGAGCGACGACTACGGCAAGCTCGCCTATCGCGTGCCGAGCCAGCCGTCGCTCGACGGCAACACGGTCGATCTCGACTCGGAACGCGTGCAGTTCGCGGACAACGCGCTGCACTTCGAGGCGGGCATGACGGTGCTGTCGTCGCAAATCAAATCGATGTTGTCGGCGATTACGTCGAACAGTTGAGCGCAGTAGGAGAAACACATGCCTTCCTTGATGAACATCTTCAACGTCGCCGGCTCGGCGATGTCAGCCCAGGCGCAGCGCCTGAACGTCACCGCGTCCAACCTCGCGAACGCGGACAGCACGACCGGCCCCGACGGCAAGCCGTACAAGGCCAAGCAGGTCGTGTTCGCGGTCGATCCGCTCGGCGGCGCGAAGACCGCGTCGGGCCAGCAGGTCGGCGGCGTGCAGGTGACGGGCGTCGTCGACGATCCGAGCCCGATGAAGACCAGCTACGACCCGAGCAACCCGGCGGCGAACGCGGACGGCTATGTGACGCTGCCCAACGTCGATCCGGTGCAGGAGATGGTCAACATGATTTCCGCGTCGCGTTCCTATCAGGCGAACGTCGAGACGCTCAACACCGCCAAGCAACTGATGCTCAAGACCCTGACCATCGGAACCTGATAGAGACACTCAAGGAACACAACGTGACGACCAGCACAACCATCGGCAGCAACGGCACCACGGTGTCGCAGACGCTGCTCGACACCATGAACGGCGCATCGTCGAGCTCGTCGACGTCGTCGACCTCGGCGACCGGCGCGCAATCGGCGTCGGATCTGCAGAACACATTCCTGACGCTGCTCGTGACGCAGCTCAAGAACCAGGATCCGACGAATCCCGCCGACAGCTCGCAGATGACCTCGCAGCTCGCGCAGATCAACACGGTGACGGGCATCGGCCAGTTGAACACGTCGCTGTCCTCGCTCGCGACGCAGCTTTCCGCCGGCCAGCAGACGCAGGCGGCGCTGCTCATCGGCTCGAACGTGCTCGCCGCGGGCAACAACATGACGGTGTCGAGCGGCAAGTCGTCGAGCTTCGGCGTGCAACTGGCCAACGACGTGAGCGACCTGCAGATCGTCGTGAAGAACTCGTCGGGCCAGATCGTCAACACGCTCGACCTCGGCGCGCAAGGCGCGGGCGTCGTGCCGGTGACGGGCTGGACGCCGGTCGATTCGAAGGGCGCCACGCTCGCCGACGGCACGTACACGATCACCGCGCAAGGCACGATCAACGGCCAGCAGGCGACCGCGACGACGCTGTCGGCTTCGCAAGTGCAAAGCGTCGTGCAGATGTCCGGCGGTGCGCCGGGCCTCAAGCTGTCGAACGGCTCCACGGTCGCGCTGTCGGGCGTCGCGTCGATCCTCTAAATCCAATTTCAGGACGGGCGCGGGCTCGTTACGGAGAAACATCAAATGAGTTACCAACAAGCACTGAGCGGTCTGGGCGCTGCATCGAGCGATCTCGACGTCATCGGCAACAACATCGCCAACGCGAACACGGTCGGCTTCAAGCAGGGCTCCGCGCAATTCGCCGACATGTACGCGAATTCGATGGCCACGGCCGTGAACAACCAGATCGGCATCGGCACGAAGCTCGCCGAAGTGCAGCAGCAGTTCTCGCAAGGCACGATCACGACGACCAACCAGGCGCTCGATGTCGCGATCAACGGCAACGGTTTCTATCAGTTGTCGAACAACGGCTCGATCGTGTATTCGCGCAACGGCGTGTTCCATCTCGACAACCAGGGCCGCATCGTCAACTCGGCGGGCCTGCAACTGATGGGTTACGCCGCGAACTCGGACGGCGTCGTCAACAGCGCGAGCACCGTGCCGCTGACCGTGCCGACGTCGAACGTCGCGCCGACCGCGACCAAGAACATCACGGCCGCGTTCAACCTGAACTCGCAGGACACCGCGCCGACCGGCGCCTTCGATCCGACCGATTCGACGACCTTCAACCAGTCGACGTCCGTCGACGTGTACGACTCGCTCGGCGGCACGCAGAAAGTGTCCGTGTACTTCCAGAAGAGCGCGACGACGAATACGTGGCAAGCCTACGCGACCTACGGCGACCCGGTCAGCGCGCCGATTTCGCTCGGCACGATGGCGTTCAATTCGTCGGGCACGCTGACCTCGACGACCGATTCGAGCGGCGCGGCGACGGCGGCAACCGGCAAGTTCACGTTCTCGATTCCGAACGGGGGGGACGGCGGCGCGACGCAGCAAGCGCTGACGATCGACCTCAACGGCACCACGCAGTACGGCGCGAAAGACGGCGTGACCAACATCGCGCAGGACGGCAACAGCACGGGCGAGCTGACGGGCTTCACGGTCAGCACCGACGGCACGCTGACGGGCAACTACTCGAACGGCCAAACGAAAGCGCTCGGGCAGATCGCCATCGCCAACTTCAACAACCAGAACGGCCTGCAGGATCTCGGCGGCAACGTCTACGCGCAGACCTCGGCGTCGGGCGCACCGCAAGTCGGCGTGCCGGGCTCGACCAACCACGGCACGCTGCAGGGCGGCGCGGTGGAGAACTCCAACGTCGACCTGACGAGCGAGCTCGTTAATCTGATCACCGCGCAGCGCAACTATCAGGCGAACGCGCAGACGATCAAGACGCAGCAGACCGTCGATCAGACGCTGATCAATCTGTAACCGTCGTCTGCACGCGAATTTGACGCATTAGGAAGAAGGAAAGCGATTCATGGACCGTCTGATCTACACCGCGATGACCGGCGCGAGCCAGGCGCTCGAGCAGCAGGCCGTCGTGGCGAACAACCTCGCGAACACGTCGACCACGGGTTTCAAGGCGCAGCTCGCGGCGTTCCGCCAGGTGCCGATGTCGTTCGAAGACCAGTCCGCCGATGGCACGACGCGCACTTTCGTGCTTTCGTCGACGCCGAACGCGGACTACTCGGCAGGCCCGATCCAGCAGACGGGCAATCCGCTCGATGTCGCCGTTCAGGGACAGGGCTGGTTGTCCGTGCAGGCCGCCGACGGCAGCGAGGCTTACACGCGCGCCGGCAATCTGCATGTGGATCAGAACGGCCAGCTCGTCACGGCGAACAATCTGCCGGTGCTGGGCAACAGCGGTCCGCTGTCGATTCCGCCGGGCGCGGAAGTCACCATCGGCAAGGACGGCACGATCTCCGCGCTGATTCCCGGCGACCCGCCGACGGCGATCGCGGTCGTCGATCAGCTCAAGCTCGTGAATCCCGATCCGGCGACGCTCACGCGCGGCGATGACGGGCTCTTTCGCACCGCCGGCGGCGACCCCGCCGACGCGGATCCGAACGTGGTCGTGGCCGGCGGCGCGCTCGAAGGCAGCAACGTGAATCCGGTTGCCGCGATGGTCTCGATGATCACCAACGCGCGGCAATTCCAGATGCAGACGAAGCTGATGGAATCGGCGGACCAGAACGAACAGTCGGCCAACAAGCTGCTCAACTTCTCTTAAGCGGCAAACAGGCTGTAAACACGCGGCAAACGCCGGCTACACAGGATACGAAACAAGATGAATCGCTCTCTCTACATCGCCGCGACCGGCATGAATGCGCAGCAAGCGCAGATGGACACCATCTCGAACAACCTCGCCAACGTGAGCACGAACGGCTTCAAGGGCTCGCGCGCGGTGTTCGAGGATCTGCTGTATCAGACGACGCGCCAGCCGGGCGCGAATTCGACGCAGCAGACCGAACTCGCATCGGGCGTGCAGCTCGGCACCGGCGTGCAACAGGTCGCGACCGAGCGCCTCTACACGCAGGGCAACCTGCAGCAGACCGGCAATTCGAAGGACGTCGCGATCAACGGCCAGGGCTTCTTCCAGGTGACGATGCCCGACGGCTCGACCGCCTACACCCGCGACGGCTCGTTCCAGACGAACTCACAAGGCCAGCTCGTCACGTCGAGCGGGTATCAGCTGAATCCGGCGATCACGATTCCGCAGAACGCGACGGGGATCACCATCGGTTCGGACGGCACGGTGTCGGTGACGACCGCGAACACGTCGACCAGCACGACGGTCGGCCAGGTCACGCTCGCGACCTTCATCAACCCGGCCGGCCTCGATGCGCGCGGCGAAAACCTGTTCTCGGAAACGAGCAGCTCGGGCGCGCCGAACGTGTCGCAGCCGGGACTGAACGGCGCGGGCTCGCTGCAACAGGGTTATGTGGAAGCGTCGAACGTCAACGTGGTGCAGGAACTGGTCAACATGATCCAGACCCAGCGCGCGTACGAAATCAACAGCAAGGCCGTGACCACGTCCGACCAGATGTTGCAGACGCTTTCGCAAATGCAGGTTTAATCCCCTCTATTCGACGGATGGGAATCGCGGCGATGGCGTCACACTGATGCCTGAATCCGCTTCAGAAGAGTTATCACGATGTCGCTCACTCACATTCTTTCGCGCGCGTCGATCGGCGCGCTCATCGCATCGCTGGCCGCGTGCGGCCTCGTGCCGAAAGAGCCGATCATCCAGCAGCCGATGACCGCGCGTCCGCCGCAGCCGCCCGTCGGCACGCGTTCGCCCGGCGCGATCTACAACGCGGGCTACGCGGGCCGGCCGCTGTTCGAAGACCAGCGTCCGCGCAACGTGGGCGACATCCTGACCATCGTGATCTCGGAAAACGTCAACGCGACGAAGTCGTCGGCGGCGAACACCAACCGCGGCGGCAACGCGTCGTTCGCCGTGCCGACCACGCCGGGCCTCTTCGGCGGCCTCTTCAACAACACGAACCTTTCGGCCACCGGCGCGAACAAGTTCACCGCGACGGGCGGCGCGAGCGCGGCCAACACGTTCAGCGGCACGCTGACCGTGACCGTCACGGACGTTTTGCCCAACGGCAACCTGCAGGTGAGCGGCGAAAAGCAGATGCTCATCAACCAGGGCAACGAGTACGTGCGCTTCTCGGGCGTCGTCAACCCGACGACCATCTCGGGTAGCAACACCGTCTATTCCACGCAGGTCGCCGACGCGAAGATCGAATACTCGGCGAAGGGTTACATCGACGAAGCGCAGAACATGGGCTGGCTCCAGCGCTTCTTCCTCAACGTCGCGCCGTTCTGATCATGAATCCGCTTCTCCGTTTCGTTTCCTTCTCGCTCGCAGCCGCGCTCGTCGCCATCGGTTCGGCGCATCAGGCGCACGCCGAGCGTCTCAAGGATCTCGTGCAGTTTCAGGGCGTGCGTGACAATCCGCTGATCGGCTACGGTCTCGTCGTCGGTCTCGACGGCACCGGCGACCAGACGATGCAGACGCCGTTCACGACGCAATCGCTCACCAACATGCTCGGCAACCTCGGCATCACGGTGAACCCGTCGACGTCGTCGAACATGCAATTGAAGAACGTGGCCGCCGTGATGGTGACGGCCACGCTGCCGCCGTTCGCGCGTCCCGGCGAGGCGATCGACGTGACGGTTTCGTCGCTCGGCAACGCGAAGAGCCTGCGCGGCGGCACGCTCCTGATGGCGCCGCTGAAAGGCGCCGACGGCCAGGTGTACGCGATGGCGCAGGGCAATCTCGTCGTCGGCGGCGCGGGCGCGAGCGCGAACGGCAGCAAGGTGCAGGTGAACCAGCTCGCGGTCGGCCGCATCTCGGCGGGCGCGATCGTCGAACGCGCGGTGCCGTCGGCGTTGCAGCAGCAGGGCGGCGTCATGCAGATGGAACTGCGCGAAATGGATTTCGACACGACGCAGCGCATCGTCGCGGCCGTGAACAATCAGTTCGGCATGGGCACCGCGCTCGCGCTCGACGGCCGCACGATCCAGTTGCGCGCGCCGCAGGAGCCGAGCGAGCAGGTGTCGTTCATGGCGCAGCTGCAGAACATCGACGTGCGTCCGGCGCAGGCCGCCGCGAAGGTGATCCTGAACGCGCGCACGGGTTCCATCGTGATGAATCAGATGGTCACGCTGCAGAACTGCGCGGTCGCGCACGGGAATCTGTCGGTCGTCATCAACACGAAGACGGCGGTGAGCCAGCCGAACGCGTTCTCGAACGGCCAGACGGTTGCGGCGAAGGAATCGTCGATTCAGTTGAAGCAGGACAGCGGCGCGCTCAAGATGCTGTCGGCGGGCGCGAATCTCGCGGATGTCGTGAAGGCGCTCAATGCGCTCGGCGCGACGCCGGCCGATCTCATCTCGATCCTTCAGTCGATGAAGGCCGCGGGCGCGCTGCGCGCAGACCTCGAAATCATCTAAAACGAATAAGAACCTATGAACTCGAACACGAACGGCATCGCCGGCACCGCGCTGGCATCGACCGATACGAGCAGCGGATTCTCGAATCTCTCGAACCGTTTCGCGCTCGACACGCAGGGCTTCGACGCATTGCGCGCGCAGGCCGGCGCGAACCCGCAGCAGGGCCTGAAGGAAGCGGCCAAGCAGTTCGACGCCGTCTTCACGCAGATGATGTTGAAGAGCATGCGCGACGCGACGCCTTCGGACAGCCCGTTCGAATCGAACGATTCGAAGACCTTCACGTCGATGCTCGATCAGCAATTGTCGCAGCAGATGTCGTCGAAGGGCATCGGCGTCGCGGACATGATGCTCAAGCAGCTCATGCGCAACTCGGGCGCGCAGACCGGCGCGGACGGCAAGGGCGGCGCCATGAACACGATGAGCACGATGAACGCGATGCAGACGCTCGGCGGCATGTCGGGCGGCGGCGGCGATCTCGACGCGAACGCGGGCAATCTCGCCGCGATGAACGCGATGGCGAAGGCTTACGCGGCGGCGCAGGGCAACAGGAACAACGCGTCGCTCGCCGGCAAGGGCTACACGGCGGCGGATTCGGTGGAAGCGCCGGCGCGCGGCAACGGGTCTGACAAGGTGAACGCGTTCGTCGACCGGCTCGCCGTGCCGGCGCAGGCCGCGAGCGCGGCGACGGGCATTCCGGCGCGCTTCATCATCGGTCAGGCGGCGCTCGAATCGGGCTGGGGCAAGCGCGAGATCAAGCATCCGAACGGCGCGACGAGCCACAACATCTTCGGCGTCAAGGCGACGAAAGACTGGAACGGCAAGACTGTCAGCTCGGTGACGACGGAATACATCAACGGCCGTCCGCAGAAGGTCGTCGAGAAATTCCGCGCTTACGATTCGTACGAGGACGCGCTTACCGATTACGCGAGCGTCATCAAGAACAATCCGCGTTATGCGCCGGTGATTCAGGCTTCGCGCGACGTCGCGGGCTTCGCGCACGGCATGCAGAAGGCGGGCTACGCGACCGATCCGCAGTACGCGAAGAAGCTCATCTCGATCATGCGTCAGATCGTCTGACGCCCGTTCGACCGCGTAGTTCGATATTGAAGCGCGGGCCACGCCGCGCATTCAGCCGATGTATGCGGCCGCTTTATTGCTTCGGGGAAGCAAACGTTTTACGTCCGTAGGGACGGCGCACCACATACATTTTTCGGCGGGCGACCCTAAACTTTTGAAGAGGTATGCCGCTAACCTGAATAATCGAAGTGCCGGACCTATTCGGTTCGGATCGTCGCGCGATGTTCGGGGGTCGGGCAGCGCGCGAGCACAATGAACACGGCTAGCACCATGAACACCAATCAAAAGCATGACGTTGCCGACGAGGATATCGCGCCGATCGTGGATTTCGGCAGGCGTAATCCGCTGGAAATCGGCGTGGCGCTGCGCAATCTCGCCAATCGCGGGGACTTTCTGACGGCGCAATACGGCGACGGTCAGATCGTCACGCGCGTGCTCGACGTCGATGTGACCGCGCATCGCTTCACGTTCGACTGGGGCGGTCTCGACGAGCAGAATCGCGGCGTGCTTGCGTCGCAGAAGCTGATTTTCAGTGCGGCGCCGGATGGCGTGCGCGTCGAGTTCACGACGCCGGGTGCGCGCGAAACGATGTTCGACGGGCGTCCGGCGTTCGAAGTCGATTTTCCGACGGTGCTGTACTACATGCAGCGGCGCGAGTATTTCCGTGTCGATACGCCGGTTCTCGATCCTTACATCTGCACGGGTTCGTTGCCGGATGGCGAGCGATTCCGCTTCGAGGTGCATGATCTGTCGCTGGGCGGCGTGGCGCTGCGCACGACGGATGATCGCATCGCGGATCTGGAGATGGGCATCGTGTTTCAGGATGCCGAGCTGCATTTCAGCGCGAATGGACGTGTGACGGTGGATATGATGCTGGTTTCGCATCGGGAATCGACGACGGCGAAAGGGGATCGGCGATATACCATCGGGTTCAAGTTTGTTTCGATGCCGGGGTCGGCGGAGAATACTCTTCAGCGGCTGATCACTCAGCTTGAGATGAAGCGGCGGTCTTTGGCGAAGTAGGGGTTTTGCTTTTGCTTTCGTTTTCGCCGGATCCCGTTTTCGTGTCGGTCTATTAGCACTGCCCCTGTGCGGGGCGGCAGTCACTTTCTTTGCTGCTGCAAAGAAAGTAACCAAAGAAAGCAGCTTCCGATACGCCCGCGGTCACACGCAATTTGGGTAGTCCTCTCGTCCATCGTGGGCTGCCTAAAGAGTGCCCTCATAGGCCCCATCGGGCTTGGCTCGCGCACGGTCCGCCATCACTCGCCACACAACAAACCGGTTCAGCACGAAATGGCTCCGGCCCGCTTCGCGGCCGACCGGCCAATCGGGGAAGCATGCGCTTC
>NZ_JALQEK010000020.1:0-116639 GCF_023630765.1 Caballeronia sp. ATUFL_F2_KS9A | reverse complement strand
AGCGCGTAGCGCTGTGCCGAAGCTCTTTCGTGCTGAACCAGCGCGCTCAACGTTTTCGGGCGGCGGACCGTGCGCGATCCAAGCCCGGTTATTGTGATGAGGGCACTCTTTAGGCGAGTGCCATCTGCAACGAGAGAACTACCCAAATTGCGTGTGACCGCGGGCCTGAAAAGCTGCTTTCTTTGCCTACTTTCTTTGCAGCAGCAAAGAAAGTAGGTGCCGCCCCGCACAGGGGCAACGCTAATAGACCGACACGAACACGGGATCCGGCGAAACCGGAAGCAAAAGCAAAAGCAAAAGCGAAAGCAAAAGCGAAAAACCAAGCCCAACGAAACAAAATCGAAGAATTAGCCCCAAAAAGGCATGCTCTTCGCGCAATAGCCATTGCGCCACCTCTCCGATAATGGCCCCATCGCAAAAACCGCCCGGGCTTCGGTAAAAGCCAAAACCCAACCCGCAAACGCTCAACTTCCCCGGCAATCGGCCGATATACAAATCAGCCATGCGGCAGCGCTCGATCCAACGCCGCTTCACCAGGATTCACGCATGTCCAATAACATCTTCAGCATTGGTCTTTCCGGTTTGAACGCGGCCCAATGGGGCCTCACGACGACGGGACAGAACATCAGCAACGCCGCGACGCCGGGCTATACGCTCGAGAAAGTCCAGTATCAGGAGTCGCCCGGTCAGTTCACCGGCTCGGGCTATCTCGGCAGCGGCGTTCAGGCCGTCACCGTCACGCGCCAGTACAGCCAGTACCTGACGACGCAAGTCAACAACACGCAAGCGTCCAGCAGCGCCGCCAGCACGTATTACTCGCTGATCTCGCAGCTGAACAACCTCGTCGGCGATCCGACTTCCGGCATCTCGAAAGGCATCTCGAATTACTTCTCCGGCCTGCAGTCGGTGGCGAATTCGGCGAACAGTTCCTCCGCGCGCCAGTCGCTGATGAGCAGCGCGCAAACGCTCGCCGATCAGATCAACACGGCAGGCCAGCAATACGACCAACTGCGTCAGAGCGTCAACACGCAACTGACGAGCGCGGTCTCGCAGATCAACAGCTACTCGCAACAGATCGCCGATCTCAACAAGCAGATCAACATCGCCAGCGCGGGCGGCCAGCAGCCGAACCAGTTGCTCGATCAGCGCGATCAGCTCGTCACGAACCTGTCGTCGATGATCGGCGTGCAGGTCGTGCAGTCCGACGGCAACTACAACGTGTTCATCGGCAACGGGCAGCCGCTCGTCGTCGGAGGTACGCAGTACGGGCTGCAAGCCGTGCCGTCGCCGTCCGATCCGAGCGAGCTCACGATCGCCTACCAGAGCAGCAACGGCGCGACGCAGACGGCCGCGAACATGCAGTACCTCGACAACTCGGCGCTGACGGGCGGCACGGTCGGCGGTCTCATCGACTTCCGCACGCAGACGCTCGATCCGGCGCAGGCGCAACTCGGCGCGATCGCGACGAGCTTCGCCAATCAGTTGAACGATCAGAACGCGCTCGGTCTCGACCTCAACGGCCAGGCCGGCGGCAAGCTGTTTTCGACGAGCGATCCGACCGTCATCTCGAACGCGCGCAACAAGGGCACCGGCGTGCCGACGGCGACGATCGCCGATGGCGCACAGCCGCCGACGAACGACTTCACGGTCACGTACGACGGCAGCAAGTACACGGTGACGGACCCGGCAAGCGGCAATACACTCGGCACGATCGATCCGGCGACGGAGACGAACAAGACGATCAACGGCCTGAACATCGACGTGTCGACGCTCAGCGGCGTGCAGAAGGGCGACTCGTTCACGATCCAGCCGACGCGCGGCGCGCTCGACAACTTCAAGCTCACGACGAGCAACGGCGCGGCGATCGCGGCGGCGTCGCCCGCGGTGACGTCGGCGGCGACCACGAACACCGGCACGGCATCGATTTCGTCGGCGACGGTGACGAGCAACACGATGACGTCGGGCATCAACCTGACGTACAGCGCGTCGGCGAACGGCTTTACATCGGATGTCGATGTCACCGTCGGCACGACGACGTACACCGCGGGCACGACGATTCCGTACGACGCGAACAACGGTCTCACGGTCTCGGCGATGGGCGTTTCGGCGACCATCAGCGGCACGCCGAAGGACGGCGACGCGTTCGCGATCGCGCAGAACAAGGGCGGCACGAGCGACGGCAGCAATGCGCTCGCGATGTCGAACCTGGTGTCGGCGAAGTCGCTCAACGGCGGCACGGACACGCTGACGAGTTCGTACTCGAGCTATATCAACAACATCGGCAACCAGACGAATCAGCTCAAGGCGACGAGCACGGCGCAGACCTCGCTCCTCAACCAGGCGACGTCGGCGCAGCAATCGGTGCAGGGCGTGAACCTGAACGAAGAGGCGGCCAACCTGATTCAGTACCAGCAGCTTTATCAAGCGAACAGCAAGGTGATTCAGACCGCCGCGACGCTGTTCCAGTCGCTGCTCGGCATGTTCAACTGAGGCTAAACGCGATGCGTATTTCCAGTTCCCAGTACTTCAACCTGAACGTCGCTTCGATGAGCGACCAGCAAAGTACGCTTTCGTCGATGTATCAGCAGATCTCGTCGGGCAAGCGCCTTCTCACCGCGTCGGACGATCCGCTCGGCGCGGCGCAGGCGGTGCAGCTCACGATGAAAAGCGGCGCGCTCACGCAGTACGGCACGAATCAGACGACGGCGTTGTCCGCGCTGCAGCAGGAAGACGCGACGCTGAGCAGCGTGAGCAGCGCGCTGACGAGCGTGCAGACGCAGATCGTGCATGCGGGCGACGGTTCGCTCACCGATTCGGACCGCACGGCCATCGCGAACACGATTCAGGGTTTGCGCGATCAGCTCTTCAGCCTCGCGAACACCACGGACAGCAACGGCAACTATATTTTCTCGGGACTCAAGGGCGGCACGCAGCCGTACACGAACGACCCGTCGGGCGTCGGCGCGCAGTATTCGGGCGATTACGGCCAGCGCACGGTGCAGATCAGCGAAGGACGGACGATCCCGGTGGGTGACACGGGCGCGTCGATCTTCGGCAGCGTATTGCCGACGGAAAGCGATCCGGTGTCGAGCGCGGCCAGCACGAACACGGGCACCGGGACGATCAGCGGCGTGAGCGTCAACGATACGAGCAACGCGGCCAATGCGAGCACGTACACGATCAAGTTCTCGGTCTCGGCGACGGATGGCTCGACGACCTACTCGGTCACGTCGAACCCGGCGGATTCATCGTTGCCGACGAACGTGGCCTACACGGGCAGCACGGACATCGCGCTTGGCGGCCAGAAGGTGACGATCGACGGCACGCCCGCCGATGGCGACACGTTCTCCGTGGAGCCGGCGGCGTCGGGCAACAACGACATCTTCGCGACGCTCGACAGCCTCGTGAACGCGCTCAAGCAGCCGACGGGATCGCCGGGCGCGCAGGCGGCGCTGACCAACACGCTGACGACGATCGGCACGAAGGTGAGCAACACGTTCAACAACGTGCTGGCGGCGCAGACGGTGGTGGGCGGACGCGAGCAGCAAGTGCAGTCGACGCAGAGCGCAATGCAGACGAGTCAGACGCAGACGGCGAGTGACATCGCGAATCTGACGAGCATCGACCTCGTTTCGTCGATCAGTCAGTACGAGTTGACGCAGAGTTCGCTGCAGGCCGCGCAGATGGCGTTTTCGCAGATTCAGAAGATGTCGTTGTTTGATTACATTCAGGGTTGAAGGCGGCTTTTTTTTTGCTTTCTGCGTTCTCCCTTCTGCTTTCGCCGGATCCCGTATTCGCGTCGGTCTATTAACGTTGCCCCTGTGCGGGGCGGCACCTACTTTCTTTGCTGCTGCAAAGAAAGTAGGCAAAGAAAGCAGATTTTCAAGCCCGCGGTCACACGCAATTTGGGTAGTCCTCTCGTCCTCGGTGGCACTCGCCTAAAGAGTGCCCTCATAGAACCAATCGGGCTTGGCTCGCGCACGATCTGCCGCCCGAATACGTTGAGCGCGCTGGTTCAGCACGAAACAGCTTCGGCACAGCGCTACGCGCTGCCGTTGGGTATGCAAAGGAAGCCAACTCAGATCGAGGTGCGGTAGAAGAGCACGCGAAATGGGACGTTTCGTGTATCTCTATCGTGCGCGCTCAGACATGATGTTGCCGCTCGGCATCGTGAAATGACTCATCCTTGACGAGTCCCGTTGTCGCGTAGTTTCCGCCCCTCGGGCGGCCCTATCGCATGTATGGCGGTGCCCGCCACGGCCCGCTATTCGAGGAGGCTGCGTGGTAACATCCGGTCGACCTGCCAGCCCGCGCGGCAGCGAATCCCAGTATTCCGAACATCACAACGACATGAGCAACCACGAGCGGTTCAACGTCGTATATGACGGCCCTGCACTCGCGGAACATCGAATGGATGTGCGGGACCTTGCGCCCGCGCTCGTGGCCATCGCCGATTTGTTCACGGCAGCGAACAAGGAACTGAACGGCGATTCAGCCGATGTCCGGGTCGAAGTCAAAGGCAGTTTCAAAGCCGGTTCGTTCGAACTCGATCTCATCTTCGTGCAACAACTGCTGGCCCAGATCCGCGATATGTTCGCCGGGTCCAATGCCACGGCAATTTCCAATGCTTATACGATCCTCAACATCCTCGGCCTCATCGGCGGCGGTGGCGGCGTCGTCGGGCTGGCACGCAAGCTGCGCGGACGCCGGCCGCACCGAATCGAACAGGTCGGTGAAGTCTCGCATGTGTGGATCACAGAAACGGAGTCCGTCGAGGTCGAGGCCAATGTCGTGCGCCTCTGGCGAAATACCGCCGTGCGCTCGAGTCTTAGCAAGACCCTGTCGCCTCTCGAGCGCGAAGGCATATCGAACTTCGGTATCGTGCGCGGCGAGAAAGTGGAACTCATCATCGAAGACGATGAGCTTGCGTCATTTGCATCATCCGACAATGACAGCGGCGAAGTGGTCTCGGACTTCGTTGCGAGAAAAGTCCTGCTGGTGGAATCCGTCGTATTCAAGGACGGAAACAAATGGCGCGTTCACGACGGCCAATATCCTTTTTTCGCCGCATTGGACGACGAAGTATTTCTGAGCAAAGTGAATAGCGGCGAACGCTTTGGAAAAGGCGACGTCCTCGTCGTCGATCTACGCCAAATTCAATCGATCGAAGCTGGCGCGTTGAAAAACGAGTATCGAATCATCAAAGTGCATGAGCATCGGGCGCCCTTGCAGCAGGCGCTTCTTTAGCGACTAAAGCGCCCCCGCAACCCGCCCAATCTGCGCAATCCCCACATCGAAAACCCGCTGAAAAAACGGCATCAGATTCGGCACCATGAGCTGCAACAAAAGCAGCCCGACGAGCATCGTCACCGGAAACCCGACCTGAAATATCCCGATCTGCGGCGCAGCGCGATTCAAAACGCCGAGCGCCAGATTGGCGATAAGCAGCGCCGCCACGATCGGCAACGCCAGCAGCAAGCCCGTCGAAAACACGCTCGCGCCATACCCGACCAACACGCGCCATCCCTGCGCATGCGAAGCCGACGCCACCACATTCGCCTCGATCGGCACGCTCTGAAAAGTCGCCACGAGCGCGCTCATCAACTGCAGATGGCCATCGAAGACGAGAAACGCGAGCATCGCCAGCGTGTTCAGATAGCGCGACACGACCACCGCATTGCCACCCGCGCGCGGATCGTAAAGCGTCGCGAAACCGAGGCCCATCTGCTGCCCGATGAACTCGCCGGCTGCATCGACGGTCGCGAACGCGATCTGCATCACCATGCCGATCGCCGCGCCGATCAGAAACTGATTCACGATGATCCACACGCCCGCCGCCGAAAACACCGTCGCCTGCGGCATCGCGGGCAGCGTCGGCGCGACGATCAGCGAGATGAAGGCCGCAAGCGCGATCTTCACGCGCATCGGAATCGCCATGTGGCTCAGCACGGGCGCGGTGGCGATCAGCGCGAGAATTCGCACGAACGGCCACAGAAACGCCGTGAGCCAGCCGTTCAGCTGCGCATAGGTGACGGAGAACATCGAACGAAACTCAGCCCGTGATCGCAGGCGTGATCGTGAAAACGTGGCGCATGTAGTCGAGCAGCGTCGAGAGCATCCACGGACCGGCGATCACGAGCGTCACCGCCACCGCGATCAGCTTCGGAATGAACGAGAGCGTCGATTCGTTGATCTGGGTGGCCGCCTGGAACAGGCTCACCACGAGACCGACGACGAGCGCGACCAGCAACAAGGGCGCGGCGAGCAACAAGGCGACGTACATCGCCTGATGCGCCATCGTCATGACGGATTCTGGCGTCATTTCAAAGTCTCACGAAATCAGGAAACGAAGCTCTGCGCGAGCGAGCCGATCAGCAACTGCCAGCCATCGACGAGCACGAACAGCATCAGCTTGAACGGCAGCGCGATCGTCGAAGGCGAAACCATCATCATGCCCATCGACATCAGCACGCTCGCCACCACCATGTCGATGATGAGAAACGGAATGAAGATCGTGAAGCCGATCTGGAAACCCGTCTTCAATTCGCTCGTGACGAACGACGGCACGAGCAGCGAAAGCGGCACGTCTTCCGGTCCGTTCATCGGCGCGGCGTGCGAGATGCGCGCAAACAGCGCGAGATCCGATTCGCGCGTCTGCTTCAGCATGAACTGCTTGAAGGGCGCGACGCCGCGCGTCATCGCCTGATCCATCGCGATCTGGCCTTCGGAGAAGGGCTTGTATGCGTCGGTGTAAGCCTTGTCGAGAACCGGCGACATCACGAAGAACGACAGAAACAGCGCGAGGCCGACGAGCACCTGGTTCGGCGGCGTGCTCGTGGTGCCGAGCGCCTGCCGCAACAGCGACAGCACGATGATGATGCGCGTGAAGCTCGTCATCATCAGGACCATCGCGGGCAGGAACGAGAGCATCGTCAGCAGCAGCATCGTCTGCACGCTGAGCGAGTACGTCGTGCCGCCGTTCGGGCCGGGACTCGTGTTGAAGGCGGGCAGCCCCGCCGTGCTTTGCGCGAACGCCAGATACGGCGCGAGGCCGATTGCGACGGGCAGCGCGAGCTTCACGCCGCGCACGATGTTACGACTCACCTGCATTACTTGCTCCCGCCGACGATGCTTGCGAGGGCATCGAGAATGCGCTGACCTTGATGAACGACGAACGTGATGACCATGGAATCCTGCCTCTTTCGATAGCGTGAATTCTCGGCTATCGCGGCATGGGACGATGGGGCGAAAAGAGGGGGAAACCCGCGCCAACTCGTTCTATTGCGAACGTGCGCCGTAAACGCACATCGGGCGCGGTCCTCGCGAACCGCGCCCGATGCATCGGCAAGACTGACTTATTTGCCGGGAGAAACGAACTTCTGGAGCCGCTTGTTCGCTTCGCCGGCGAGGGCGTCGCGAAAGCGCTGCCCGAAGTTGCCCGCCGGCGGCGACGATTGCGCGGGAACGCCGACGCCTTCCACTTCCGCCGAGCCTGCGGGCATCGTGTGCAACAGACGCACGTTGCCAGGACCGGCGCCGAGCACGAGCCACGTATCGCCCACTTCGACGACCGCGACGCGTTCCTTGTTGCCGAGCGATGCGCCGCCCACGACCTTCACGAGACCGCTGCGCTTGCCGCCCTGATAGCCGAACTTGCGCGCGAGCCATGCGCAGCCGAACACGAAGCCGATCACGATCACGAGTCCGAGCAGCGTCTGCAACACCGCGCCGAAACCGAGCGATGGCACCGCGGTGCCCGCGCCGACGCCCGAGGCGATCTGCGCGGCGTGGTTCACCGCGTTCATGTCGGCGGCATGGGCGAAAAGAGGCGCGGCGAAGAGCAGCGCAACGGCCAGGCGTTTCATCGATTCAACTTCCGGATGCGTTCGGACGGCGTGATGATGTCGGTCAGGCGAATGCCGAACTTGTCGTTGACGACGACCACTTCGCCCTGCGCGATGAGGCAGCCGTTCACGAGCACGTCCATCGGTTCGCCGGCGAGGCCGTCCAGTTCCACGACCGAGCCTTGCGCGAGTTGCAGCAGGTTGCGGATCGCGATCTTCGTGCGCCCGAGTTCCACCGTCATCTGCACGGGGATGTCGAGAATCATGTCGATGTCGTTGCGCGTCGACGGCGCCGCGGCCTTCGACAGCGGCTGGAACACGCCCGCGCTCGCGGCCACCGGCGCTTCGTTGCCGTTCTGCTCGGCGAGCGCGCTCGCCCAGTCGTCCAGCATCAGCTCTTCACCTTTTTCCGGCGCGCCGGGCGCGTCGTTCTGCATCAGGTCACTCATATCCACCTTCCTTCATCGTATCGCTCGCGCTGATCATCTTTTGCACGCGCAGCGCGTATTGACCATTAAACATTCCGTAGCCGCATTCCATCACCGGCACGCCGTCCACCTTCGCGACGACCTGCTCCGGAATGTCGATCGGCAGCACATCGCCTACGCGCATGTTCAGAATCTGCTCGAACGACGAGCGGATCTCGGCGAGATCCACCGTCAGTTCCACTTCCGCCGACTGCACTTGCTGCGACAGCACGCGCACCCAGCGGCGGTCCACTTCGAGCGCTTCGCCCTGAATCGGCGAGGAAAGCACGTCGCGGATCGGCTCGATCATCGAGTACGGCATGCAGATGTGCAGCGTGCCGCCCGTCGAGCCGAACTCGATCGTGAACTGCGTCACGATGACGATTTCGTTCGGTGTCGCCACGTTGGCGAACTGCGTGTGCATCTCCGAGCGCATGTATTCGAACTGCAGCGGCTTCACGCTGCGCCACGACGTCGCGTAATGCTCGAACACGAGATTCAGCAGTTTCGCGATGATGCGCTGCTCGGTTTGCGTGAACTCGCGGCCTTCGACGCGTGTATGAAAACGCCCGTCGCCGCCGAAAAGGTTATCGACCACGAAGAACACGAGATTCGGGTCGAACACGAACAGCGACGTGCCGCGCAAGGGCTTCACATGGACCAGGTTCAGATTGGTCGGGATCGGCAGATTGCGCGTGAATTCGCTGTATTTCTGCACCTTCACCGGACCGACGGAAATTTCCGCCGAGCGCCGCATGAAGTTGAAGATGCCCACGCGCATGAGGCGCGCGAAGCGGTCGTTGATGATTTCGAGGCCGGGCATCCGGCCGCGGACGATGCGTTCCTGCGTCGCAATGTTGTACGGACGTACGCCGGCGGGCTTTTTCTCGTCAGCTTCCTGATCGATCTCGCCGGTGACGCCCTTGAGGAGGGCATCGACCTCCTCCTGCGACATGAACTCTTCGTGGCCCATGACTCTTTACTCGCTGATCCGGCGTTACTGAACGACGAATTCGGTGAACAGCACTTCCTCGACGCGCACCGGTTTCTCCGCCGTGCTCGCCGCGGTTTCGACCGACGCGCGCAGTTCGTTGGCAAGCTGCTTCTTGCCGTCGACGGTCGCGAGATCGTCCGGGCGCTTGCCGGAAAGCAGAAGCAGCACATGGCTGCGGACTTCCGGCATGTGCTCGGTGACGAGCAACTGGACCTTTTCGTCCTTCAGCTTGAGCGTGAGGCCGGCGCGGAGATAGTGCATGGCGCCGTCGTCCGACTGGAGATTCACCGTCAGCGATTCGAGCGGGAAAAACACGGGCGGCGGCTCCGGCGCCGGCTTGGCCGGACCATGATTCTTCCCGACGAAGAAGTACGCGCCACCGGCGCCCGCGCCGAGCAGCACGATCGCGCCGACGGCGATGATCAGGATCTTTTTGAGCTTCCCGCCTTTCGCGGGAACGATGGGTTGCTGGTTTGCGGTCGTGGTAGCCATGAAAATGCGTGCCTCTTTCGATAGGGTGAATTGTTGGCTATCGCGGTGTAAAGCGATGGGTCGAACAGAGGGGGGTTTTCTGGCTATTCCGTTCGATTGCTCCGGGCCTGCGCGGACCCGCTCTTCGATACCTATCTCGGCTTTTCGGACGGAAAACTTGAGGCCGGCGCGGGCATTGCGCCCGCGCGGGGAAAGAAAAGGGAAGGGAGAGCCCGGCGCAGTGGCGCGCCGGGGAACCGCTCAGAAGCGGTAATTCAGCGCGGCGAAAGCCGATCGAAGCCTTCCACGGCGATTCGGCCGGCGCGCTCGCGCTTCCTGCGTTTGCGGCGTTAGCGGCGGCGCGTCGTCGGCGCGGGCATGGCGTGCGAGCGCCAGCATGGCCACCGCCGCAACCTCTTTCATCGAAACGAATTGCTTCACGTCTTTCTTCCTTCCGCGCTCACGCGGTTCCATCGCGCAGTTCCCTGCGCAAAACCTTTCCGATATTGCTCTTGGGCAGACTCTCGCGGAACTCGACTGCCTTGGGCCGCTTGTAGCCCGTCAGGCGCTCCTTGCAATGCGCGATCAGATCGGCCTCGGTGAGGGCCGGGTCGCGCCGCACGACGAAAATCCTCACGGACTCGCCGGAATGACGGTCGGGCACGCCGACCGCCGCCGCCTCGAACACGCCGGGATGCGCGGCGACCACGTCCTCGATCTCGTTCGGATAGACGTTGAAGCCCGAGACCAGGATCATGTCTTTCTTGCGATCGACGATCTTCAGGAAGCCGTGTTCATCCATCACGGCGATATCGCCCGACTTGAAGAAGCCGTCGGCCGTGATGACGTGCGCCGTCTCGTCCGGACGATTCCAGTAGCCCGCCATGACCTGTGGCCCGCGAATGCACAACTCGCCGGGTTCGCCGGGCGCGGCTTCGTTGCCTGCGTCATCGCGGATCGAAACTTCCGTCGACGGCAGCGGCAAGCCGATCGTGCCGCCACGCTGCGTCGAGTCCGCCGGGTTGCAAGTCACGCACGCGGTCGTCTCGGTCAGGCCGTAGCCTTCGATGATCGGCACGCCCGTCTTTTCGAGCCAGCGCTGCGCCACGGCCTGCTGCACCGGCGCACCGCCGCCGACAGCCGCGAAGAGCCGCGAGCAATCGAGCTGCGCGAAATCCGGGTGATCGAGCATCGCGTTGTAGAGCGTGTTCACCGCCGGGAACATCGTGATGCGATAGCGCCGCAGCGTCCGGATCATGCCGCCGATGTCGCGCGGATTCGGGATCAGCACGCCCAATGCGCCGGTCTGGATCGTCAGCAGTCCGCACGCCGTCAGCGCGAAGACGTGATAGAGCGGCAACGCGATGGCCGTCGTGAGTTGTCCGGACGTGGGCCGCTGCGCGCGGGCCGGTTCGAGCCACGCCTGCGTCTGCAGCATGTTGGCGATCAGACTGCGATGCGGCAGCACGGCGCCCTTCGCCACGCCCGTCGTGCCGCCCGTGTACTGCAGAAGGGCGATGTCGTCCGGCTGCTGCTCGACCGGCGTGAACGCCATGTGCCTGCCGCGGGCGAGCGCCGCGTTGAACGCCGTGTGGCCGGGCAGGTTCCATGCGGGCACCAGCTTTTTGACATGCCGCGCGACGAAGTTCACGAGGCATCCTTTCGCGCCGAGCAAGTCGCCCAGCGTCGCGACGACTACGTGTCTGATCGTCGTCTCGTGCACGACCGCTTGCAGCGTCGCCGCGAAGTTGTCGAGCAGGATGATCGCTTCGGCGCCGCTGTCCTTCAGCTGATGTTCGAGCTCACGCGGCGTGTAGAGCGGATTCACGTTCACGACGACGTAGCCCGCGCGCAGGATCGCCGCGAGCGCGACCGGATATTGCAGCACGTTGGGCATCATAATCGCGACGCGCGCGCCTTTGCGCAGGCCGGTCGACTGCAGCCACGCGGCGAGGTCGCGCGAAAGCGCGTCGAGCTTCGCGTAACTGATGGACGCTCCCATGCACGCGAACGCCGGTTTCCCGGCGTAAAGGCGGAAGCTCTGCTCGAGCAGGTCGGTGACGGAGCGGTATCGGTCGGATTCGATCTCGGCAGGCACGCCGGATGGATACGATGCAAGCCAGGTCTTGTTCATGAAGTCATGTGGTTGTTGTTGTAAGAAATGCGCGCGCGGGCCACGTCGGCCTCAGAACTTCGCGCCGAACTGGAGATAGACGCTTGGAATGCCGCCCGGCGCGATCGCGTAGCCGTGATAGGCCGGGCCGAGCGGTCGTCGCGCCGACGAACACGCTGAGGCTCTTCTTCAGATCGCCCATGCGAAGTGCGCTGCGCTCGAACGTTGCGTTGCCGGCTTCGGCCATCGTGCCGAGATACACGTCGTTCACCGCCGTTCCTTTCGGCGACGCCACGCGAAACTGGTACGTCTGCTGGCTGTAGAACACGTAGTTCCCGGAGAACTGATTGACGCCATACGCCGCCAGATGTCGGAGGCCGCCGAGCGAGAACAGCAGGAAGTTGGATCCCCAGCTCTTTTCCGCCGGGTTCACGCGCGGGCGGTTCACGCCGTCCTCGTGGACGAATTCGTGCGAGACGCTCTTGAAGTAGCCGCTCGTTTCGAGGCGCGCGAGGCGTTCGTTGATTTCGTGCGCGTCGTAGGCATCGCCTTCGTTGAGATCCAGCGCCCGCCGGACATAGTCGCAAAACCAGCGCGATCCGCGGCCGGGACTTGGGCGCGGCGTCGATTACGGGCGATGACGAACCTTGGGCGAAGGCGTCGGAAAAAGGGACGTGCAGGCAGAAAGCCAGCAGCAGTGAAACGAATGCGCGCATGACAAAGCGTCGCGCATGTTGCTGCGCGGCGGCAAAGGAGACGAGTCGCGCAGATTCTAGGAGCGCCCTTCAGACCGCCATCAGAGGAATACTAAATGTTGCATTCATGCTGTGTCCTGTCTCAGGACAATGCCGAGACTTTGAGAAAAGTCCGCCAATTGGGAGAACGCTGATCGTCGTTTGAGTCGCGATTGACTGGCCTCGGCCGGTTTCCATCTGGCGAGCGCCGCGTCGATCTGGCCGCCTTTGGGCGTCGCGATGGCGGCTCTCATGCTGACGCGCCGTGCGGCTGGCCTGCGGTCATCGGCGGACTCGCCGGCGCGCAGACGCTCGTCGGCGTGCTGCATCGGAGGAGCGTGCTGCACGCGCTTTTCGCCGCGCTTCTGCTCATCGCCGCACCCGCGATCGCGGTCGGCATCGTCGTGCGTTTCACGCACGTCCCGCTGCGCGGCCTCTATCTCCTGCGCGCGCTGCTTTTTGCGGCGCTCGTCTCCAGCGTGCTCGCGTGCGGCATCGACATCACGTCGGCGTCGTCGCATGTGCTCGACTTCCCGATGAACGCGCCGCTGCGCGGCGTCGCGCATTTCGTCGGCATGTTCGTCACCACGCCGGTGGCCTTTCAACGGACGATGCCCCCGGCATTACATCGTCGTCGTCGAGCGCCTGCGCGCCGAATGTGCGGCGTGAGGCGCTGAGAAGGATCAGGCGAACGTATCGACGAGTCCGACCGTGCGTCGCGCGGGCACGTTGATACTCGCCGCAACGGAATCGTCGGCGCTCACGCCGCCCAGCCCACCGATTCCGCCCGACGCACGGCCGCCGCCGCCCGATCCCGAGCGGCCGTCACCGCTTTGTTGCTGCGACTGGCGCGTGAAGCCATCGGCGACGGACGCGCTTCCGAGACTGATGCCGTTCGCTTCCATCGCTTCGCGCAGCTTCGGCATCGCGGCTTCGATCGCTTCGCGCACCTGCGCATGCTGCGACACGAACAGCGCGTGCGCGTGGTTATCGGAGACCTGCAGCGTCACCTGCAACGGCCCGAGATCTTTCGGATTCAGCGTCAATTCCGCGCTTTGCTGATCCGCCTTCGACAGAAACACGACCTTCTGACTGAACGCGTCGTCCCAGCCGGAGCCGCCAACGTGCGGTGCGATCGCGGCGCTGGTCGCCGATGCCATCGCGCCCTGCGGACTCGACACCGCCGAACCCGCCGATGCCGTCTGCATCGCGACCGCGTGCGCGGCCGCGTCGGCGGCTTGCTTGTAGGCGGCGGTCGCGGCGTCGGCGGATATCGCCGGCGCGGTTTGCGCGGATGCGAGCGCGGCTGCGTCGACAGCCTTGTCGCCGGCCTTCGCATTCGCCGTCAGCCCGGGCAGGCTCGCGCCCTTTCCGCCTTTCGCGAAGAGGCCGCCCTGATCGTCGCCTTTCCCGCCCTCGCGCGCCGTCCCGACCGAACCGTTCGCCGCGGCATTCGCGGGCTGCGTGTTGTTCATCGAGGCGAGCGCGGCGGCCAGCGCGTCCTGCGCCGACTTCGCATCGCTGCTCTTGTGCGTCGTGTCCGTCGCTTTGTCGTCGTCGGTCGATGCGGTCGTCGTGACGAGCGATGCAGCGTCGGCCGCATCGGCGAGCGCGGACTCGGTATCGTCCGAGTCGGCGTCGGCTTCGTTCGCGGCGTCCGCGCGGGCTTTCGCTTGCGCAGCGGCGGCCGCATCCGATGACGAGCCCGACGCCGGCTTCGACGCGTCGGCCGTATTCGTCTTGTCCGCAGGCTTCGATGCCTCTTTCGGCGCGTCTGTCTCGTCGGGCTTCGCGGCGGCCTGAGCATCGGATGCGTCGTCGCTCTTCGATGCGTCGTCGGAAGGCTTCGGCGCGTCGTGCACGCTCGATGTGTCGGCGGACGAATCCGCGAACGCCTGAGCCGCTTGCGCGTCGGCGTTGGCGCGGTCGGTGATGCCCTGGAGCGTCTTGCCGAACGACGCGCCGGCGCTCGCCGCGCGCTGCGCCGCGGAGTTGCCCGATGACGTGGCGCCGGAAAGCGCGCCGAGAAGAGAAACGGAGGACATGCTGAGCCTCTGGAAATATCGATGAATGGATTACGACGAAGCCCGCTCGGCGCGCATGCGCAGCACCTTGGCGGCGTGTTCGTCGGATTCGCGCTGCTCGACGCGCGCGGCCTTCTTCGCGAGGATCGCCTCGCCGCGTGCGGCCAGCACTTCGTAGCTGCCGAGCTTCTGTTTCTTGAGACGCCAGTCGGGTTTCGCCGCCTCGATGCGCTGATCGGCCATCAGGAGCAGCGTGCGCTGCTGCGCGATGGCGCTGTCGAGCGTATCGACGAAAGCCTGGAAATTGCGCAGCGTCTGCGCCGTCGTGCCTTGCTGCGCCGACGCCGTGAAACGCGCGTGATACTCGTCGCGATACGTCACGAGCGCGTTCAGTTGCGTTTCGATCTCGTTGCGTTCCTGCTGAAGCTTGCCGAGCTTCTTCGTGGCGTTATCGAGTTCCTCTTCGGCGAGTTCGATGAGGGTGTTGATCGGCAGATTCTTCGACATGGCGTGGCGGTCCCGTGAGGTCTTTGTGCTTTCTTGTGACGAATGCTTCGGATACTAGTCGAAAACTATTCGAACAGTTGATTCAACATCGCGATGCTCGGCTCGAACGGCGCCTCTTCGCGAAAGCCTTGCTGCAAAAACGACTCCATGCGCGGATACAGCGCGATGGCGCGGTCGAGCAACTGGTCGCGTCCGCTCGAATACGCGCCCACGTTGATGAGATCCTTGTTGCGCTGATAGCGCGACAGCATCTGCTTGAAGAGACGCACGCGTTCGAGGTGCTTGTCGTCGATGATCGACGTCATCACGCGGCTGATCGACTGCTCGATGTCGATCGCCGGATAGTGCCCGGCTTCCGCGAGCGAGCGGTTCAGCACGATATGGCCGTCCAGAATCGCGCGCGCCGAGTCGGCGATCGGATCCTGCTGATCGTCGCCTTCGGTGAGCACGGTGTAGAACGCCGTGATCGAGCCGCCGCCTTCGGGACCATTGCCGGTGCGCTCGACGAGCGCCGGCAGCTTCGCGAACACCGACGGCGGATAGCCTTTGGTCGCGGGCGGCTCGCCGATGGCGAGCGCGATCTCGCGCTGGGCCATCGCGTAACGCGTGAGCGAATCCATCAGCATCAGGACGTGCTTGCCCTGATCGCGGAAATATTCGGCGAGCGAGGTCGTGTACGCGGCGGCCTGCATCCGCAGCACCGGCGACACGTCGGCAGGCGCGGCCACGACGACCGAGCGCGCGAGTCCGTCCTCGCCGAGAATCTGCTCGATGAATTCCTTCACTTCGCGGCCACGTTCGCCGATCAGCCCGATCACGATGACTTCCGCGCTCGTGTAGCGCGCCATCGTGCCGAGCAGAACCGACTTGCCGACGCCCGAACCCGCGAACAGGCCCATGCGCTGGCCGCGTCCGACCGTCAGCAGCGAGTTGATCGCGCGCACGCCGACGTCGAGCACCTTGTGGATCGGCTCGCGATTCAGCGGATTGATGACCGGACCCGCCAGCGGCGCATCGACCTTGGCGCCGAGCGGGCCGAGCCCGTCGAGCGGACGGCCGGACGCGTCGACCACGCGGCCGAGCATTTCCCAGCCGACCGGCAGACGCTTCGCGCCCGCCATCGGATCGTTGATCGGCGCGCTTTCCAGCGGATACACGCGCGCGCCCGGCAACAGGCCGGCGACTTCGGTCGTCGGCATGAGAAAGAGCTTGTCGCCCGCGAAACCGACGACTTCGGCTTCGGCGGTCGGAATCGCGCTGCCCGGCGGCAGCTCGATGATGCATTCGGAGCCGACGCCCATCTTCAGGCCGACCGCTTCGAGCACGAGACCGGCGGCGCGCGTGAGACGTCCGCAGGGACGCAGCGGCTTCGCGATCGCATTGCGCGAGCGCAGCGCGTCGAGCTTGTCGCGCCACGTGTCGATGTGCGGATTGCCCGCGATACCGGCCAGTTCGGCGATGGTGCGCGCGGCGAGTTCGTCGGGCGATTCGTCTTCCGCGCGCTCTTCGGCGAGCGGGCCGAACGACGCGCGCGCGAGTTCCTGTTCGAGTTCGCTCAGACCGTCCTGCGTGATCCGTTGATTTACCACGGCTTGCTTCTCCCCAACGCGGCCACGACGCGCTCCCAGCGCGACACGTTGGTCGCATCGATTTCACCGGTTGCGGCGTGCGCCTTGCAGCCGCCGCGCTCGACTTCCGGATCGGGCCGCACGGTCCAGCCGGCGGCTTCGAGTTCGTCCTTCAGATACGCATCGACGATAGCCATGTCGGCCGGATTGACGATGAGCGTCGGCGCGCCGCACAACTCCGGCTCGGACGCGATGACTTCGCGCGCCACGGCGACGAGCGCCGTCGGATCGAGTGCGAGATGCTGGCGCACGACCTGCTGCGCGATATCGACCGCGAGTTCCGCGAGCGATTCCGCGATGGCCGCATCGGCGGCTTGCAGCGCGGTCTTGAACGCATCGGCGATCTCGGCGAGACGCGCGGCCTGCGCGAGCGCTTCCTTGCGGCCGTCCTCGAAACCCTTCGCCTGACCTTGCTCGTAACCCGCCTGATACCCAAGCGCCTGCCCCGCGACGTGCCCCTTCGCGAGACCTTGCTGATACGCGTCGTCCTCGACGCGGCGCAGGTGCGCTTCGAGCGCGGCCTGTTCCGCCGCGCTGTTGTCGACCTTGATCTCGACGGGATCGAACGACGCCATTTCCCAGCGCTGATACGCCGAGACCGGAGCCTTTTGCGCGCGGGTGTTAGACATATGCGTCCTCGGCCTTGCCGCCTAACTGGATCTGACCGTTTTCCGCGAGATTGCGGACGATCTGCAGAATCTTGCGCTGCTGCTGCTCGACTTCCGACACGCGCACCGGACCGCGCGAATCGAGGTCTTCGGCGAGCAGTTCGGCCGCGCGCTGCGACATGTTCGACAGGAACTTCTGGCGCAGCGCCGGCTGCGCGCCCTTCAGCGACACGATCAGCGTTTCCGATTCCACTTCCTTCAGCAGAAGCTGGATCGCGCGGTCTTCCAGATCGAGCAGGTTCTCGAACACGAACATCTGGTCGATGATCTTCTGCGCGAGCTCGGCGTCGTATTCGCGCACGTTCGCGATGACGCCTTCTTCGTGATTGCTCGACATGAAGTTGAGAATCTCGGCCGCCGTGCGGATGCCGCCCATCGGCGCGCGCTTCAGGTTGTCGCTGCCGGAGAGCAGCGTCGTCAGCACGTCGTCGAGTTCGCGCAGCGCGGCGGGCTGGATGCCGTCGAGCGTCGCGATGCGCAGGAGCACGTCGTTGCGCAGGCGGTCGGACAACAGCGACACGATTTCCGACGCCTGATCGCGGTCCAGGTGAACGAGGATCGTCGCGATGATCTGCGGATGCTCGTTCTTGATGAGTTCCGCGACCGCGCCCGAGTCCATCCACTTCAGGCCTTCGATGCCGCTCGTATCGCTGCCCTGCAGGATACGGTCGATCAGCGCGCCGGCCTTGGTTTCGCCGAGCGCCTTCGTCAGCACGGAGCGGATGTACTCGCTCGAATCCAGCGAAAGCGCCGTGTGCTGCTCGGCTTCGCTCACGAATTCGGTCAGCACGTTGTCGAGCTGCTCGCGCGTCACGTTTTTCAGGGCCGCCATCGTCGCGCCGATCTTCTGCACCTCGCGCGGGGCGAGATACTTGAAAACTTCGGCGGCTTCTTCCTCGCCGATCGACATCAGCAGGAGAGCGGCTTTATTCAGGCCTTCAGCGTTCATCGGACACCCAGTTCTTTACGACCGTCGCAACGATTCTCGGATCCTGACGCGCGACCATGCGCGCGTAGTCGAGATTGCGGTCGAATTTGGCTTTCTTGCTTTCATGACCGAGGAGACTCACCTCGGCATCCTTGTCTTCGTCTTCCAGCTTCGCCGTGCCGCCGCCGTCGAGCGACGGGCCGTCGAGCAGCGAGAGTTCGTCCGGTACGGCGAGCGTCGGCGCGGCTTCGGGCGGCGGCGGGAAGGCGCGCTTCATCGCCGGCTTCACCATGCTGAAGTACAGGAACAGACCGACGATGCCGATGCCCAGATACTTCGCCGCCTGAATGCCCATGCCGATCGATTCCGGCGTCTTCCACCACGGCACGTCGGGCGTCGCGTTCAGATCGGCGGAGAACGCGCTGTTCACGACGTTCACCGAGTCGCCGCGCTTGTCGTCGAAGCCCATCGCGTCCTTCACGAGCTGCTGGACCTGCGCGAGTTTGTCGGCGGCAAGCGGCGTCATCGTGACGTTGCCCTTCGCATCGACCTTCTTCTCGTAGTTCACGACCACCGCCACCGACAGACGCTTGATCCCCCCCGTCGCCTGCTCGTAGTGACGCACGGTGCGATCGACTTCGTAGTTCGTCGTCGTGTCCTTGCGCTGATTCTGCGGACCCGTTTTCGCCGATGCGCCCGCCGCGCCCGATGCCGCTGCGTCGACCGGCGCGGATGCCGGCTGCGGCGGCTGGTTCGACAGCGCGCCCGGCACGCCGCCGATGCTGCTGCCGCCGGATTCGCTCGACTCGCTCGACTGCTGGCTGCGGATCGCCGTGTTCTGCGGGTTCCCGTTCGGGCCGTAGCTTTCGGCGGTTTGCTCGAGCTTCGAGAAGTCGATGTCGGCGCTGACCTGCGAACGCGCGTTGCCGGCGCCGAAGAGCGGCGCGAGGATCGCGTCGATGCGCTTTTGCGTGTTGTGCTCGATCTGCTGCACATACTTCAGTTGCGATGCGTCGAGGCCGTTCGCGGCGTTCTGGCTCGTCAGCAGGTTGCCGTCCTGATCGACGATGTTCACGTTCTTGACCGGCATGTCCGCGACGCCGGACGCCACCATGTGCGTGATCGCCACCACCTGGCCTTCGTCGAGCACGCGGCCGGGGTACAGATTGACCATCACGGAGGCGGTCGGCAGTTCCTTGTCGCGCACGAAGACGGAAGGCTTCGGAATCGCCAGATGCACGCGCGCCGACTTCACCGACGAAATCGAGCCGATCGTGCGCTCCAGCTCGCCTTCCAGCGCGCGCTGATAGTTGACCTGCTCGGCGAACTGGCTGATGCCGAACTTCTGGTTGTCCATCAGCTCGAAGCCGACCGAGCCGGCCTTCGGCAAGCCCTGGCTCGCGAGACGCAGACGCGTTTCGTGCACCTGCTCGGCCGGCACGAGAATGGCGCCGCCGCCGTCGGAGAGCTTGTACGGAATGTTGCCCTGCTGGAGCGCGGCAACGATTGCGCCGCCGTCTCGGTCGGACAGATTGGAAAAGAGCACGCGATAGTCCGGCTGGCGCGACCACATGACGAGGCCCGCGACCACCATCACCAGAATCGCGACGGCCACGATGAGCGGCACGCGCGGATTCGAGCGGAACTGGTTGAGCATCGGCATGCGCTGCGCGAAGCCGCCGAAGTCGGCTCCCGCGCCGCCCGCGAGGCTCGCGCCGGCGGTGGCCGTTCCGGCTGCGCCCGGCTGTGCGCCCGCCAGGCCCATTCTGGCGTCGGGCGTGATGAGTGAGTTGTTGGGCGTTTCCATTTAGCGTCGAAGCTCCGAATCCTGAGGTTCCCCTCCGCCGCTTCCCGCTTCCATGTAAGCGGCGGTGGAGGACTTTTCACGATGGGGATTATCCGCAGAAGATTGCAAGTCGATTCGGCGAATAGAGCGGGGTTTTCCCCGTTCTTCCCGCGCTTTGAAAAACCGCCGGCTGCTAATCTTTTTCGTACTCGGCGAACCTCCGCAAATGCGGGCCGGGCATCGGGTCTCCGCCACGAGCGGCACCCGTTATTTCCTGTCATCCGGAGTCAACATGAACTTTCCGATCAATCCGCTTTCCTCGGCTATGTCGGCCATTCAGTCGATGGCGTCGCAAGCCGCCGGCGGCACCGGCGCCGCAAACGCCGCGTCCGTCGCGTCGGGCGCCGTCATGGGGCAGAGCGGGACATCGGGCGCGGCGAGCGCCGGCAGCTTCGCCGACGCGCTGAAATCGTCCATCGACAAGATCAGCGACAACCAGAACAAGGCACTCGGCGAGGCGCACGCATTCGAAATCGGCGCGCCGAACGTGTCGCTCAACGACGTGATGGTCGACATGCAGAAGGCGAACGTCGGCCTGCAGTTCGGCCTGCAGGTGCGCAACAAGCTGGTGTCGGCCTACAACGACATCATGCAGATCTCCGTCTGACGGTCTTCACACGATCCGTCCCTCGATCCTCGCGATTGCTCTAGAGCCTTGAGTCCTAAAGCTTTGCCGCGTTTTTCCGATAACCCCGGTAACGGCACGGCGAACGATGGTTCGCCCGCTTGAGGCGGGCGGCACGCTCGTCTCTCACCGGTTTTACCGGACCCACACGGATCAGGACGAGCGGCACGGCGTCCGCTTGAAGCCCGCGCACGCTGCGGCATCGCATAAGGAGAACCCGAGAGATGTATTCCCCAGGACACGCAGGAGCCAGCGCCTACGCACGCGTGGGCGTTCAGACAGGGGTGATCGGAGCGAGCCCGCACAGGCTGATCGTGATGCTGTATCAAGGCGCGCGTCAGGCGATCGCGCAGGCGCGCATGCATCTGCAGCAGAACAACGTCGGCGCGCGCGGCGCGGCGATCGGCAAGGCCATCAGCATCATCGAGAGCGGATTGCAGCAGGCGCTCAACAAGGATGCGGGCGGCGAGATCGCGCAACGGCTGGACGCGCTGTACACGTATATGACGCGCCGGCTGCTCGAGGCGAACATCAAGCAGAACGAGTCGATGCTCGTCGAAGTCGACGGCCTGCTCGCGACGCTGGAAGAAGCCTGGGTCGGAATTGGACAGGAAGTGGCGCAAATGACCGCCGTGCCCGCATGACGGGTATGAGCGTCGACTGCCTCGAAAGAATGAAGACGACACAAGAATATTTCGCCCACTACGAGGCCATTGCGGCGGTTTCCGGTCAGATGCTGGTGGCCGCGCGCGGTGGCGAATGGAGCGAGCTGAAGGCGTTGCAGGGCACCTATCGCGAGCTGGTCGACCGGCTGAAGGAAGTCGATACCGGTTCGGATCTCGACGAAACCGCCCGCGCACGCAAGCTGGACCTCGTGAAGAAGATTCTCGCCGACGACGCCGCGATCCGCGATCTGACCTCGCCGAGTCTCGCGCGCCTGTCCGCGCTCTTCACGGTCAACAGCCCGGCCCGCGTACTGAAGAAAATGATCGGACTGCGCTAGCCGCGGTTCCGCGCCCGCCGGACGATCCGGCCGGCGCTTACGAGGATGGGGGCATGACTGGACTCGATTCTGCGATCGCATCGTTGCTCGCCAGCCGCACCGAGCTCCTGATGTCCGCGATTCGCGCGCCGGGCGGCGTGAGCGGCAGCGGCGTGACGGGCACGAGCGTCGGGCAGACGACGCAGCCGGACATGCCGCAGACCGTCGGCGCGCCCGCCGTGGCGGCGGGACCGGCGGCGTCGGCGCAAACCGAGCTTTCCAGCGTCGCGCGCACGCTCGACGTGATTTCGCGCTTCGGCGGCGCGACGCCCGCGCTGACCGGCGACGCCCCGCTCTGGCCGACGCCGCCGCGCCCCGCGAGCGCCTTCGCCGCGCTCACGACCGGCCTCTTCGATACCGCTTTCTCCTCCAATGCCGCCGCCGTGGCGGCCGCGCGCGCCGCGACGCAGAATCTGCCGCCGCTGCCCGCCGCCGCGCTGGCGACGGCGCTCGCAAGGACCGTCGGCGAAAGCGGGCTTTTCTACGAATCGCATCTGGTGCAATGGCTCGCGGGCCAGCGCAGCGCGGCGTCGCTCGGCAACGAACCGCAGGCGCGCGTCGATGCCCGTTCGATGTCCCTGCCGTTCGAGCTCGCCAACGCCGTCACGCCGGCCGACACCGGCCTCGACGATGCCCGCGCGCCGCAGCTCGCGCCCGATCTGCCGGATTTCCACGGCCGCCCGATCGCGACGCCGCAGACGCCGCAGCAGGCGGCCGCGCTCGCGGCGTCGGTGCGCGATGCGTCGCCGTCCGAGCTCTCGAATTCGCAGAACGGAACCGCGAACGGCGCCAACGCGCAGACGGCGCAACCGAGCCGGCACGAATCGGCGCTGCAGGCGTCGCTCGCGGCGGGCATCCATCCGGCGACGCTCAATGTCGTGCGTCAGCAACTCGACGTGCTCGCGAACGAGCAATTCCGCTGGCAGGGCGAGGCGTGGCCCGGCACGCGCTTCGAGTGGGAAGTCGCCCGCGAACCGCGCGATCAGCGCGCTTCCGACGACGCCGCCGACGAACGCGCCTGGCGCACGCGCATCACGCTGTCGCTGCCCGCGCTCGGCACCGTCGACGCCGAACTGGTGCTGTCGGGCGACAAGCTCGTCACGCGCATCAAGGCGGGCGACGCGGGCGCGCGCCGTCTCGCCGCCGACGGCGCCGCGTTCGCGCGTCAGCTCGAAGCGGCGGGCATCGCGCTCGCGTCGCTGTCCGTGCGTTCGATGGACGGCACGACCGATCTCGCGCTTTCCGGCGACAAGACCGCCGCGAAAAAGCCGGTGCGCTCGCCGCTCGAACATCTGTTCCACCCGCCGCACGGCGATGGGAGTGAAACATGAGCGGCCAGGATCATCCGCCGTACACGCGCAGGCAGGCGACGGCGCTCGCCTACGACGCGGGCAATCGCGAGGCGACGCCGCGCGTCGTCGCGAAGGGCTACGGCATCGTCGCGGACATGATCGTGCAGCGCGCGAAGGAAGCGGGGCTGTACGTGCACGAATCGCCGGAAATGGTGTCGCTGCTGATGCAGGTCGATCTCGACGCGCACATTCCGCCCGCCTTGTATCAGGCGGTCGCGGAATTGCTGTCGTGGGTGTATCGGCTGGAGAACGAGGAGCCGTTGAGGGAAGCGGGGCGGGCCATCCGCTGACGCTTTCTCAGGCGGCGAACGCCCGCGTGACGATCGCCGCGTGATCGAAGCGTCCGGGCAGCGTGCCGTACACGCGCCCGTTTTCGCCGCGCGCGTCGCCAAGACGCGATTCGATGAACGCATCGGCGACATCCTGCGGCGCGTGCCGCGCGAGCAGCACGCCCTGCGCGCACAACGTCAATTGCTGCGCGATGCGCCGGGCCGACGCTTCCCGGATCGACGGATCGTCCGTCAGCATCGCAATCAGCGACGACAGCGCGCCCGCCAGCGCCGGATGCGCGCCCGCCGTCGTCTTCCAGTCGTCGATGAGCGCGTGCGCGGCGTCCTGCTCGCGCTCGAACGCGCGCAGGACGTCGAGGCACATCACGTTGCCCGAGCCTTCCCAGATCGAATTGACCGGCGCCTCGCGATAGAAACGCGCCATCGGTCCGGTTTCGACATAGCCGTTGCCGCCCCAGACTTCCATCGCTTCGCCGGTGAATTCGAGCGCGCGCTTGCAGACCCAGAATTTCGCGGCGGGCGTGACGATGCGCCGCCACGCGCGTTCGGCGAGCGCTCCGCCTGGCGCGGCGCTCTGCTCGAACGCGCCCGCGAGCCGCATGAACAGCACCGTCGCGGCTTCGGATTCGAGCGCGAGATCGGCGAGCACGTTGCGCATCAGCGGCTGATCGACGAGATGCGCGCCGAACGCGCTGCGCTGCCGCGCGTGATGAATCGCCTGGACGAGCGCCGCGCGCATCAGCGCCGCACTGCCGATCACGCAATCGAGCCGCGTGAAATTCGCCATCTCGATGATGGTCGGCACGCCGCGTCCCTCGTCGCCGATCATCACGCCGTAAGCATCGAGAAACTCCACTTCGCTGCTCGCGTTCGAGCGGTTGCCGAGCTTGTCCTTCAGGCGCTGGATCTGGACCGCGTTCTTGCGGCCGTCCGGCGCGAAACGCGGCACGTAGAAGCACGACAGGCCGCCTTCGTCGGCGGTGCGCGCGAGCACGAGATGCGCGTCGCATTGCGGCGCGGAGAAGAACCACTTGTGACCGACCAGCCGATAAGCGCCTCCGCGTCCCGTCGCGCCGTTTCTGTCGATGGCGTGCGCGCGCGTGCGGTTGCTGCGCACGTCGGAGCCGCCCTGTTTCTCGGTCATGCCCATGCCGATCATCATCGAATGCTTGCCGGCTTCGAGCGGAATGTCGCGCGGATCGTGTTCGCGCGAAAGCAGCGCATGCGAAACGCGCGCGAACAGGTCGGGTTCGTTGCGCAGAACGGGGATGCTCGCGAAGGTCATCGTGATCGGGCACAGCGAGCCCGATTCGAGCTGGCCGTGCAGATAGTAGCCGGCGCAGCGCGCGGCCATCGATCCGGCGCGCGCGGACGGCTCGAACGGCATCGCGTGCAATCCCTCATGGCGCAGCCGCCGCAGCAGTTCATGCCACGCCGGATGAAACGCGATGGCGTCGATGCGCTCGCCGCGCGGACTGTGCGTCGCGAGTTCAGGCTCGTGGCGGTTGGCGAGCTCGGCCAGCGCGACGACGTCCGGCTGCGTCAGCGCCATCCCGTCGCGCGAAAGCGTCTGCACATGCCAATGCGCGCCTTCGCGTCCGACGGCGGCGACGAGCGCCGGATCGAAGGCGAACGCGTCATAGCCGACGAGCGGCGAGGCCTGATTCGTGACGTCGTGGGTTTGCCCGAACGGGCGATCGGCGGGATCGGACATCGTCGCTCTCCTTCTGCGGTGATTCGTCGCTGTCGGACGCGCGCAACAGCGCTTTCGGCGGATCGGCCGTCCGGGCGTCATCTCGAATTCAGGAATCATAGGCCGCGCACGGATCGGCCGTGTAGAGGCACCGTTCTTTTCGGGATCGATCGGGAATTTTTGATGCGCGCTCCTAAAGCGCCGCTCACTGAGATAAATCCGATTGTTAATCCCGCCCCGATGACGCGCCGGAACCCGAACCTATAATCGGCACGCCTAATTCCGGCGATTGCAGTAACGCCTTTCACGGAAGCATTCTCAATGAGCATCAACCTCAATCAACTTGTCCAGGGCGCTTTGACCGAAAGCGTGTTGCAGCATGTCGCCGGGCGCATCGGCTGCGCGCCGGAATCCGCGCGGCGCGTCGTGTCGCTGTGCGGGCCGGCGCTGATCGGCGCGATGATGAACAAGGCGTCGTCGCTCGAAGGCGCGCGTCATCTGTTCGCGGCGATCATGTCGCCGGCGACCAACGCGCTGATCGCCGAAGAACTGCCGCACTTCGTCGTGCAGGACGAGGGTTTCAAGACGCTCGTCGACAGCAGCGAAAAAGCCGATGCCGAAATCGCCTCGCGCGACAATCTCAATCTGCTCGCCGAGCGCATCGCCGAATACACGGGCGTCGCGGCGAGCGCCACGCGCACGCTGACCGGCGTGGTCGGCGCGACGCTCTTCGGCGTGCTCAAGCGCTATCTCACGCAGCACAACGGCAATCCCAGCCAGCTTCCGACGCTGCTCGGCCATCAGTTGCCGGTCGTGCGCGCGAACATGACCGACGCGTTCGCCAACGCGCTCGGTCTCGGTTCGGTCGGCGCGTTTCTCGCGGGTGTCGCATCGCGGCTGAAGGCGGTGTCGGCGCATCTGGAACATCCGGCGACGCAGGAAGCCGCCGTGTTCGCGCAGCCGCAGGAAGCGCCCGCCGCCGCCGATCACGCCGTGAAGGAAGACGCGGGCCGGAAGAAATGGTGGTGGATCGCATCCGCTGCCGCGCTCGCGATGTTCGCGGTTCTGGCCGGTCGCGGCTGCTCGACGGACAACAAGCCGGAAGACGCCGCGCCCGTCGCGAAGCCGGACGCCGCTTCCGACGCGAGCGCCGAGACGGCAACGGGCGCGACGGCCGCCGCGGCCGATCAGGCGTCTGCGCCGGCCGCGCTGCCTTCCAAGGACGCAACGATGTCCTTCGTCGTCGACGCATCCGGCGTTCCGACGCTGACCGCGACCGTCCACGACGAGCACGAACGCCGCGAACTGCTCGACACGCTCGCCGCGAAGCTCGGCGCGGACAAGTTCAAGGCGGACATCGCGGTCGATCCGGACACGAAGCCCGCCGCGTGGATCGCGAAACTCGACGGCCTGCTCCCGGTCATGACGCTGCCGGGCGCGCAAGTGCGCGTGGTTGGCGACAAGATCGACCTGAGCGGCCGCGCGGGCGATTCGAAGCTCGGCTGGCTGGACAAGCTGAAGGCGTTCTTCGGCGACGGCTGGACGATCGGCGCAACCGACACGACCGCCGCCGCAAAAACGCTCGCCGCGTCGGACGCTGCCGCGAATTGCAGTGCCGCCGACGTCGCGAAGAATCTGAATCTGCGTCCGATCAAGTTCGGCTTCGCGTCAAACGAGTTGCCGCGCGCGGCGCTGAACGAACTCGCCGAATCCGCGAAGGGGCTGAAGGATTGCGACGCGAACGGCAAGCCGATCAAGCTGCAGATCGGCGGCTACACGGACAGTTCGGGCAATCCGGCGGTGAATCTCCACTTGTCGGAAAAGCGCGCGCGGTCCGTGCGTTCGTATCTGATCCAGCGTGGCGTGCCGGCCGACACGCTGACGGCGGAAGGTTTCGGCGACGCGCATCCGATCGGCGACAACGCCACGCGCGAAGGCCGCGCGGCGAATCGGCGAATCGAATTCAAGGAACTGAACTGATTCGGGAATCGCGCGAGCCGCTGTAAATGACGCGCCGGTCCGCTCATCGCGGGCCGGCGCGTTTTTTTTGCGTGGATGTCACCGGTTTCGCGGAAAGCCATCGGCCATGAAATCCTGATCCAGATTCGCGGGCAGCATTTCCCGCGCGACCTCGATCCACGCGCGCGCCGCGTGCGACAGATAACCGTTGCGCCGCCAGCCGAGCGCCATGTCCCAGTGAATCTCGGGCGCGACGACCGGACGGCAGGTGAACGCGTTCGCGTCGAGACGCCGGCAGTACGGCGCGGGCAGCAGCGCGATGCCGATGCCTGCCTGCACGAGCGCCGCCATGAAATCCCAATGCCCGCTGCGGCCGACGATCGTCGGCGCGAAACCCGCCTCACGGCACGCGTTGAGCACGACGTCGTTGAGCGCGAGGCTCTCGCCGTAGAACACGAACGGTTCGGCGGCGAGATCGGTGAGCGCGACTTCGCGGGCGTCGTCCCAGCGCGAACCCTTCGGCGCGACGAGCCAGAGAATCTGCCGGCTCACGGGTAGGACGTCGAACATCGCGGTGTCGACCGGCTGCAAGACGCCGCCCAGTTCGAGCTCCCCGTCGATGAGCGCCGCCTCGATCGCCTTCGAGCCGCGCTCGAACAGCTTCAGCTCAACTTTCGGATAACGGCGACGGAACGCGGCGATGGCCGGTGTGAAGAGCGATCCGCCCATCGGCGGAATACCGATCGTCAGCGTGCCGCGCCCGAACGTGCCGAGATCGTTCAACTCCGCTTCCAGACGCGCGTGCGCCGCCAGCACCTCGACGCCGCGCTGATAGACGATCTGGCCGGCGTCGGTCAGCACCATCTGACGCCCCTCGCGCAGAAGCAGCGGCGAGCCGACCTCGTCCTCCAGCGCCTTCACCATCTTGCTGATGGTCGGCTGCGTCACGAACATGTGTTCGGCGGCAGCGGTGAAACTCTTCTGCTTCACCACTTCGATGAAGTACCGCAAGGCACGCAATTCCATCGTCGGCTCCGAATTCCAGTTTGGAATGATTCGAATAAGGTTAAGTCATTTTTATTATGCAAGGTGCGCCCATATACTCAGCCTACGGGATAACCCTAATCAGTCGCCTTCAGCCCACGAGAGCCGCCATGTCCACCGCCCTGCCGATCAAAACGCCGTCCGCCTTCGCCCGCTTCCTGCGCGTCGCGGTGCAGTCCGCCGCGCTCGCGGGGATCTGGGTCGTAGCGGATTTCGTCGCGCGCAAGCTGTCGCTGCCCGTGCCGGGCGGCGTGATCGGCCTCGTCGCGCTGCTCGCGCTGCTGTTCTGCGGCGGCGTCGCGCCGCGCTGGGTCAAGGCGGGCGCGGACTGGCTGCTGTCCGACATGCTGCTCTTCTTCATCCCGGCGGCGGTCGCGGCGGTCCAGTACGGCGGCCTGTTCATGGAAGACGGCTGGCGGCTCGCGCTCGTGGTCGTCGGCGGAACGTTGATGGTGATGGTGGCCGTGGCGTTCGCCGTCGACCGTGCGGCGCGCCTGGAACGCCGTCTCGCCCTGCGCCGTGTGCTCGTCGCGCGACACGCGGCCCGCGCCTGAGCGAGCGGACATGAACCACTTCTTTGCCTCGCTTCTCGAAGACGACGCCGCGCGCCTCATCGCGGCCGGCTGCTTCGTGCTGACCGTCGCGCTGTACTTCGCGGCCAAGCATCTGTACGCGCGCTTCCGGCGGCCGTGGCTCACGCCGCTTCTGGCCGTGCCGGCGGTGCTCGCGGTCATCGTCGTGATTGCGCGCATTCCGTACTCGGTCTATTACACCGACACGCGCTGGCTCATGTGGCTGCTCGGACCGGCGACGGTCGCGTTCGCGGTGCCGATCTATGAGTACCGCGAACTCATCAAGCGGCACTGGATTTCGCTGACCGTCGGCGTGACGGTCGGCATTCTGGTGGCGGTCGGCGGTTCGCTCGCGCTCGCGAAGCTGCTGCATCTGTCGCCGGAATTGCAGCGCAGCCTCGCGACGCGTTCCGTGTCGACGCCGTTCGCGCTCGCCGTCTCCGACAAGATCCACGCGCCCAAAGACCTCACCGCGCTCTTCGTGATCGCGACGGGCGTCTGCGGCATGCTCTTCGGCGAAATCGTGCTCGCGCTCGTGCCGCTGCGCACGCGGCTCGCGCGCGGCGCGTTGTTCGGCGCGGCGGCGCATGGCGTCGGCACGGCGAAGGCGCGCGAACTGGGGAGCGAAGAGGGCGTCGTCGCGAGTCTCACGATGATGATCGCCGGTGTCGTGATGGTGCTGCTCGCGCCAGTGCTTTCCGTACTGCCTTTCTGAGCGCTTGCGCGCGCCGCGAAAGTCCCTCTTCGGCGTCTCGAAAACGCATTCGCCACACGAGACTTTGCTACAATCGACGCTCGTTTCCGAGGAGCGTTGCGACGGGCGATTCATCGAATCCGCCCGCCAGGCTCGGAAGCATTCAATCCGGACGGTTCGAAAGCGCCAGGCAGTCAAGGCGCCCGCTGAGCCACCGCATCGAACGGCGCTCACGTCAACATTTCTAGTCTTTTTAGAAAAGGAGGGCGTGATGAACGCCGCAGTTCTCGATTCCAACGGTTCCAAGGATTACATCGTTGCCGACATGTCGCTTGCCGCATGGGGCCGCAAAGAGCTCGACATCGCCGAAACGGAAATGCCGGGTCTCATCCAGACGCGCGAAGAGTACAAGGCGCAGCAGCCGCTGAAGGGCGCGCGCATCGCCGGCTCGCTGCACATGACGATTCAGACGGGCGTGCTGATCGAAACGCTCACGGCGCTGGGCGCGGACGTGCGCTGGGCATCGTGCAACATCTTCTCGACGCAGGATCACGCAGCTGCAGCGATCGCCGCGGGCGGCACGCCGGTGTTCGCGTTCAAGGGCGAATCGCTCGACGAATACTGGGAATTCTCGCATCGCATTTTCGAATGGCCGAACGGCGAATTCGCCAACATGATTCTCGATGACGGCGGCGATGCAACGCTGCTGCTCATCCTCGGCGCGAAGGCGGAAAAGGACCGCTCGGTCATCGCCAAGCCGACGAACGAAGAAGAAATCGCGCTCTACAAGTCGATCGCGAAGCACCTCGACGCCGATCCGACGTGGTACTCCACGCGCCTTTCGCACATTCAGGGCGTGACGGAAGAAACCACGACGGGCGTGCATCGCCTGTATCAGATGGAAAAGGAAGGACGCCTGCCGTTCCCCGCCATCAACGTGAACGATTCGGTCACGAAGTCGAAGTTCGACAATCTGTACGGCTGCCGCGAATCGCTCGTCGACGGCATCAAGCGCGCGACCGACGTGATGATCGCCGGCAAGATCGCGGTCGTCGCGGGTTACGGCGACGTGGGCAAGGGCTGCGCGCAATCGCTGCGCGGTCTGGGCGCGACGGTGTGGGTCACGGAAATCGATCCGATCTGCGCGCTGCAAGCCGCAATGGAAGGCTACCGCGTCGTGACGATGGAATACGCCGCGAGCCGCGCCGACATCTTCGTCACCGCGACGGGCAACTATCACGTCATCAACCACGATCACATGAAGGCGATGCGCAACAACGCGATCGTCTGCAACATCGGCCACTTCGATTCGGAAATCGATATCGCGTCGACGCGTCAATACACGTGGGACAACATCAAGCCGCAGGTGGATCACATCGTCTTCCCGGACGGCAAGAAGATCATCATTCTGGCTGAAGGGCGTCTCGTGAACCTCGGCTGCGCGACGGGCCATCCGTCCTTCGTGATGTCGAACTCGTTCACGAACCAGACGCTCGCGCAGATCGAACTGTTCACGCAGGGCAAGAAGTACGAGAACAAGGTCTACGTGCTGCCGAAGCATCTCGACGAAAAGGTCGCGCGCCTGCACCTCGGCCGTATCGGCGCGGAACTGACCGTGCTGTCGGACGAGCAGGCCGGCTACATCGGCGTCGACAAGAACGGCCCGTTCAAGCCGAACCACTACCGCTATTAAACGCTGACGGCAGCCGTAACAGGCGCGGGCGTGACGACCACGCCCGCGCGATTCAACGCATCAACCGGAGATTTCTCGATGACCGTGCTGCTGACATGGCTGATCAACGCGCTCGCGCTGCTGATCATCACCTACCTCGTGCCTTCGATTCATATCCGCAGTTTCGGCACGGCGCTCATCATCGCGGTGGTGCTGGGTCTCATCAACGCGATCATCCGGCCTGTTCTCATCATCCTCACGTTGCCGGTGACGATCGTCACGCTCGGGTTCTTCATACTCGTCGTGAATGCGCTGTGCTTCTGGCTGTGCTCGTCGCTGTTGAAGGGCTTCGAAGTATCGGGCTTCTGGTCCGCGTTCTTCGGCTCGATTCTCTACAGCATCGTGTCGTGGCTGCTGTCGGCGCTGATCTTCGGGAATCGCAACTTCGGTTGACGTTGGACCGCGCGCTGCCGTGCGTCAAAAAACATCATGAAACCGATCGAACTCTCATTCGAGTTTTTCCCGCCGAAGACGCAGGAAGGCGTGGACAAGCTGCGCGCGTCCCGCGCCGAGTTGAAGAAGCTCTCGCCCAAGTTCGTCTCCGTGACGTTCGGCGCGGGCGGCTCCACGCAGCAAGGCACGCTCGACACCGTGCTCGAAATGGCCGCGGAAGGCTTCGAGGCCGCGCCGCATCTCTCGTGCATCGGCTCGTCGAAGGACAGTCTGCGCGCCATTCTCTTGCAGTACCGCGAGCACGGTATTCGCCACATCGTCGCGCTGCGCGGCGATCTGCCTTCGGGCATGGGCGAAGTCGGCGAGTTGCGCTATGCGTCGGAACTGGTGGCGTTCATCCGTCAGGAGCACGGCGACTGGTTCAACATCGAAGTGGCCGCGTATCCGGAGTTTCATCCGCAATCGAGGTCGCCGAAAGCCGATCTCGAAAACTTCGCGCGCAAGGTGAAGGCGGGTGCGAACTCGGCGATCACGCAGTACTTCTTCAACGCCGATTCCTACTTCAAGTTCGTCGAGGAAGCACGCAAGCTCGGCGTCGACGTGCCGATCGTGCCGGGCATCATGCCGATCACGAACTTCTCGCAACTGATGCGCTTCTCCGACATGTGCGGCGCCGAAGTGCCGAAGTGGATCGCGCGGCGGCTTGAAAGCTTCGGCGACGATCGCGAGTCGATCCGCGCGTTCGGCGTCGACGTGGTGACGGGCCTGTGCCGCCGTCTCATCGATGATGGCGCGCCGGGTCTGCACTTCTACACGCTCAACGGCGCGTGGGCGTCGAAGACCGTTTGCGAACGTCTCGGCTTCAAGAGCGTCTGATCAGCATCAATGTTCACCCGCGCGGCGCTCGCCGCGCGGTTCCTGGTCGAGGCATTCGAAGCGGGGGACTCAGTGCATTTCTCGGACGGACGAGGTCATTTTTCGTTCGCCGCTTCTGGATGCGATGGCTTCGCACTAACTCGACCGCATGTCGTTGTACTAGGTCTCTCCCGCGCAATTGTCGTAGCTTTCTAATGTCACGAAACGTGACAACGGCTTGGTCGTATCGGACGATTTCTACTTGACGTGCTTGCTGGCATGCGGCCAACAGCAGCAGAGCAAGTCCTATCTACTGTCTCATTCATTTACGTACCGTTTTTGTTTCTAACTTAGTCGCTCAATGTCTATTCGTTGGGCGAATTGACGCGTCGCAGACGTAGTGGTCTTGGCCGGAAGGGGAGTGCAATCCCTTAGGCAAAGTTGTGCTGAATAGAATGGTTACGCCTTCCGGCAACCTCGCATTTTTACCGTAGACATAACCCGGTCCTAACGGATAGCGATCCGTCAGTGTGTCTCCGAAATTTCCCCATTTTCTCGTTATATATAGCGAATCAGCCGTAACGGAAAAGGTATATTCCTTCGACGCTTCGACCGAGTCGTACGAAATATGGTCGCGGTCATACTGCATCCAATTAAACGTCCGTCCGCCGTCGGTCGAATATGCCGCGTAATTCATGCATCCGCGATCACCGCACAGGTTTGTTGATACTTTTGGGATCACTACGTTCATGCCCGTTGGGTCGTCGATGATCAGTTTGCCGAGAAAACCGCCGACCCACATGTCGTCAACCAAGGTCCGCACGCCTGTATGCGTGTCGTTGTACCAAGTGTCACCGAAGCAATGGTCGTAATTTTCGAGAGTCACAAAACGATAATCGTCGATCCGATAGATCACCTGCACAGGCGAGTCATACTGTTTTTTCGGCAGATCGCTCGGCACAACCCGACCTGTTTCAAATTCACGTGCACTCATCTGCTGACATCCAGCAAGGAACGTCAGCAGTAACAACACGATTGTCCTCAGTCGTTTCATTGCTCGTACACCGGTTTGTTGATCTTTTGGCGTTCCGCTTCTGCGGCTACGATTTCATCCGTAATGGTTTCAGGATCAATTCCTTTGGGTATGGGAGGAACATTGAGCGTTCCCTTATCGAAGTATTCGTCACCGATCTGCGTCCAATCCGCGTCTTTGATCAGACTGAGCCAGAAATCGAGCGAGTCGTGCGACTCGCAGAAACCGATCGGCAAATCCCACGCCACCACCCGACTCATGAATTCATGATGTTGCGGCAAGGTGCTGTGATTCGTCGGCATCGGTTGATATTCTTCGATGCGCTTGATCATTTCCGCGTGGTTTTCCGTACGCATTAGCGGGCCCTGCGCATAGGGATCGTTCATGACCTGCTTTTCCAGGCGATGTATGGATTCGAGGTAAGGAACGCCAGGATCCAGATAATTTCCACGCTTATCTTTTGCGCCGAGCGCATCCTGATCGCTCAACGCTTCCTCGAAGTACCGTTCAACCGGTTGCTTGCTTTCTACCGTCTGGCCTGCTTGGACCCGCGTGACAATACGTTGTTGCTTCTTGGACATCTCCTCAGCCGTAATAGGATGAGGTACTTGCTCGGCATTGATATTGACCTTCTGATTCTTGCCCGGCACCGTCCATAGCTCGACTCCAGCCGCTGTTCGGTTGCCATTCCAGAAATCGCCCGGCTTTACGCCAGGCTCAGGATTAGGAATCGGCGGCAAGGTACCAAAGTTCGTCGTCGCCGGCGCGTCCCCACAGGACGTGCCTCGCGCCAGCATCCGCTGTTTGACGGTATCGCCCAGTTCATCGATCAATGCGTCACTCACGCCTCGCCAGCCGATGCTTTGAAGGGCTTTGCTGCCCATCACCCGGTCGTGCGGATTGAAGTACACGTAAAGGCGCCCGTGATTGTCACGTTCCTTGATTCCGTTGTTTACGGCATTGACATGCCACAGTTCCATTTCCTGCGTCGCGCCCACATGAAGCATTCCATGTTCTTCGTCGGTAAAGACCTTTTTATCCTTCTTAATGCGTTCCGCCACGTTGCGGAATGTATTGACACGCGCCTGCGTTGTGGGGCGACTGTGCCAGCACGTCAACGCGTCTGTGGATTTGTCTTCCAGCGAAAAAGGCGAGTTCATTACCACCAGCGAATCGGGCGCGCGCGTCTTGCACATGAGCGTGGCCGCCATGCTGATCATCGTTCCCTGACTATGCGACATAACGGTGATCGTATCGTCCGGACAGCGCGTGCGGATCTTGTCAATCAAATTCGCGAGGCGTTGCGCCGCGTGGGCGTAGTACTGACGGCCAGGAGCGTCGTGCAGTTCCCGGTCCCATTCGGTGTTGAACCATTGGAGGTTGAATACTTTGGCAATTCTGGGTGAGAAGCCGGTTTCGCTCCACAGTTGCTGGAGGTTGTTCGTGCCGTTCTGAAAGGGACCGCCGCCCCAAAACCACGGCCCTGAATCCTTCAAGTCCCTGGTTTTCCAGCCATCCTCGTCACGGATGTTTTTTAGCGGCACACGCCATTTATGCTCCTTGCCTTCTTGAGCGCGATAGCCCCAATAAAAGCGAATCACCGGGGAATACCCGCCGTTCGCGATCCGTCGCACGGACACACCACCTTTACCGTCACTGGTCGTGTAGTCGTTCGACTTGAGGTCCTTCCGCCCCAATCTCGCATTCAACCCCTCACATAGCGCCTTCTCCGCCGCTTCGTACCATTCCCCTTCCGAGTTAACGCCATGCACGAAGATAACGACGCCCGGCAAAGCCGGCGGAACACGACACTCGGCATACACCTGATAACTTTCAGGTGTCATGTAGGACTCCCAAAACGGCCGCCCGAAGACGTCGGCCTGCATCGGCACAACGCAAGTGGCGGTTTCTAATTTGTAGCGTTTTGGTTGCGCATCGTCAGACGCGGCGCCTTCCCGCTGGTCGGGCGTATCTCGCCCGGTCATCTTTTCGTTCAATTTTTGCTCCGTTCGGCTGGATTCGCCCAGTTCGGCGTGCTCGTTTTTTTTAGCATGCGCGTGCTCAACCAGTGGAAAAATAGTGTCGCATCCTGCCGAGTGGCAGCCTTTCGGAGCAATCAAAGTGGAAATCAAGGAGCGGCGCTTGAGCCCGCCGCGATTCCCAAGATCCGTGTACCGCTTATCACGTTCAAACATGCCCGATAACCTACCCTTATCGGAGCGCCACCGACGACAAACTCTAGTGGGGAAAACCAAGTACACGTGTCACTTTTGTTCGTGCTAGGGTAGCGCCCACTTTGCGCGTGTGCTTCGAAAAAAGCGGGGCGGCGCGATCAAGTACACTCGCGCTACGTCGGCCAGAAGCCGGCATCGACTTGGAGGAAACATGAACAAAAACAGCCTGTTGCGAGCCATCCGCGGATCGGCGCTCGCAGGCGCCGTCGCCACCGCGACGCTCTTTGCAGCAACCGCGGCACACGCCGCGGGAATCCCGAACAAGACGCTCGTCTATTGCTCGGAAGGCAGCCCGGCCGGCTTCGATCCGGCGCAATACACCACCGGCACAGATTTCACCGCGAACACCTTCACCGTCTATAACCGTCTCGTCGAATTCGAGCGCGGCGGCACGAAAGTCGAGCCCGGTCTCGCCGAAAAGTGGGACGTGTCGTCGGATGGCCTCAGCTACACGTTCCATCTGCGTCACGGCGTGAAGTTCCAGACGACGTCGTTCTTCAAGCCGACGCGCGAATTCAACGCGGATGACGTGATCTTCACGTTCAACCGCATGCTCGATCCGAACAATCCGTTCCGCAAGGCGTACAACGTCCAGTTTCCGTACTTCACGGACCTCGGCATGGACAAGCTGATCTCGAAGATCGAGAAGGTCGATCCGTACACCGTGAAGTTCACGCTGAAGGAAGTCAGCGCGCCGTTCATCCAGAACATGGCGATGGAATACGCGTCGATCCTGTCCGCCGAGTACACGGACAAGCTGCTGAAAGACGGCAAGGCCGCCGACATCAACCAGCAGCCGGTCGGCACGGGTCCGTTCATCTTCCGCAGCTACACGAAGGACGCGACCATCCGCTTCGACGGCAATCCTGATTACTGGAAGCCGAACGCCGTGCAGATCAGCAAGCTGATCTTCTCGATCACGCCGGACGCGGCCGTGCGCGTGCAGAAGCTGAAGAACAACGAATGCCAGGTGATGAGCTATCCGCGTCCGGGCGATATCGCCGCGCTGAAGTCGGCATCGAATGTCGATACGCCGTCACAGGCGGGCTTCAACGAAGGCTATGTCGCGTACAACGTGACGAAGAAGGGCCTCGACAACACCGACGTGCGCCGCGCGCTCGACATGGCGATCAACAAGAAGGCGATCATCGATTCCGTGTATCAGGGCGCGGGCCAGCCGGCCACCGCACCGATGCCGCCGACGCAGTGGTCCTACGACAAGAACCTGAAGGGCCAGACATACGACACCGCGAAGGCGAAGGAACTGCTCTCGAAGGCGGGCTTCCCGAACGGCTTCGAAATCACGCTCTGGGCGATGCCGGTTCAACGCGCGTACAACCCGAACGCGCGGCTGATGGCGGAAATGATCCAGGCCGACTGGGCGAAGATCGGCGTGAAGGCGAACATCGTTTCGTACGAGTGGGGCGAGTATCTGAAGCGCGCGCACGCGGGCGAACACGATGCGCTCCTGATCGGCTGGACCGGCGACAACGGCGACCCCGACAACTGGCTCGGCACGCTGCTCGGCTGCGACGCCGTGAAGGGCAGCAACTTCTCGAAGTGGTGCTACAAGCCGTTCGACGAACTCGTCGTGAAGGGCCGTTCGACGACCGATGTCGCCGCGCGCACAAAGGCTTACACCGATGCGCAGCAGATCTTCGCGCAGCAACTGCCGTTCTCGCCGATCGCGCACTCGACGGTGTATCAGCCGGTGAGCAAGAAGGTGACGAACATGAAGATCGAGCCGCTCGGCTACGTTCGCTTCGATGGCGTCGGCATGCAATAAAGTTTGTCTACGGAACGCTTTTTGCACTAAACCATAGTTAATCGAACAGGTCCGGCGGCGCGGGTCCACAAGATCCAAGCCGCCGGTCACGTTTTGAGTCCTCCCAATACCGAAAAGGACGATCCATGTTCCGATTCGTTTTGCGACGCATAGGAATGGTGATACCGACGTTCATCGGCATTACGATTCTCGCGTTCGCGCTCATCCACCTGATTCCCGGCGACCCCATCGAAGTGATGATGGGCGAGCGTGGCGTCGATCCCGCGATGCACGCCGAAGCCATGAAGCGCCTCGGTCTCGACCAGCCGCTGCCGGTCCAATACCTCACCTACGTCGGGCACGCGCTGAAAGGCGATCTCGGCACGTCGATCATCACGAATACCAGCGTGATGGGCGAGTTCCTCGCGCGCTTTCCGGCGACCGTCGAACTCTCCATCTGCGCGATGATCTTCGCGCTCGTCGTCGGCTTGCCGGCGGGCGTCGCGGCGGCGCTCAGGCGCGGCACGGTCGTCGATCACGGCGTGATGGGCACCGCGCTCACGGGCTATTCGATGCCGATTTTCTGGTGGGGCTTGATCCTCATCATGTTCTTCTCGGCGAAGCTCGGATGGACGCCGGTGTCGGGCCGCATCGCGGTCGAATACGACATTCCGCACGTCACCGGCTTCATGTTGATCGACGCGCTCTTCTCCAGCGACGAAGGCGCGTTCACGTCGGCGGTGTCGCATCTGATTCTGCCGACCATCGTGCTCGGCACGATTCCGCTGGCGGTCGTCGCGCGCATGACGCGCTCGTCGATGCTCGAAGTGCTGCGCGAGGACTACATCCGCACGGCGCGCGCGAAGGGTTTGTCGCCGCTGCGCGTGGTCGTCGTGCATGCGCTGCGCAACGCGCTGATTCCTGTCGTGACCGTGATCGGCCTGCAGGTCGGCACGCTGCTCGCGGGCGCGGTGCTGACCGAGACGCTGTTCTCGTGGCCGGGTGTCGGCAAGTGGCTCATCGACGCCATTTCGCGCCGCGATTATCCGGTCGTGCAAGGCGGCATTCTGATGATCGCGACGCTCGTGATCGTCGTGAACCTGGTCGTCGATTTGTTGTACGGCGTGTTGAATCCGCGCATTCGCCATACTCGCTGAGGAAAACATGTACCCCCACGCTCACACTTGTTCGCTGCCCCCCAAGGGGGCGCATGCCTCGCTTGAGGCCGCTCGGCGCGAGGCATAACGAATGGCTGACGTTCAAAACAATCTCCCGCCGGGCGCGCTCACGCCGCCGTCCGGGCGCATGGTCGCGGCGCGCGAATTCTGGGCGAATTTCTCGCGCAATCGCGGCGCCGTCGTCGCGGGCGTGATCGTGCTCGTGCTGATTCTCGTCGCGCTGCTCGCGCCGCTGATCGCACCGCATAGCCCGATCGAGCAATATCGCGATTACGTGAAAATTCCGCCCGCGTGGCTCGAAGGCGGCAACCGCATGTTCCTGCTCGGCACCGATGAAGCCGGCCGCGACATTCTCTCGCGTCTCATGTACGGCGCGCGGCTGTCGTTCTGGATCGGCTTCGTGTCGGTCGTGCTCGCGCTGATTCCGGGCGTCGTGCTCGGTCTGATGGCCGCGTTCTTCCACTGGCTCGATACGCCGATCATGCGCGTGATGGACGTGCTGCTCGCGTTGCCTTCGCTGCTGCTCGCGGTCGCGGTCGTCGCGATCATCGGGCCGGGGCTCGTCAACACGATGCTCGCCATCGCCATCGTCGCGCTGCCGGGATACGTGCGTCTCACGCGCGCGTCGGCGCTCGGCGAATTGCAGAAGGAATACGTGACGGCATCGCGCGTCGCGGGCGCGGGCACCGTCCGCCTGATGTTCTCGCAAGTGCTGCCGAACTGCGCCGCGCCGCTGATCGTGCAGGCGACGCTCGGTTTCTCGTCCGCGATTCTCGATGCTGCCGCGCTCGGCTTTCTCGGCCTCGGCGTGCAGCCGCCGGCGGCGGAGTGGGGCGCGATGCTCGCATCGGCGCGCGATTACATCGAAAGCGCATGGTGGATCGTGACGATGCCAGGCCTGTCGATCCTGATCTCGGTGCTCGTCATCAATCTGCTCGGCGACGGTCTGCGCGATGCGCTCGATCCGAAACTCAAACGGATGGGCTGACATGAACGATCTTCTGACTATCCGCAATTTGCAGGTGACGTTCGGCGGCACGCAGGCCGTCGATCGCATCGATCTGTCCGTGAAGCCGGGCGAAGTCGTCGGCGTCGTCGGCGAATCCGGCTCGGGCAAGAGCGTCACGATGATGGCGCTGATGGGCCTCATCGACGCACCGGGCAAAGTAACCGCCGATCAGGTCACGTTCGACGGGAAGGATTTGCTGAAGGCGTCGGCGCGCGCGCGTCGCAGGATCATCGGCAAGGACATCGCGATGGTGTTTCAGGACGCGCTGACGAGCCTGAACCCGAGCTACACCGTCGGCTATCAGATCAAGGAAGTGCTGAAGCTGCACGAAGGTCTGCGCGGCGATGCGCTCGACAAACGCGCGCTCGAACTGCTCGATCAGGTCGGCATTCCGGACGCGAAGAACCGCATCAATTCGTTTCCGCATCAGATGTCGGGCGGCATGAATCAGCGCGTGATGATCGCGATGGCGGTCGCATGCAATCCGAAGCTGCTGATCGCCGACGAGCCCACCACCGCGCTCGACGTGACGATCCAGGCGCAGATCATGGAACTGCTCGTGAAGCTGCAGAAGGAACGCGGCATGGCGCTCGTGCTGATTTCGCACGATCTCGCGGTCGTGTCCGAAGTGGCGCAGCGCGTCGCGGTGATGTACGCGGGCGAGATCATCGAAACGAATCATGTGCCGACGATCTTCAGCGAGCCGCATCATCCGTACACGGAAGCGCTGCTCGCGGCGATTCCCGAACATTCGCGCGGCGCGGAACGTCTCGCGGCGCTGCCGGGCATGGTGCCGGGCAAGGACGATCGCCCGAGCGGATGTCTCTTCGCGCCGCGCTGCAAATATGTCGTCGACGATTGCCGGAAGGCGCGGCCGAATCTGTATCAGCTCGACAAGAACGATCCGGCCGTGCGGGCGCGCTGCATCAAGCCGTTGAACATCGATGTGGTCGTGGAAGGAGGCGCGCGATGAACGCCGTACCGAAGGAATCGAATCAGGACATCGTGCTCGCCGCCGACAAGCTCACGAAGCATTACGACGTGAAACGCAGCGCGTTCAAGCACGGCACGGTGAAGGCGTTGAACGGCGTGTCGTTCGAATTGAAGCGCGGGCGCACGCTTGCGGTCGTCGGCGAATCGGGATGCGGCAAGTCCACGCTCGCGCGTCAATTGACGATGATCGAAGCGCCCACGTCGGGCCGTCTGCTGATCGAAGGCGACGATGTCGCGGGCGCGAGCCGTGCGAAGATCGCCGAGTTGCGTCAGCGCGTGCAGATGGTGTTCCAGAACCCTTTCGCGTCGCTGAATCCGCGCAAGACCGTCGAGCAGACGCTCGGCGAACCGCTCGCGATCAACACGAAGCTCTCGTCGACGGAGCGCGCCGAGCGCATCGCGAAGATGATGCGTACCGTCGGCTTGCGGCCGGAACACGCGTCGCGTTATCCGCACATGTTTTCGGGCGGGCAGCGTCAGCGCGTGGCGATCGCGCGGGCGATGATTCTCGATCCGCAGATCGTCGTCGCCGACGAGCCGGTGTCCGCGCTCGACGTGTCGATTCAGGCGCAGATCCTGAATCTGTTCATGGATCTCCAGGCGCAGTTCGGCACGAGCTACGTGTTCATCTCGCACAATTTGTCGGTGGTGGAGCATATCGCCGACGACGTGATGGTGATGTACTTCGGCGGCGTCGCGGAAGTCGGCGACAAGAAGACGATTTTCGCGAAGCCGCGCCATCCGTACACGCGCGCGCTCATGTCCGCGACGCCCGCGATCTTCGAGGAAGACCGGCGCATCAAGATCAAGCTGCAGGGCGAGATGCCGTCGCCGCTCAATCCGCCATCGGGCTGCACGTTCCATCAGCGCTGCCCGTATGCGATCGAGCGATGCCGTGTCGAAGAGCCGAAACTGCGCGTGGTCGATGGACGTCAGGTGTCGTGCCATCGCGCCGAGGAGGTCGGCGAAGCCGAAGTCTGAATCTCGCCGGAAGGCTGCACGACGCGTCACGCGAATGTTTTAAGATGTCGATCGTGCAGGATTCAACCGTCAAGCCGCGCTTTTCGCGCGCGGCGTTCGCCAAAACGACAGCCCTCGTGCTGTCGTTCTTGCTGTTTACGGCGGGTGTCTCGGTGTCGCCTTCGGGCTTCGCGGTGGTCGGATCGCGCACGCCGCAGGCCGCGGGCGATGCGGGGTCCGCCGCCGCGCCTGCCAATCCCGCTCCGCCGCCGCGCACGGACCGCTCGACCGGCACGACCGCGAGCGGCCCGGTGCGCGCGCAGCCGCCGCGCATGCCGTTCTACGTCGCGACCAAGGGCACGACGACCATCTATCTGCTCGGCACGCTCCATGTGGGTTTCGCGAGCGACTATCCGCCCGAGCAACCGTTTCGCAAATCGATACTCGCGGCGCTCGATGCATCGCCTACGCTCGCGCTCGAGATTTCCCCCGACGATCTCCTGCTCTCTCAAGACGATGTGAATCGTTATGGCATGTGCCGCAGCGCGTGTCTGATCGACTATTTGCCTGACTCGATGTGGAAGAAGGTCGAGGCGCGCATGCGCAGCAATCCGGCGGCGCTGAAGGAGATCCGGCATACGCGGCCATGGCTCGCATCGATGCTGATCGAAACCTACGACACGTTGAAGGCCGGGTTTCAAAGCGAGTACGGAACCGAGGCGCAGTTGCAGAACGTGTATCTTCGTGCGCGCGGGAAGATCGTCGGACTGGAAACGCTGAACGAGCAGATTTCGACATTCACGCGGCTTTCGTCGGCGCAGCAACGCGAAATGCTCGCGCAGGATCTCGTGCAGACGCCGGCGGAGAACGTCGCCGATGTGAAGGAGTTGCACCGGCTGTGGCGCATCGGCGACGCGGATGCGCTCAAGGCCTGGGACGACGCCAAGTCGAGCAAGCTGGCGCGGAACAAGGCACTCGCGGCGCAAGTCGACAATCGCGTGGTGTATCAGCGGAATCAGCGGTTCGTGCAGCGGATCGTCGCCATCGCCGCGCCGGATAAACCGGTGTTCGTGGCGATCGGCGCGTTGCATCTCGGCGGGCCGCGGGGCGTGCTCGAGCTTCTGAGAAAGCGAGGGTTCGTGGTGGAAGCGGGGTGATCGCCAGATCGCCGGGCCAGCCGTCGACGTTATCGGCGCGGCGCGACCGGTGACGGCGCCGATTCCCGTTCGAGAATGTCGACGTTGCCGTAGTACATCGAGCGCTCGGTCACGTCGGACGGTCGCGTCATCCACCACCATTTGTAAATGCCGAGCTTGAGATATGCGTTCCGGTCGCCCGGATACGCATTCGCGCAAGTCTCGCACCGAGCGACGCGCGTTCCGTTCATATAGAGATCGGTTCGCGGATGAAGGCCCGTATCGTCCGGACGGTATCGCAGCAACCAGTCGACGACTTTTCCCCTGTCGCCCGAAGGCGCGCCGAAATCGATCGCATTGACGGGCTTCCCGGGGCCGCCACGGATCTCGAGCCGGTATCGCCCGCCGGCCAGCATCAGCGAGACGGGCGGGGAACCTGCGGAGGCGCCCTGATGCAACTGGAAGGTGATTTCCGGTTGCCGTGAATCGAGCCGATAGTCCGCGGGGATGACCGTGGACCACCGGATCTCGTATTCCTTGCCGATCGCGAAACGCGCGATGCGCTCGAAGCCGATTTCGGCACGCGGCGATCCGTTCGCGACGCGCGAGAAGTCGTCGGCACGGCTCATCGACAACTTCAGGGCGACGCCGCCAGCGACGGGCATCGCGACGGTTTCGAGCGATTCGGGCCTCGGCGTGTGGATCGTCAGGCGCGGATCGACGCCTTTGCTCCACTGGCTCCGATAAACCAGCGCATAAGGGCGATCGCTATCGCTATCCGCGAGCACCGAGCACGCGGACAGCAGCATCGCGAAAACGGCGGCGAGCAAGACCGGCTTACTTGACATCAGGTTCTGCGGCGCGTCATCGAAGCGAGCGAAGCCCGCGCAAGCATCAACGCGAATTTGTTGTTCGTCACGAAGTAGCGGCGCCACATGCGGCGCGGCTCCTGAAAGACCCGGAACAGCCATTCGAGCCCGCAGCGCTGCATCCAGACCGGCGCGCGCCGCACTTTCCCCGCGACGACATCGAACGTGCCGCCGACGCCCATCACGAAGTCGACGCCGAGTTGTTCACGCCATCGGTTGATGAAATTCTCCTTTCTCGGCGACGTGATCGCGACGAACAACAGCCGCGCACCGGACTGACCTATCTCATCGACGACGCGCTTTTCGTCGTCCCAGAAATAGCCGTGATGACGGCCTGCGATTCGCAATCCGGGATATCGGGCCGTGACCACGCTGGCCGTGCGATCGACCACGTCTTGCGTCGCGCCGAGAAGGAACACCGGCAACGCGCGCTCGGCGGCCATTTCCAGCAAACGCCCGAACAGGTCGACGCCCGCCACGCGCTCGCGTACCGGGAAGCCCAGCAGCCGCGCGCCCCATACGACGCCCATGCCGTCGATATTGACGATGTCGCAGGCGCGCACCGACTCCGCAAGCGCTTCGTCCGTCTGCATGTGAACGAGCTTTGCGACATTCACGACGACGTGCTGCGTGAATACCCGCTGCTCGACGCGTGCGCGAATCCAGTCGACGGTTTCGTCCATGGTGGCGACGTCCATCGGGCATGAAAAGATTTCTATACGGTTCATGTTTGAGAGAAGTAGTGCGAGGACACGTTCGGTCGTATCAGTGCAAGGCCTTGTCGTAAGCGCTCACCAGGCATTCGACCGTGCGTTCGATGGTGAAACGGTCGAGAAAGCGTTGTCTCGCTGCGGCAGCCAACTGCGTGCGCAGCGCCGGCGACGTGATCAGCTTGGCGAGTGCATCGCAGAGTTGATCGGCGGCATCGGGCGACACCAGCAATCCATCGCGCCCGTGAACGATGGCGTCCGTGACGCCGGGAATGTTCGTGGAAACGATCGTCGCGCCGTACGCCATCGCTTCGACGATGGCCACCGGAAAACCTTCACTGCGCGACGGCAAGACGAAGATGTCGGCATTCGCGAGCAACTGCGCCTTTTGTTCGCCCGTCGCCCATCCGAGGTGCTCCACTTCCATCGAAAGATTTCGATGTTCGACGTCCGTCAGGAACGCTTGGAGGTCGCCGCTGCCAGCGACAAGCAGCCGATACGGATGGCCGAGCCGTTTCAGCCGTTCCGCGGCTTCGAGCAGCACCTTGATGCCTTTGGCTTCCACGAGCCTGCCGAGGAACAGAATGGTTGGCGGCTGCGCGCCGGACCTGCCGAGCGCCACGTCCGACGCGGGATCCGAAATGCCGTTGTAGATGAGCTGACGCTTCTCCGGATGGCAGAGCCGGTCGCGATCCAGCCACGCTTCCATGTCACGCGACAGGCAGATCACCTGAGCAGCGCGCTTCCACATGAGACCGACTGCCTTGCGGCACAGCGCGGGAAGCGTTTCGATGTACTGCGCCATCGCGCCGTTATGCAGATGCAAGATGTACTTTTGGCGCAAGCCGATGCACGTCATGGCGAGGAGCCACTTTCTGAGCAGCGAGCCACGGACCGACGTGTGAATATGGACGATGTCGATATTCCGCGAGACCGCTCCGCTCACGACTTTCCACCACGCGCGCGCAAACTGCCGGATGCGTCGCAGCCCACCGCGGGCGCCGCATGTCGCCGCGAAGCTCAGCGTGTAGCCCTGCGATTCGAACAGCTCGCTGCGTTGCGCATATCCGCCGATCACGGAAGCGATACCACCCTGCGCCGACATATCCGGGCCGACGTGAAGCACCTTTTGCACGGCGCGACCATGCGCGCCGACAGACCTCGAAACACTCATCCTCACTACCTTGCAGTTCAAATCGTTGACGCGAGCGCTTTCATCGGTCGCGGACATCCTCGGTGGACGAAGCGGGCAAACCGCCTTCGAAAGCTTCGCGAGCGCGCGGCGGCTTCTGCCGGCGCCGGTCCATCTCGCGGCCGGCGGCCCAGGCGAATACGGCGCAGAGATACAGCGCCGGCGTTTTCGTTGCGAGCGAGTTGTTGGTCATCGCCGTCATGAAGAAGGCGACGAACATTACGGACAAGCGACGACGGGTCCGGGCGTGCCGGTCATGTGCGATCCTGCGCAAACAGATCCAGATACAGGCGAGCAGCAGTAACGTGCATCCCAGGCCGAACATGAGCACGTACGCGACCAGAAAGTTCTCGATCACGCCGATATCCGCCCGATCCATCATGCGCGACACCGCGTCCGGGTCCGTTCCGGCGAGGACGCTTCTCCAGTCGAGGTAGTTCAGGATTTCCACGGACTGCAAACGGACGCCCGAACTGCTGTCGTAGGCGCCGACATTGGCAATCCGGTCGCCGAGCATGCCCGACGCCAGCATCCAGCCGACGAGGCCAATGGCGAAGGGCGCGCCGAGCGACACCAGCGCCATCCGGCCGACGGACCTCAGCCCGAAGCGAATGGACATCAGCGCATTCAAGGTCAGATAGACCATGAGCGCGCCCCGCGCGCCGAACGCCGATAGCGCCGCAGTCGTCAGTACGAACACCAGAATCGAAATCGCGGACGTGCCGCTCAGTTGCAACGCGACGGCGACTGTGACCAGGATCAGCGCGTTATTCAGCGGATGGCCGTGCAGGGCAGTCGCACGAAAATAGCTGCCGTACCATGTGTCGATTGGAATGAACTGCGTCTGCGTGACGACCTCGAAAATCGCCATCGCGCTTTCGAGGATCACGAATGCGAGACCCAGCCGCAAGGTGCGCCGCACCGTGCGTTGATCCATGAACGGCGCGACCGCCGCTATCCAGAACATGGCAAGGATCGTGTCGACGGCGAAACCCAGCGCCTGCGCGCCCGTGACGATCGCTTTCAGAATGAGGACGGCTATCGTGAAGACCGAGCACGCAATCGGTGTCCGGAAACTTCGGCAAGACCACGCCGACGGTCCCGCCGTGCGCCTGAGCACAAGCACGAGCACCGCGCCGACGGTGAACCAGACGTAAGGGTGGACCTTCAATCCACCCGCGCCCTCGTTGCCCGAATAGTTGAGGCCGAGCAGATTCAGGCCGGCTCCGCTGAGGAACAGCGCCAGCGACACGGCCGCGAGAAACATGAACGAAACGACGTTCGAGACGGACAGCCTCACGACTACGCTCCGGCTCCCTGAGTGGCCTTGTCATCGTGGGCCTGCAAACCGAGTTGCTCCAGATAGCGATCTCCGATTGCTTCAAGGGAGAACGCTCCGGCTCGCGCGATCAGCGCCGGCTTGTCGACGTCGCCGGTCAAAGACTCGATGATGGCCGCTGCCAGTGCTTTCTCGTCGTCCACGGGCACGAGGCGTCCGTACTTTCCGCCGTCGAGGATCTCGTCCGGCCCATGTTCGCAACGCGTGGACACGACCGGCAGTCCGAATGACAAAGCCTCGACGATCACATTGCCGAACCCTTCGCGCTTCGAGGAGCACACGAAAAGATCCGCGTTGCGATAGAGCTCCGCGACATCGCCGGCGAATCCGGGAAGACTGACGCTATCGGACAAACCCAGTTCACGGACCAGCGCCTCCAGACGAGCGCGGTCCTTGCCCTCTCCGGCGATGACGAGCGTGGCGTCGCCGCGCGTCTTCAGCACGGATGCGAACGCGCGAATCAGAACGTCGAAGCCTTTTTGCGCGCCCAGCCGCCCCACAGCGAGCACGGCGGCTCCACGCGGCTTCGCGTTCGCGACGGCGCCCGGTATGAAGCACGGGTTATGAATGACGACCACCTTGTCCGGCGCCCGGCCTTTGAGGCTGCGCCGGAGATCCTGTGCGACGCCTGTCGAGACCGCCACGATGGAATCGCTCGCCTGATAGAGCCATCGCGCGATCGCCCACTTGATTTTTGCCTTCGCGCTGGTCCTGTGCAGAGACCCGTACACCGAATCGGACGGAGCGAAGACGGAGTGCTCGCTGATCACCAGGCGCGTCCGGCTTGCGCCGAACAGTCTGGCCGATACGGAAATCAGGTTGGCATAGGGCAGAAACGACAGCACGGCCTCCGGACGTCTCTTCCTGATCAACGCACGCAGTTCGAGCACGCGCGCGAGATGCCCGGTCTTGCTCGCGACGACGACTTCGACGCCGGGCGGCAACTGATAAGCGGTTCCTTCCGTGTGAACGAAGAAAAACGGCCGGAAACCCTTCGAGACGAAGTGCTTCGCAATTTCGACGGCGACGCGCTCGGCGCCTCCGCCATGCAAGCAGGGAATATGAAACAGAACCTCGCGCTTGCCATTCATAGCTTGCCCCTCAGTGCTTCCCGAATGGAGCCCACGTTCGCGCCAACGCACATGCCGCCGAAGAGCGAAAGCGCGACGATCGCGGAAAGGCACTCCGTCCATATGCCGGCATGGCCCGCGCGATTCAGCACGTCGTTCGACAGCTCGCCCGCCGCCAGAGCCGCCGCGGCGAACGCAGACAGGAGGATCGCACCGCACACCACGCGCCCCAGATCCACGATGCCCCGCGCGAATGCGGCGCTGATGAGCAGCGCGACGACGTTCACCGCGAGAAGGCCGCGCACCATGCCGCCGCATCCGGCCATGCGCGCGCCGAAATATGTTGCGGCTACCGCGAGCGTCATCGTCAGAAGGTTGATGCTCATCAGCGCCTTCGTCCGCGCGTGCAGGTGATACGCCTGGTCGAAAAAATGCGCCCTGAACGCGGCAATCGTCGCGATCGCCAGCAGCGGCAGCACCAGTGGCAGCGCCGCGTTTCCGATCGACGGTCCCAGCATCAGCGGGAGCGCGACGTCACGCAGCACCATAACAACGATGGACACCGCGAACACGCAGGCCAGCATCAGCAGGCCGAGCCGGGCATGAAACGCGCGGTGCCCGGCTGCGGACCGCGACGCCTTCTCGCGCAAGAGCCACGGATAACACGGCGTCACGATCAGCAGGCAGGCGGCCGAGATGGCGTTGGTGATGAGCCCGCTGGCCGCGGCGTAGATACCGACGACGGCCGGTTGCTCGAACATCGCCAGAATGGGACGGTCGAGGCGCGTCATCGCCGTCGTGGCGATGAACACGGGTATGAGCGGCAATCCGTAATGCAGCATGGCGCGCAACTGATCCACGCTGAAGCGCGCGTGACGCATGACCGCAACCCTGTCGAAGCCGCAGAGAATCGCCTGCAGCACGAAGATGGCGGCGGTCCCATACAGGGTCAAGGTCATGGAATGCGTCAGTGACCACGCGATCAGTCCCGCGAGCGTCGCGCCGACGGTGAGCAGGAACGACGCGAATGCGTATCGCAACACGGCGCTGCCCGCCCGCGCGATTTCCTGCGTGTAAAGCGCCGCGCTTTTCGCCAGCGCGAGCACGCCGACGGCGAGCCACACCTGGCGGCTGCCGGCCTCGAACGCGAGCGCCAGAGCGATGGCGGCCAGCGCGACGAGTGCGATCGCCAGCCAGACGAGGTGACTCGTCCGCAGGTACGCATCGGCGTCGTCGTTCCGGGCCGAGGCCGTCCAGAAGCGCACGAAGGCCAGCCTGTGCCACTGAAAAACGACGGCCTGAAACGCCTCGACGAGCGCCAGATAGACCGCGAGCTGGCCATAGACCTGCGGGCCGAGCACGCGTGCGTAGGCCATCAGCGATACCACGCCTCCGGTCACGGATACGGCATAGCCCGCGGTAAGGCCAAGGCCGCGCCTAGCCACGAGCGAGCACTCCACGTGTATCGATCAGCACCTTCGACAGCATCCGGTTGCCGTCCATCGACGTGAACTCGCGGTGATCGACCAGCAGCACGATGATGTCCGCCGCGTTGATCGCGTCGGCCATGCTCATCAGTTCGATCTTGCCGAGCAGCGGCTGCGGCAATGCCGAAATGTTCGGTTCCACGGCGACGATTCCGCCGATGCGCGCATCCGCGAGCATGGCTACGATTTCCAGCGCCGGACTCTCCCGCAAATCGTCGATGTTCGCCTTGAAGGCGAGTCCCAAACACGCGATCACCGGCTCCTTGAACCGCGCGGCCGCGCGTTTGACGCGCTCGACCACCCAGTGCGGCTTCGAATCGTTCACGGCGCGCGCCGTGCGAATCAGGCGTGCTTCCTCGGGCGCCGAATCCACGATGAACCACGGATCCACCGCGATGCAATGCCCGCCGACGCCCGGCCCCGGCTGCAGGATATTCACGCGCGGATGCCGGTTCGCGAGCCGGATCAGTTCCCACACATTGATATCGAGGCGGTCGCAGATCAGCGACAGTTCATTCGCGAACGCAATGCCCACGTCGCGCGACGCGTTCTCGGTCAGCTTGCACATCTCGGCGGTGCGCGCGTCGGTGATGACGCACTCGCCCGTGACGAAGGTTTGATAGAGCGCGCGCGCCGCTTCGCTGCAGCGCCGCGTCATGCCGCCGATGATGCGGTCGTTCTCCACCAGTTCACGAATCACATGTCCCGGCAACACACGCTCCGGACAATGCGCGATGCGAATGTCCGACGCCTCGCCGTTCTCCTGCGGAAAGCTCAGATCGGGCCGCATTTCTGCGAGCCATTTCGCCATCTGTTCCGTCGCGCCGACAGGCGATGTCGATTCCAGCACGACCAGGTTGCCTTTCTTCAGAACCGGCGCGATGGCGCGGCTCGCCGCTTCGATATAGGACAGGTCGGGCTTGTAGCCGTCGGTGAAAGGAGTCGGCACCGCCACCAGAAACGCATCCGCCGGTTCGGGCGACGTCACCGCACGCAAATGCCCCTGCGTCACCGCGGCGTGCACCAGCATGTCGAGTTCCGGCTCGACGATATGAATCTCGCCGCGATTGATGGTATCGACGGCATGCTGATTCACATCGACGCCGATGACTTGCTTGCGGCGCGCGGCGAACGCGGCCGCCGTAGGCAAACCGATATAGCCGAGACCGATGACGGAGATTGTCTGGAATTCCATGACTGTGCTTCTTCTATCTTCTATTGCGAGAGGTGATCAGGCGGCCAGAGCCGGGCGAAGCTCGAACGCCTGCAAGACGGCGGCGATGCGATCGCATGCGCGGCCGTCGCCATAAGGATTCGCGCCACGGCTCATCGCCGCGTACGCACGCGCGTCGTGCAGCAGGTGCATGACGTTGTCGACGATGTCGGCGGTATCGGTGCCCACGAGCTTCACCACGCCGGCGTCGACCGCTTCCTGACGCTCGGTGGTATCGCGCATCACGAGCACCGGCTTGTGCAGCGAGGGCGCTTCCTCCTGAATGCCGCCGGAATCGGTGAGGATCAGGTCGGCGCGATCCATCAGCCGCACGAACGGCAGATAGTCGAGCGGCTCGATGAGATGCACGTTGCCGATGCCCGTCAGCAGACGGTTGACGGGTTCGCGCACGTTCGGATTCAGATGCACCGGATACACGATGTCGGCATCCGGCGACGCATGCGCGATCTGCGCGAGCGCCGTGCAGATGCGCTCGAATCCGCCGCCGAAGCTCTCGCGGCGATGTCCCGTCACCAGCACGAGCCGGCGTCCGGACGCGAAGGAAGGCAGGGCGTCATCGGCGCGCGCGCGAAGGGTGCCATCGCTCGCGAGACGTTCGCGAACCTGCAGCAACGCATCGATGACCGTGTTGCCGGTCACGACGATGGTTTCGTCGCGCACGCCTTCCGCGAGCAGGTTATTCCGCGCGCGTCCGGTCGGCGCGAAATGCAGCGCGGCCAGTGCGCCGGTCAGCTTGCGATTCGCCTCTTCCGGCCATGGCGACGCGAGATTGCCGGTCCGCAGCCCCGCCTCGACGTGCGCGACCGGAATGCGCTGATAGAACGCGGCGAGCGTCGCGGCCATCGTCGTCGTGGTGTCGCCGTGCACGAGGACCATGTCCGGCCGATACGCGGCGAGCACGTCGCGCATCCCGGCGAGAATCGCGGCGGTGACGTCGTAAAGATCCTGACCGCGCTTCATGACGTTGAGATCGAAGTCGGGGCGGATGTCGAACAGCGCGAGCACCTGATCCAGCATCTCGCGATGCTGACCGGTCACGCACACGCGGCATTCGAAGCCGGATTCGAGCGCCATCCGCTTGACGAGCGGCGCCATCTTGATCGCTTCGGGACGCGTGCCGAAGGTGAAGAGCAGTTTTTTCAATCTTGACCTTGAGGAATGCAAAGAGTCCGATGGCTTCATGACTTCGGGCTTCCATACTGGGAGAAGGCCCCGTAGGACATCCCGCGGGACGGCGTGTTGGTAAGCAGTGCCCCGTCGACCGACACACCCGCGCTCGTGAGCTGACGCATGGTCTGGCCCAGCTCGGCGGCGGTATGGCAGCCGTGCCGGACAACGAGGAGAGTCGCATCGGCGTGGCGGCCGATCAGGCCGGCATCGGTGACGGCAAGCACCGGCGGCGAGTCGATGATCACGAAGTCATAGAGCGTCCGCAGCTCTTCGAACAGTTGCTCGAAGCGCCCGCTCAACAGCAGTTCCGATGGCAAATCGGGCGTGCCGCCACCCGTGATGACATCGAGCCCCGGCAGCACGCCCCTGCGAATCACGCTTTGCAGACTGGCGCCGCCGATCAATTCCGCGAGGCCCGATGCGCGGGCCAGACCCAGAACACCTTGCAGATCGCCGCGCCGCATGTCGGCATCGAGGAGCAGCACGCGTTCTCCGCCCGCAGCGAGCACGCTCGCGAAATTGACCGAGATGAACGATTTGCCGATGCCGGGGCGCGCGCCAGTGAACATCACGATCTTGTTGCGCTTCCTTAGAACGCCGAACTGCAGCGCCGTGCGCAAGCTGCGCAGACCTTCGATGGCGATGTCGTTCGGCGACGCGCTTGCGAGCACCCGAGGCTTCGCCGGATTGCGTTCGCGCGATGCGTCGAGCGACGCCTGGCGGTCGGAGTGGGAGATGAGCGCATAGACAGGCAGATCGATCGCCGCTTCGACCTCCGCCGGCGTTTCGAGTCCGCGACTGAGCATCCGCCGTCCGAGCGCGAGGCCGCATCCGGCGAGAAGTCCGAGCACGAGCGAGAGCGCGAGCGTGAGCGCCTTTTTGGGCGCGACGGCCTTCTCCGGCACGACCGCGTAGTCGACGGTGCGGACGTTGCCGAGTTGGCCCGCCCTGAGCACGCGTAACTGCTGCGTGCTGTTGAGCAGACTGGTGTACAGGTCGTTGCTGACCCGCACATCGCGCAGAAGACGCACGGCGTCCTGTTGCACCGACGGCAGCTCGCCGATCTGCCGCTCGTAGGTATCCGATTGCCGCCGCAATTCGGCGATGCGTGCGTCGACCGCCGTCACCGATGGATGCAGCGCCGTGTAACGCTGAACCAGGTCGACGCGCTGCTGCTGAAGCTCGATGATCTTCGTCTTGTTTTCGACGACGGTTTGAAGCAGCAGCTTGCTTTGCTCTTCCAGATCGACGGCACCGTGCTGCGCGCGAAATTCGTTGTAGCGTGCTTCGGCCTGGTCGAGATCGGCGCGCAATTGCGGCAACTGATCGCCCAGAAACGCGAGCATCTGCTGCGCCTGTGCCGATTTCCGGTCGACGTTTCGTTGCACGTAGAGCGTCGCGATCGTGTTGACCGTCTGCGTGATGCTTTCGGCATCGGCGCCGTCGAGCGTCATTCCGACGATTCCGGACTGCTTCGTCTTTTCCGCGATCTTGAGGCCCTGCTGCAGATCGGCGATGGTCCGCTGCGTCGACAGGCGCGTCACGTCGAAGCGCGTGCCGGGCCGCGCGCGCAGCGATGTCACGGTGAGTTCGACACTGTCGTTGCCCGTTCGCGCGGACGCCGGCTGGCCAGCCGTTCCGCGCAGGATGGTGGCGCCGTCGGCCGATTGCAGTTCGTAGCGCCCCGCGTCGCCCGCGATCAGCGTGAAGGGCTTCCCGTGCCAGCGCGCCGGCACGTCGAATTTCGACACGGCGATGCGCTCGCCGCCCCACGCATAACCGCCCAGGCCGGGCGGCGCGCCGTTGAGGCCGTCGCCGGCCAGGAAACGGACGAACGGCTTGCCGACGAGCGGCGCATAACGCGGCTTCGCATCGATATCGAGGTGCAGACGCGCGACCGCGTCGCCGATCACCGCGCGCGAGCGCATCAGTTCGATTTCCGCATCGGTGCTGGCCTTGTTCTGGAACAACGCCGCGAGATCGCCGAGCTTGTCGTTGAGCGAGCCCGTACCGCTGTCGTCATCGACCTGGATCAGCGCGTCGGCGCGATAGGTCGGCGTGGCGAGGAATGCGTACAGCGAACCGATCAGAAACGTGCACGCCGTCGCGGCCGCGATGAGCCCGCGGCTCTCGCGCAGGACGCCGAGAATCTCGAACAGGCGAATTTCGTCGTTGCCTGTCGTGTCGGAATAGGTCTGTGATGGTTTGACTTGAATGTCTTTCATCGTTGCACCGCCAATGCGCGGCTCCATTGCGAGACGCCCGCGCGGATCTGCGCGAAAGCCAGGTCGAACACCGCGCGATGGCGCTTGTAGGGATCGGCCACGTCCGCGCCCGTTTCGTCGCAAAGGCGGAAGACCTTGCCGCGAGTGAATGGCCAGGTCGACTCGATCCAGCGGCGCTGTTCCAGGGTCATCGTGAGAATCAGATCGGCTTCGCGGACGAGAGCGCCGTCGAGCTGTCTCGCGACGTGCGAGTCGAGCGGGATGCCGTGCGCATCGGCCATGTCGGCGATGGCCGGATCGGCTGGATGCCCGGCGAGCGCGCGCGTTCCCGCCGAAACGACCGGCAGGTGCGGCAACTCGCGCGCGAGCATCGCCGCCGCGAGCGGACTGCGGCAGATATTCCCCTCGCACACCATCAGCACGGAGCGGATCATTTCGCGAGCACTCCCGCCGTGAGGCCGGCGTTGACCAGCGGCATCAGCAAACTGATCACGCGGTTGAAGCGCACGAGGCCGCTGCCGTCGACATAGACGATGTCCTTAGGCTGCAGCTCGAATTCGTTCGCCACGAGCATCGACACGGGCGAACGGCTGTCGAGGTGAAACACTTGCGGTGCGTCGTCGTCCGGGCGGATCACGAACATCTGCGCGGTGTCCGCCGTGTTCGGATTGATGCTGCCCGCCTGCGCGAGCGCATCGGCGAGCGACATGCGGCCGTCGCGGCGCGGTGCGGCGCGGCCGGGCCTGCTTACTTCGCCCATCACATAGACGACGTTGTCGTCGCGCGATGCCACGCGCAGCAAGTCGCCGGACTTCAGATACAGCGTCGACGGGTTGAGCCCTTGCGCGAGCAGTTGCGGCACGTCGATCCGGTGCGAGGCGCCGCCGCGCACCAGCACGACATCGCTCTGATCGGCGTTGTCGCTGAAGCCGCCGGCGCGCGCGATCGCGTCGTAGAAGCTGAGCGGCACATCGGTCAGCGCAAGCGCGCCGGGGTTATGGACCTGGCCGTCGACAAAGACCTGGCGCGAGCGATACGAAGCCATTCGCACGGTGACTTGCGGCTTGACGAGATACGTCGAAAGCGCGCTGGTCAGCCTTTGCTGGATTTCATCGGTGCGCAGCCCGGCGACCGCCAGCGACCCTGCATACGGGAAGCGCAACTTGCCCTGCTGATCGACGACGAAACCGGGCGCGGGGTCGCTTGCCTTCGCGCTCGTCTGGCTCTGTACGGAGCCGAGCGCTGCGGCAAATTCCGGATGATCCCAGACGACGATCTGCAGCACGTCGCCCGGTCCGACCGTGTACGTTCCCGGCGTGCCGAAAAGCTGCTTCGCCTGCTGATCCTGACGCGTCTTGCGTTGCGCGGCGTAGCGCTTCACGAGCGCGAGATCGAGCTCCGTAACGGCGATCGCGGGCGTCGCCGCGGTGGCTTCGACCTGCGATCCGGCTTCGTTCATGTGAAAGCCGGGCGCGAACGCGCACGCGCTCAGCGCGCACGTCAGCGCGATCGTCAGCGTCGTTGGTAGAAACGAAGCGCGCCCGGTCGCCGGGCGAACGCGTTCGGTTGATTGCTTCATGGATAAGGCCTGCGCATCAATACGCATTGCGATGAACGAAACCCCGCACGATGGTCGCGAGGACGATGCGCATATCGAGCGCGAACGACCAGTTGCCGAGGTAATAGAGATTGTGTTCGATGCGCTGCTGCATCTTGTCGACCGAATCGGTTTCGCCGCGAAATCCGTTGATCTGCGCCCAGCCGGTGATGCCCGGCTTGATGCGATACCGATGGATGTAGTCGTCGACGATGTCCTGATAGAGATCGTCATGCTCGATCGCATGCGGACGCGGCCCCACGACCGACATCTCGCCGCGCAGCACGTTGAAAAATTGCGGCAGCTCGTCGAGGCTCGTGCGACGCAGAAACGCGCCGACGCGCGTGACACGCGGATCGCCGCGCGTGGCCTGGACGACGCCGTCGTCTGCCGCGTGCAGGTGCATCGTGCGGAACTTGTAGATCTCGAACGGCTGCCCGCTCGCGCCGCGGCGTCGCTGCTTGAACAGCACCGGTCCCGGCGACGAGAGCTTGACGGCGAGCGCGATCGCGATCAGCAGCGGCAAGGTTCCGAGAATCGCGCACGTGGCGAACACGCGATCGAAGATCGTCTTGATGGCGGGCGTATCACCGTTGAGCGGCGAGGCGACGAGATTGATCGCGAGCAGGCCGTTGCCATCGGCCGTGCTGCTTTGGAAGCGCGACAGGCTGGTCACATCCGGAATGAACCGGATATTCACCAGTTCGTTGCGGAACGCATGGAGCACGCGGCGCAGCGATTTCTCATCGGTGAGCGGCAGGGCGAGCCACAGTTCGTCGATCCGCCGCGTACGCACATGCGATGTAAAGGCGTCGAGATCGAAAAAGCGCGGCACGCCGTTCAGCGGAGCCTCTGTTGGCGCCCCCGTCTCGAATTGCGCTTCGATGCGGTAGATTGGCTTGCGGATGGCGTCGAGGCTGCGCACGAGGAAGGCGCAATGATCGCGGCACCCCGCGACAGCCACCGAATAGATTGGCGCCCCACGCGAACCGGCGATCCTGAGTACAAAGATTCCGAGCGCGGTCATCACGCCCAGACCTGCGAATGCACCGAGCGAGGGCTGGTAGTCCGGATGCATCAGCTTCACCGTGCCGATGGCGAGCGCTTCGCAGAACACCCACCCGAGCGCCGACAGAAGCGCGCCTACGCGGGGCGCGGCACGAGACGTTCCACGCACGTCCATTGCGCACCACGCGAAAATGATCGCGAGTGCGACGACGGTGCTCCGATACGCTGCGAATGAGCTTCCCTCGGTCTGCTTATGGACGGTTATTGCGCAGACTACGACGAAGACGCTTTCGACAAGTCGCAGCGGTAAATCACGGCCGGAAGGTGCGTTATTTAGTTGGAAATAGCTCGGCAATCGCATGGCGGACAAAGGCGGAATACCGGCTCGCCTGTCGATCGTGAATGGCGAATATATGGAGAACCAGATTCATGAGTGAAACAGTCTCCATTAGCCATTACACGGCAGATATAAGCATCGTCCTAATTACCCATATTTGAAATATGGATGCGATTTTTCAAAGTTTAATGATTGACGCATGCCTCTTCGGGCAATTCATAAACGTGATCCACCCTCGGAAGGCGATGATCCATTGCCTCAAAACGCAGGCGGTTGGAGGCTCACAGCCAGAGCCGGGTATTGGAAAATAAAAAAAGCGCACTCAGGGTGTTTCCTGAGTGCGCTCATTAAACCGATTATCGAATTTTATTGATTGACGAACGTCGCTCGAATATTCGCGCACTCGAGATGCGCCATAAAAATATTCGCTCAAATAAACATCAGCCAGTTCAACAAGAATATATTCGCGACTAGCAACGTCACCGCCGTCGGCACCTGCACCTTGATGACCGCGTTCTTGTCGGGCAACTCCAGCAGCGCCGCAGGCACGATGTTGAAGTTCGCGGCCATCGGCGTCATCAGCGTGCCGCAGTAGCCGGAGAACATGCCGATCGCGGCCATCGTCGCGGGATTGCCGTGGAATACGCCGACGAGAATCGGTACGCCGACGCCGCCCGTCATGACCGGAAACGCGGCGAAGCCGTTGCCCATGACCATCGTGAAAAGCGCCATGCCGAGGACATACACCGCCACCGCGACGAGCCGGTAATCCATGTTGACGTAAGCCGTCGTCACATGCGCGACCGCCTTGCCTACGCCCGCATCCGAGAATACGAGGCCGAGCATGCCGAGCATCTGCGGCAGCACGGCAGCCCACGACAGCGCATCGATGAGACGGCGCGTTTCGCGCATCGACTGGCCGACCGTGTCGCGCGTCATCACGCAGGCAATGGCCAGCGCGATCACGCAGCCGATGCCGAAGCCGATCAGCGTCACGTTCTTCAGCTCGATCAGCGGCACGCCGCCGAACACGAGGTATTTCGCGCCGAGCGTGAGGATCACGGTGACGACGGGAATCGTCAGCGCGGGCACGAAGAGCTTGTTGCCGAGCCGCGCGGCGCTCCGGCGGCGCGTGTCTTCGGAAAGCATCTTCGGCTTCGCGCCGGTGACGCCGCCGAAACCCGCGATCAGCGCCATCGCCACGACGAGCACGCCGACGACCGTCACCGGAAGCCAGTCGCCGACGAGAAAGATCAACGCGTAGATCAGCCAGAATCCGCCAGCGGTCAGACGCCGCGGATGCGATTTGTCCGTGAGGATCATCCCGCCGACGACCAGCAGAATGATGCCGACGAGATAGAACAGATAGTTGATCGTGAGCGTCATGCTTTTTCTCCCGCGACGTTGCGCGTGAGCGCGTCGAGTTCGCGCGCGAGCCTGCGGTCCAGGAGCCACAGACGGAAACCGTGAATCAGGAACGCGCAGATTGCCGTCGGAATGCCCCACACGGCGACGTGCATCGGCTCCACGACGATGCCCGCTTCCTTCAGGAACGTGACCATCAGCACGATCGCGCCGAACGCCACGAAAATGTCCTCGCCGAAGAACAGGCCGACGTTGTCGGTCGCCGCCGAGTACGCGCGCAGCTTGAAGCGCGTCGCATCCGAGAGCTTGCCGTAGCGCGCTTCGGTGGCGCCTTCGGCCATCGGCGCGAGCAGCGGGCGCACCATCTGCGGATGGCCGCCGAGTCCCGTCAGGCCGACCGCCGCCGTGAGTTCACGCACGAACAGATAGACGATCAGCAGACGCCCGGCTGTCGCGGCCTTGATGCTCGAAATCCACATTTGCGCGCGCTCGCGCAGGCCGTGCCGTTCGAGCAAACCGATCACCGCCAGCGGCAACAGGATGATGAGCGGAATGTTGCGCGTCTTGAGAAAGCCGGTGCCGATCGCGGTCAGGATTTTCTCGATGGGAAAATGCGCCGCGAAGCCGGTGATGATCGCCGCGGCCGCGACGATCAGCATCGGATTGAAGCGCAGCACGAAGCCCGCGATGATGACGGCCACACCGATGAGCGGCCATAGATTGACAGGGGTTGCCATGAGTTCTCCAAACAATATTGACGTCACGCCTCGTACCGGGCGCGTGGATTCACTACTTCCTTGCTAAAACGCCCCGGCGTTGCGGGGCGTTCGAACCTGCGTTGACGGCTCAGGCGTCGGCGTGCGCGGCGCGGACTTCGATGCCCGCATCCGCCAGCGCGCCGCGAATGCGCCGCGCGAATTCGAGCGCGTGCGCGCCGTCGCCGTGCAGGCAGATCGTCTGCGCGTTGAGCGGCACCCATTCGCCGGACACGGCCTGCACCCGCTGATCGCGCACCATCGCGAGCGTGCGGTCGAGCACGACGTTTTCGTCATCGAGCAGCGCGCCCGGCTCCTTGCGCGGCACGAGCGAGCCGTCCGCGCGATAACCGCGATCGGCGAACACTTCTTCGATGGCGATCAAGCCCGCGCGCCGCGCCGCTTCGATGAACCCGCTGTTCGCGAGACCGAAGACGAGCAGCGACGGATCGAAATCGTGCACGGCGGAGACGATGGCATCGGCGATTTCCGCGCTTCTCGCCGCCTGGTTGTACAGCGCGCCGTGCGGCTTGACGTGCGCGATGCGTCCGCCTTCGGCCTGCGCGATCGCCGAAAGCGCGCCGAGCTGATACAGCACGCCCGCGTAAATTTCCTCCGGCGGCAGGTCCATTTCCTTGCGGCCGAAGTTCTCGGGATCGTTGAAGCTCGGATGCGCGCCGATGGCGACGCCTTTCTCGACGGCCCAGCGCACGCAATCGCGCATCGCCGTGGCGCCGCCCGCATGCCAGCCGCACGCGATGTTCGCGGAACTCACGAGATCGAGCAGCGCCTCATCGGTGCCGCAACCTTCGCCGAGATCGGCATTGAGATCGATTTCCATGATGTTTTCGCACTCGTTCCGTTGGATGTTGGATGTATGCGCCGCGTCGTTCGCGCGGCTTTCGCCCTGCTGCTAAGAGCCGGCGCGCGCGATGCGTTCCTCGTGCATCGCGATCGCCGTTTCCACCTGGCTTACGTATTGCCGTTCGTCGGCGAGCGCGTGACGCGCCTCTTCCGCCGACGTCTCGATAAAGCGCACGCCGCCGTTCAACCTCACCTGCGCGAGCTTCCACAAATCAGCCTTGATGACCGCGCCGATCTTCGGATAGCCGCCCGTGGTCTGCGCGTCGCCCATCAGGATGATCGGCTGGCCGTTCGGCGGCACCTGGATCGTGCCGGGCAACACCGCGTGCGACAGCAGCTCGATCTTTTCGCGCCGCTCCAGCGCCGTGCCCGCGAGGCGAAAGCCCATGCGATTGCTGTTCGGCGTGATCGTCCATTCCTCGTTCCAGAAAACCTGTTGCGCGGCGTCGCTGAAACTCGCGTATTCCGGGCCGCGCAGCACGCGAATCGGGGCGGCCCACGCGAGGCTCGGCGAATGGCGTCCGCGGCGCACGGGTTCGTCGACGAGCACGAACTTGCACCACGCGGGCGCTTTCACGCCGAACGCGGGTTCTTCCGGCGAAAACGCGATGCCCTTGTGCGGCTGCGGCACGCCGACCGGCAGGCGATCGCCGTCGCGCAGCGCGCGTCCGCCGAGGCCGCCGAAGCACGCGCCGAGATCGGTCGAGCGCGAGCCGAGCATCGGCAGAACGTCGATGCCGCCTGCGATCGCCACATAACAACGCATGCCGCGCTTCGCCGCGCGCAGCGTCAGCTCCTGGCCCGCGCGCACCGGCAGGCTCCACCACGAATACACCGGTTCGTCGTCGAGCGTCGCGCCGAAATCGGTTCCAGTGATGGCAATGCGCGTCGCATGCTTGAAGCGCAGCACGGTCGGCCCGAACGTGATCTCGATGCCCGCCGCATCCGCCTTGTTACCGACGATGCGATTGCCGATTTCCAGCGACAGCGCGTCGAGCGCGCCACCGGAACTCACGCCGAGATGCCGGTAGCCGCGCCGGCCGAGATCCTGGACGGAAGTGAGCACGCCCGCGCGAATCACGTCGATCATGCGCGTACCTCCAGCGCCTTGAAGCGCACGCGGTCGCCGGGCTGCATGAGCGTCGGCGGATTTCTGGCCGGATCGAAGAGCTTCAGCTCCGTGCGCCCGAGCAATTGCCAGCCGCCCGGCGACGCCGCCGGATAGATGCCCGTCTGCGCCCCGCCGATGCCGACCGATCCCGCCGGCACTTCGAGACGCGGTTCGGCGCGGCGCGGCATCGCGAGCGCGGGATCGAGCCCGCCGAGATACGCGAAGCCCGGCTGGAAGCCGAGGAAGAACACGACGTACTCGGTTTGCGTATGACGCTTCACCACGTCATCGACGGACAAGCCCGTGTGCTGCGCGAGCGCGGCGAGATCGGGGCCGTCGGCGCCGCCGTAGCGCACCGGAATCTCGATTTCGGCGCTGTCCATGTCGGGCGTCTCGGCCGCGTCCCAGCCGCTTTCGAGTTGCGCGGCGAGCGTTTCGTAGTCCGCTTCGAGCGGATCGAACACGATCGTCAGATTGTTCATGCCCGGCACCACTTCGACGACGTGCGGCATCAGGCGCGCGTGCTCCGCCAGCGCCCAGATGCGGCGCTGGCAGTCGAGCGTGGCGGGCGGCGCGGCTTCGCACACGAGCGCGGAGTCGCCCAGCGAATGAATACGTGGTCTTGTCATGCCTCAATTTGCCTTTGCGATGCGCGAAATTCGTCGATTCGATGAACGCCGCACCGTCGCAGAATGTTACATTGTCAATAAATTATCAAGAAATTATCAATACAGGTTTTCGCCGAGGCGCGCCGTCGCTCGCAAAATCGACGTTGCGCTACACTCCAACGCACTTCAATTCGGTCACCGCCATGCCGCGCCATCCCACCAAGATCGTTTCGTCCGAGCATCTCGTCTCCGAAGCCAGCGCGGAATTGTCGGAGTTCGAGTACGGCCTCATCATGGCGGGCAACGCGTTCAATCGCTGGATGGTGCGCTGCATGTCCGCGGCGGGCGCGAAGGACATGACGGCGGTGGAAGTGTCGCTGCTGCACCACGTGAGCCATCGCGACCGCAAGAAGAAGCTCGCCGACATCTGCTTCGTGCTGAACATCGAGGACACGCACGTTGCCACGTATGCGCTGAAAAAACTCGTCGCTCGCGGCTATGTGCAGAGCGAGAAATCCGGTAAGGAAGTGTTCTTTTCCGCGACGCCGGCGGGCCGCGAGCTGTGCGGCAAGTATCGCGAAGTGCGCGAAGCCTGCCTGATCGAGACGCTGCGCGAAAGCGGCCTCACCAACGAGCAGATCGGCGAGGCCGCGCAACTGATGCGCAACGCCTCCGGCCTTTACGATACGGCCGCGCGCGCGGCGGCCTCGCTCTAATAGACAGCGGATTCGGTGACGATCGCGTCGAGCGGCATGTCGTGCGTCTCGCGCGGCAAGGTCGCGCACAGACCCGATTGGTACGCGACGCCGATCGTCATCGGCCGCGCGCCGTTAGGCCACGCGGCGAGCGTGCGGTCGTAATAGCCGCCGCCGTAGCCCAGCCGATACCGGTCCGCATCGAAACCGACGCACGGAATCAGCAGCAGTTCGGGCACCACGGCTTTCTCTTCAGCGGGCACCGGAATACGGTAGCGGCCTTCTTTCATCGGCGAGTCGGCGCGCCAGGCGTGGAAGACCATCGGCGCGTGCGGTTTCACGACGACCGGCAGCGCGGCGCTGCGCGTGGCGTCGGCGGCGAGCCAGCGCGTGAGCGCGTCGCGCGCGTCGAATTCGCCCGCGACCGGCCAGTAGAACCCGACGCTGCGCGCTTCGTGCCGCGCGAGCACTTCCTGAAGACGGATCGCGAGCGCCTCGTTTCGTGCGTCCTGGCCGGCTTGCTCCTGTTGCGCCTCGCGCTTCGCGAGAAGGGTCGCGCGCAAGGCGCTTTTCGGCTCACGCTTGGGTTCGTCGCAAACGTTGCGTGCTATGCTTTCCTCCGATCTCAGGACCCGGTTCAAGACCATTCGCGCTCCAGAAATAAAGATGTCAAAACGCCTCAACCGAGTATATCTCGCGGTCGGCGCAGCCCTTGCCGCCGCGACGCTCGTCGCCTGCGGCACGGCCTCCGCCGTCCGTCCCGATGCAGATTTCTCCCCCACGTCCGACGACCGCGTCTTCCTGCAGCTGCGCGATGCCGCGCGCGCGAACGATGCGGGCAAGGCCGCGATGCTCGCCGCCCAGATTCCGGATTACCCGGCGCCGAGCTACATCGAATACTTCACGATCAAGCCGCAGCTTTTCGATTCGCAGGGCCACGCGCGCCTCGACGCGCCCGACGCGCCGGTGCTCTCGTTCCTGCAGCGCTACGACGGCCAGGCGATTGCAGACCGCCTGCGCAACGACTATCTCGTCGTGCTCGGCGGCCGTCACGACTGGAAGAACTTCGAGCAGCAGTATTCCCGTTTCGTTCTCAACGACGACACGCAGGTCAAGTGCTATGCGCTCGAAGCGCGTTTGTCGCGCGGCGAGAACGTCGCGGATGCGGCGCGCGCGCTGCTCGTCGAGCCGAAATGGTATGGCGACGGTTGCGTCGATCTGATCGGCGCGCTCGCGGCGTCCGGCCAGTTCACGAGCGACGATGTCTGGCAGCAGATCCGCCTTGCCTACGAGCAGAACTACACGTCGACGGGTTCGAATATCGTCGACGCGCTCGGCCAGGAAAAGCCGAAGGATTCGCTCTTCGACGACGCCGTCAACAAGCCGCCGCTCTATCTCGCGCGCGGCGTGATGCCCAACACGCCGGCGCATCAGCTGACGCTGCTCGCGGTCACGCGCCTCGCCCGCAACGATCCGGCGATGGCCGCCGCCACGTTCAGTTCCGTCGCGCCGAGTCTCACGCCCGCGGAGCGCGCGACCGGCTGGGGCACGATCGGCTATCAGGCGGCGATCAAGCGCATGCCGTCGGCGGCCGACTGGTATCGGCTGTCGGCGAACGCGCAATTGTCCAACCCGGCGTACGAATGGCGCACGCGCAGCGCGCTCCTCATCGGCGACTGGAACATGGTGCGTTGGTCCATCGAACAGATGCCGCCCACACTGCGCGCGCAGCCGTCGTGGGTCTACTGGCACGCGCGCGCCGTGAAGCAGGCCGGCGATACGGCCACGGCGAATCAGGAATTCCAGAGCATCGCCGATCAATACAACTTCTACGGCCAGCTCGCGCTCGAAGAGCTCGGTCAGAAGATCACGGTGCCGCCGCGCACCACGGTGTCCGACGCCGAGATCGAGCAGATGCAATCGGTGCCGGGCTTCGCGCTGTCGCAGCGTTTCTACGCGCTGAACATGCGGCTCGAAGGCAACCGCGAATGGAACTGGCCGCTGCGCACGATGACGGATCGTCAACTGCTCGCCGCCGCGCAGTATGCGAAGCGCATCGAGATGTTCGACCGCACGGTCAACACCGCCGACAAGACGAAAGCCGAGCACGATTTCACGCTGCGCTATCTGTCGCCGTTCCGCGATATCGTCGAGCGCGACGCGAAGGACACCAATCTCGACATCGAATGGGCGTACGGGCTGATCCGTCAGGAATCGCGTTTCATCATCAACGCGCGGTCGGAAGTCGGCGCGGGCGGCCTGATGCAACTGATGCCGGGCACGGCGCAACTCGTCGCGAAGAAGATCGGTCTCGGCACGGTGTCGCGCGCGCAGATGAACGACATCAACACCAATATCCTGCTCGGCACGAATTACCTGTCGATGATCTACAATCAATTCGATAACTCGCCCGTGCTCGCGACCGCTGGCTACAACGCGGGGCCGGGCCGGCCGAAGCAGTGGCGTCAGGACTTGCGCGCACCCGTCGAGGGCGCGGTTTTTGCTGAAACGATCCCTTTCACCGAGACTCGCGATTACGTGAAGAACGTGCTGTCGAACACCGTCTATTACGCGGCGCTGTTCGAAGGCCGTCCGCAGTCGTTGAAGGCGCGTCTGGGCTACATCGCACCCTGACCGTCTGAAACGAAGCTTCACGCCCGCGCGTCGAACGACAGGACGCGCGGGCGTTTTCATTTCTGCGCCGGCGTTCTGAACTGAAGCCGCATTCGTCAGGCCGCGACCCAAGAGGCGAACTATGCGACACCAACATATAGCGTTGATCGGCGGTTCGGGATTCATCGGCAGCCATCTCGTCAATGCGCTCGTCGATCTCGGCAAGAACGTGCGCGTCGCGACGCGACGGCGCTCGAACGCCGCGCATCTCACGCTGTTGCCCGTCGATGTCATCGAGACCGATGTGCACGATCCCGTGCAACTCGCCGCGTTCATCGATCAGAGCGATGCCGTGATCAATCTCGTCGGCATTCTTCAGGGACGGCGCGACGATCCGTACGGGCCGGAGTTCGCGAAAGCGCATGTCGAACTGCCGCGCAAGATCGCCGCCGCGTGCGAGGCGAAGGGCGTGCGGCGTCTGTTGCATATGAGCGCGATCGGCGCCGATCCGGCGGGCCCGAGCATGTATCTGCGTTCGAAGGGCGACGGCGAAAAGATCGTCCGAGAATCCGGACTCGACTGGACGGTCTTTCGCAGTTCCGTCGTGTTCGGTCCGGAGGACAATCTGCTGAATCAGTTTGCGTTTCTGGAACGCATGTTCCCGGTGATTCCGCTCGCTTGTGCCGATGCGCAGTTTCAGCCGGTCTTCGTCGGCGACGTGGCGAAGGCGATGGTCAACGTGCTCGATCTCGACGCCGCCAATGGCCATGTCTACGAGCTCGCCGGGCCGAGCGTCTACACGCTCGCGGAACTGGTGCGTTTCGCGGGCGCGACCATCGGCAAGCATTCGCGCATCATCAAGCTGCCGGAGAGCCTCGGCCGCCTGCAGGCGATGACGATGGAAATGGCGCCCGGCCAGCCCGTCATCTCGCGCGACAATCTCGATTCGATGAAGACGCCGAGCATCGCGAGCGGGCCGCTTGCGCCGGAACTGGGCATCGACGAGCCGGCGAGCATCGAGACCATCGCGCCGCTGTATCTGAGCGGCAACTCGCCGCGCTCGCGCTTCAACGGATATCGCGCAACCGCGCATCGTTAATCTTCTTTTTGTGATCGCATGAAACTCGTTATCGGTGACAAGTTCAATTCTTCCTGGTCGATGCGCCCGTGGGTGCTGCTCAAACATTTCGGCATCCCGTTCGAAGAGACGCTGATCCGCCTCGGCCAGCCCGACACGAAAGCGAAGATTCTCGAAGTGTCGCCGTCCGGCAAGGTGCCGTGCCTCATCACCGATGCGGGCGATTCCGTGTGGGAGTCGCTCGCGATCGTCGAAACGATCGCCGAGGCGCATCCCGAACACGCGATGTGGCCACGCGATGCGGCTCTCCGCGCGCGCGCCCGCAGCATCAGCGCGGAAATGCACGCGGGTTTCGCGGACTTGCGCGAGAACATGCCGATGGAAATCACGACGCGCGCGCCGGGCGCGGGCGCGACGCCGGGCGCGCTCGCGAACATCGCGCGCATCGAGGCGATCTGGGCGGAGTGCCTGGCGAAATCGGGCGGGCCGTTTTTGTTCGGCGAGTTCGGTATCGCGGACGCGATGTTCGCGCCGGTCGTCATGCGCTTCAACACCTACGCGCCTGAACTGAGCGCGACGTCGCTCGATTATGCGAAGCGCGTGACGGCGCTGCCCGCGGTCGCGGCGTGGATCGACGGCGCGCGCGAGGAAGCGCGATGAACATCTACGCAGTCGGCGGCGCGATCCGCGACGAATTACTCGGCGTGCCGGTGGTGGATCGCGATTATGTCGTCGTCGGCGCGACGCCGGAGCAGATGGTGGCGCAGGGTTATCGGCCGGTCGGCAAGGACTTTCCGGTGTTTTTGCATCCGCAGACGCACGAGGAATACGCGCTCGCGCGCACGGAGCGCAAGACGGCGGCGGGTTATCACGGCTTCCAGTTCTACTATTCGCCGGATGTGACGCTCGAGGAAGATCTCGCGCGCCGCGATCTCACGATCAACGCGATGGCGCGCGAAGTCACGCCGGCGGGCGAGCTGACCGGTCCGGTGATCGATCCGTTCGACGGGCAGAGCGATCTGAAGAACAAGTTGTTCAGGCATGTCGGCGATGCGTTCATCGAGGATCCGGTGCGTATTCTGCGACTCGCGCGTTTTGCGGCGCGTTTCGCGGATTTCGATGTCGCGCCCGAAACCGCCGAGCTGATGAAGCGGATGGTCGCGGCGGGCGAAGTCGATGCGCTCGTCGCCGAGCGTGTGTGGCAGGAAGTGTCGCGCGGGCTGATGGAAAAGAAGCCGTCGCGCATGTTCGACGTGCTGCGCGGATGCGGCGCGCTCGCGCGGATTCTGCCGGAGGTGGATGCGTTGTGGGGCGTGCCGCAGCGCGCGGACTATCACCCGGAAGTGGATACCGGCGTGCACGTGATGATGGTGCTCGACTACGCGGCGTCGCAGGGATTCGCATTGCCGGTGCGCTTCGCGGCGCTGACGCACGATCTTGGCAAGGCGACGACGCCGGAACATGTTTTGCCGCGGCATATCGGCCATGAGGGACGCAGCGTCGACCTCTTGCGGCCTTTGTGCGAGCGCTTGCGCGTGCCGAACGAATGCCGCGATCTGGCGATGCTCGTCGCGCGTGAGCACGGGAATATTCATCGCGTGATGGAGATGGGCGCGGCGGCGCTCGTCAGGCTGTTCGAGCGATCGGATGCGATACGCAAGCCTGCGCGGTTTGCTGAAGCGCTACAGGCTTGTGTCGCGGATGCGCGTGGGCGGCTTGGGTTGGAGCAGCAGGCTTATCCGCAGGCTGAGCGTTTGCGGGAGGCGTTGGTTGCGGCTCGTGCGGTCGATGCCGGGGCCGTTGCGCAGGCGTTTGCTTCTAATCCTTCCAAGATCAAGGATGCCGTGCATGATGCGCGGGTCGCGGCGGTGAAAGGCGCTTTGGGGGTTTGACGGCTTCTTGTTTTGCTTTGTTTTGTTTTGTTTTGCTTTGTCCTGCGGTTCGTTAGTTTTTTTGTTTTCGCCGGATCCCGTGTTCGTGTCGGTCTATTAGCGTTGCCCCTGTGCGGGGCGGCACCTACTTTCTTTGCTGCTGCAAAGAAAGTAGGCAAAGAAAGCAGCTCTTCAGGCCCGCGGTCACACGCAATTTGGGTAGTTCTCTCGTCACAGGCGGCACTCGCCTAAAGAGTGCCCTCATCACAATAACCGGGCTTGGATCGCGCACGGTCCGCCGCCCGAAACCGTTGAGAACGCTGGTTCAGCTCGAAAGAGCTTCGGCACAGCGCTACGCGCTGCCGCCCGGTATGCAAGGGAAACCAACGTGCGGCAAGTGCAGCGAGATTAAGACGTTAGTAGCGAAGCACACGCAGACCCGATTCACCGGTCGGCCGCGAAGCGGGCCGGAGCTGTTTGGTGCTGAACCAGTTTGGTGTGTGGTGCGAGGTGGCAGACCGTGCGCGAGCCAAGCCCGATGGGGCCTATGAGGGCACTCGTTAGGCAGCCCACGATGGACGAGAGGACTACCCAAATTGCGTGTGACCGCGGGCGTGTCAGTAGCTGCTTTCTTTGCTTACTTTCTTTGCAGCAGCAAAGAAAGTGAGTGCCGCCCCGCACAGGGGCAGTGCTAATAGACCGACGCGAAAACGGGATCCGGCGAAAACGAAAGCAGAAGCAAAAGCAAAAGCAAAAAACCCTCAAAGCGCCCGCGCAATCAACGACAACAAAACCGACAACAGCAGCGTCGACATAAAGGGAAACGAATATTCCCGCCCAAATATCCGCAGCGTGAAATCTCCGGGAAGCCTCCCGATGCCGATCTTCTTGAGCCACGGCAGCGACCCCGAAAGAATCGCGAGCGCGATAAACGTAGTGAGCAGCCAGCGGATCATGATCGCTTACTCATAGCGTATGAGACCGATCGCCGGCCGAAAACGCATCCAGCATTCCGGGAATGCCGCGCGAAAACGCGATCACCTTGAACAACTCGCCCATTTCCGCCTCCGAAAGCAGCTTCTGCACGGCATTCGCAGCAGGCAAAAAGCGCTTCACATCAGCGGGATCGAGATCGCTGAGCACATCGGTGATGCCGGCATTCATCAGAAACCGCGCCTGCGACGTAAATCCGAGCAAATCCGCACCCGCTTCGACGCCTGCTTCCGCGATGCCCGTAAACTCGACATGCGCCGTGATGTCCTGCAATCCCGGATACAGAAACGGATCCGAATGCGCGCGATGCCGGTAGTGACACATCAGCGTGCCCGCCGCGCGCTGCGCGTGATAGAACTCGCGTCGCGGAAAACCATAGTCGATGAAAAATGCCGCACCGCGCACAAGCATCGTGCAGACGGTCTTCGTGAACGCGAGCGCGGCCTCGTGCGTCTCCGTCACATATTCGGCAAAAGGCTCGTCGTTGGCTTCATCGATGGCGGCATCGATCAGTTCGACCTGCGCGTCCGGCGCGATCGGCCGGTCATCGAAGGCAAAGCGGTCGTTCAGCGCCACGACGCCACGCTCGTGCCACGCGCCGAGCTTGCGCACGACCAGACGCACAGGCATCGCGTCGAGCACTTCGTTGCCGATCACGACGCCCTCGAACGCATCGGGCAGCGCGTCGAGCCATTTCACCTTCGCGGCGAGCGCCGGCGCGTCCTTCTCGATGGTCTCGCGCTGACGTTCGCGCAACTCGCCCGAAAGATCGACGATCGTGTAGCTGTCGAAGGCCACATCGAGTTCGGCGAGCGCGTTCATCAAGCCCGCCGCGAGCCTGCCGGTGCCCGCGCCGAATTCCATCAATTGCCGAGTGTCGCTCTGTAGCAACGCCTGCGCGACGGGCCGCGCGAGCGTCGTCGCGAAAAGCGGGGACAGTTCCGGCGCGGTGACGAAATCGCTGCCGTCTTCCGCGCGGCGGCCGAATTTCATTGCTCCGCCGCCGTAATAGCCGAGGCCGGGCGCGTACAGCGCGAGGTCCATATAGCGGTCGAACGGCAACCAGCCGCCCGCCGCGACAATGCGCCCGCGGATCAGGTCGGTGAGCGCTTCGGACTGCGCGAGCGCGTCGGCGCCCGGAGCAGGTAAACTATCGGATTGTCTGGCATTCGGATTCATCCCAGTATTGTAAATGAGCGCTTCCACGCCGTTTTCTTCCGTCAACACGTCGTCATCCGGTTCCGTTTCGCGTGCGCGCGCCGTGCTCGTGACCGGCGCGGCGAAACGCATCGGGCGCGGCGTCGCGCTCGAATTCGCGCGGCAAGGCTGGGATGTGGCCGTGCATTACGGCCACTCGGCGCATGAAGCGCGCGAAACCGTCGCGGATATCGAGTCGCTCGGGCGCCGCGCGGTTGCACTGAAAGCGGATCTCGCCGTCGAGGCCGAGGTAGAACGGCTCGTGCCGGCGTGCGCCGAAGCGTTCGGCGGTCTGAACTGCGTGGTGAACTGCGCGTCGCGTTTCGACGAAGATACGGCCATCGACTTCGGCTACGCGAAGCTGCTCGAGATGACCGCCGTCAACGTCGCGGCGCCGCTCACGCTCGCGCGCATGCTGCACGAGATCACGCCCGAGGCCGCAACCGTCGATGACGCGCAACGCGGCGTCGTCATCAACGTGCTGGATCAGAAGCTGTACAACATGAACCCGGACTACCTGTCGTACACGCTGACGAAGGCGGCGCTCGAAAACGCCACCATCGCGCTCGCGCAGGCGCTGGGTCCGAAACTGCGCGTCGTCGGCCTCGCGCCCGGTCTGACGCTGATTTCCGCCGGCCAGACGCCCGCGTCGTTCGAGACGGCGCATCGCGTGACGCCGCTCAACCGCGCATCGACGGTCGACGACGTCGCGCAGGCCGCGTGTTATCTCGCGAACGCGCACGGCGTGACCGGCACGACGCTCGTCGTCGACGGCGGCCAGCATCTCGTGCCGAGTCCGCGCGACGTCATGTACATGATCGGCGCGCAAAAGTCCTGAAACGCGCCACTGAATATTGGAACCAACATGCTTGCCGCACTTTCGCATCCCCGGCTGACCGATTGCCGGCGGCTTTTTCTGCGTAACTACGAAGTTCGCATCAACATCGGTGTGCATGACTTCGAAAAGCGCGGCGAGCAACGTGTCGTCATCAACGTCGAGCTGTACGTGCCGCTCGCGCTGTCGACGCCCGTCGCCGACAAGCTCGCCGAAGTCGTCGACTACGATTTCATGCGCTCGACCATCGCCGAGCGCGTGAAGCGCGGACACATCCATTTGCAGGAAACGCTGTGCGACGACGTCGCGGCCGCGCTGCTCGCGCATCCGAACGTGCGCGCCGTGGCCGTGTCGACGGAAAAGCCCGACGTCTATCCCGATTGCGACGCGGTCGGCGTCGAAGTCTTCCGCATCAAAGAGGAACGAGCATGAACGCGCGCGACACGATCGAAGCCGCAGCCGAAACCGCAGAAGCGCAAAAGCCGGTGCGCGAGGCGCTGACGAAGCGCCAGCAAAAGGAAGCGTACGAGAACAACAAGCTGTTCAAGCGCATCGCGCGCCAGGTCGGCGAGGCGATCGGCGACTTCAACATGATCGAGGAAGGCGACAAGGTCATGGTGTGCCTGTCCGGCGGCAAGGACAGCTACGCGATGCTCGACATCCTCATGCGCCTGCGCGAGCGCGCGCCGATCAACTTCGAGATCGTCGCCGTCAATCTCGATCAGAAGCAGCCGGGCTTTCCGGAACACGTGCTGCCGGAATATCTGAGCAAGCTCGACATTCCGTTTCATATCGAGAATCAGGACACGTACAGCATCGTCAAGCGGCTCGTGCCGGAAGGCAAGACGACATGTTCGCTCTGCTCGCGACTGCGCCGGGGCATTTTGTATCGAGTCGCGGGCGAGCTCGGCGCGACGAAGATCGCGCTCGGACATCATCGCGACGACATCCTGCAGACGCTGCTGCTCAACCTGTTCTACGGCGGCAAGCTGAAGGGCATGCCGCCCAAGCTGCAATCCGATGACGGCAAGAACATCGTCATTCGTCCGCTCGCGTACGTGAAGGAAGTCGATCTCGAAAAATACGCCGAACTGCGCGAATTCCCGATCATTCCGTGCAATCTGTGCGGCAGCCAGCCGAATCTGAAGCGCGCGGAAATGAAGGCGCTGGTCCGAGAATGGGACAAGCGTTTTCCGGGGCGCGTGGAAAACATGTTCAACGCGCTGTCGAACGTGGTGCCGTCGCATCTGATGGACAGCAAACTTTTCCCGTTCGCCGGATTGCGCGCGACGGGCGAGGCCGATCCGCAAGGCGATATCGCGTTCGACGAGGAACCGTGTGCGACCGAACCGTCAGGAACGTCCGGCACGGTTTCAATTGTGCAGTTCGACGACCTGTAACCTTTATCCAATAAGGCGCAGCGTGGGTTTCGCCGCATTGCGCCAAAGAGCCGCGTGATAAATTGGCGGCTCGTCATACCAGCAAGGCTTTCAGCGATGAACATCGTGATTCTGGCTGCCGGCATGGGCAAGCGCATGCGCTCCGCCCTGCCGAAAGTGCTTCATCCATTGGCGGGCAAACCGCTGCTCGCGCACGTCATCGATACGGCGCGCACGCTGTCGCCGACGCGGCTCGTCGTCGTCGTCGGACATGGCGCGGACAAGGTTCGCGAGGCCGTCGGCGCGCCGGACGTCCAGTTCGCTCTGCAGGACAAACAACTCGGCACGGGACACGCCGTGCAGCAGGCGCTGCCGCTGCTCGATCCATCGGTTCCGACGCTCGTGCTGTACGGCGACGTGCCGCTCACGCGTGCGAGCACGCTCGAACGTCTGATCGCCGCCGCGGGCGCGGAGCGCTACGGCGTCCTGACCGTGAACGTGGGCGATCCGACGGGCTACGGGCGCATCGTGCGCGACGCCGCCGGCAAGGTGAAGAAGATCGTCGAGCAAAAGGATGCGAGCGAGGAGGAACGGCGCATCGCGGAAATCAATACGGGGATCGTCATCACGCCGACGCGCACGCTCGAATCGTGGCTCGCGTCGCTGAAGAACAACAACGCGCAGGGCGAGTTCTATCTGACGGACGTCGTCGAGCGCGCGATCGAAGCGGGCGTCGAAGTCGTCACCGCGCAGCCGGACGCCGAATGGGAAACGCTCGGCGTGAATAGCAAGATCCAGCTCGCGGAGCTGGAGCGCATCCATCAGCGCAACGTCGCGAACGCGCTGCTCGATGCGGGCGTGACGCTGATGGACCCGGCGCGCATCGACGTGCGCGGCACGCTCGAATGCGGCGCGGATGTGTCGATCGACGTGAATTGCGTCTTCGAAGGACGCGTGACGCTCGCCGACAACGTGACGATCGGCCCGAACTGCGTGATCCGCGACGCGACCATCGGCGCGGGCACGCGAATCGATGCGTACACGCACATCGAAGGCGGCAAGACGGGCGCGAACGTCGTGCTCGGTCCGTACGCGCGGCTGCGTCCGGGCGCGACGCTCGGCGATGAAGCGCATGTCGGCAACTTCGTCGAAGTGAAGAACGCGGTGTTCGGGCGCGGCTCGAAGGCGAACCATCTCAGCTATATCGGCGATTCGGATGTCGGCGCGCGCGTGAACATCGGCGCGGGCACCATCACCTGTAATTACGACGGCGCGAACAAGCATCGCACGGTGATCGAGGACGACGTGTTCGTCGGCTCGGATACGCAACTGGTCGCGCCGGTGCGCGTGGGCCGCGGCGTGACGATCGCGGCCGGCACGACAGTATGGAAGGACGTTGGCGAAGGCGAGCTGGTGCTCAATGAGAAGTCGCAAGTGAGCAAGACGGGCTACGTGCGCCCGGTCAAGAAGAAGTCGTAAGGCTGTACGTCAGATTCAGCCCAACGCGCGCGGCGCATCGTGCATCGCGCTTTCGAATGCAAGTCTCAGAGGAAGAACGTCCATGTGCGGAATTGTCGGCGCGGTAGCGCAACGTAACATCGTCTCGGTGCTGGTCGAAGGTCTGCGCCGGCTCGAATATCGCGGCTACGACTCGTGCGGCGTGGCCGTTCTGAGCAACGGCGAGCCGCGCCGCGCGCGCAGCGTCGCGCGCGTATCCGATCTCGACGCGCAAGTGCGCGAGACGAACCTCGGCGGCATGACCGGCATCGCGCACACGCGCTGGGCCACGCACGGCGCGCCCGTCACCGACAACGCGCATCCGATCTTCTCGCGCGATACCGTCGCGCTCGTGCACAACGGCATCATCGAGAACTACGAGTCGCTGCGCGAAATGCTGAAGGGCAAGGGCTACGAGTTCGTGTCGCAGACCGACACCGAAGTCATCGCGCATCTGATTCACAGCATGTATCGCGGCGATCTCTTTCAAACCGTGCGCGAGGCCGTGAAGCAACTGCACGGCGCGTATGCGATCGCGGTGATGCACCGGAATCAGCCGCATACGGTCGTCGGCGCGCGTCAGGGTTCGCCGCTCGTCGTCGGCGTGGGCGAGGGCGAAAACTTCCTGGCTTCCGATGCGCTCGCGCTCGCCGGCAGCACGGACCGCTTCGCGTTCCTCGAAGAAGGCGATGTTGTCGAGATCGGTCTCGAAGGCGTGAAGATCGTCGATCGCGAAGGTGTACCCGCCGAGCGCGAAGTGCGCGTGGTGACGGCGTACGGCGGCGCGGTCGAGCTCGGGCCGTATCGCCATTTCATGCAAAAGGAAATCTTCGAGCAGCCGCGCGCGATCACCGACACGATTCCGCAAGCCGACGAGTTCAGCCCGAGCCTCTTCGGTGAAGCGGCGCGCGACGCGTTCTCGCAGGTCGACAGCATTCTCATTCTCGCGTGCGGCACGAGCTACTACTCGGGCGTGACGGCGAAATACTGGCTCGAATCGATCGCGAAGATTCCGACGCAGGTCGAGATCGCGAGCGAATATCGTTATCGCGAATCGGTGCCGAATCCAAAGGCGCTGGTCGTCGTGATTTCGCAATCGGGCGAAACCGCCGACACGCTCGCCGCGCTCAAGCACGCGCAGTCGCTCGGCCACAAGCACACGCTCGCCGTGTGCAACGTCGCGACGAGCGCGATGGTGCGCCAGACCGAACTCGCATTCCTGACGCACGCGGGCACCGAAATCGGCGTGGCATCGACGAAGGCGTTCACGACGCAGCTCGTCGGTCTCTTCGTGCTCGCGGTGACGCTCGCGAAGATGCGCGGTCACGTCGACGCGAAGCGCGAAGCGGCGTACTTCACGCAACTGCGCCACTTGCCGGCTGCGCTGAACAGCGTGCTCGCGCTGGAGCCGCAGATCATCGCGTGGTCGGAAGAGTTCGCGCGCAAGGAGAATGCGCTGTTCCTCGGCCGCGGCCTGCATTATCCGATCGCACTCGAAGGCGCGTTGAAGCTCAAGGAAATTTCGTACATCCACGCTGAAGCGTATCCGGCGGGCGAGCTGAAGCACGGGCCGCTCGCGCTCGTCACCGAGGCGATGCCGGTCGTGACCGTCGCGCCGAACGACGCGCTGCTCGAAAAGCTGAAGTCGAACATGCAGGAAGTGCGCGCGCGCGGCGGCGAACTGTACGTGTTCGCGGATGCCGATACGCGCATCGTCAGCGAGGACGGCATCCATGTGATCCGCATGCCGGAGCATTACGGCGCGTTGTCGCCGATCCTGCACGTCGTGCCGCTGCAGTTGCTCGCGTATCACACGGCGTGTGCGCGCGGGACGGATGTCGACAAGCCGCGCAATCTGGCTAAGTCGGTGACGGTGGAATAAGGTCGGTTGATCGGCTGAAAAAGAATAAAGAGGTCCGCGCATGTCGCGGACCTTTTTCATTTTCACGCGCCGATCACCCATCCGCCGATCGCGGTCAGCGCCACGACGATCACCGGAGACACGCGCCCCACGACGAGCAAACCGAACGCGGCCAACGCCAGCGCGACATCCGCACGCGAATGCACGGCGCTCGTCCAGACCGGGTCGTACAGCGCCGCGCCGAGAATGCCGACGACCGCCGCGTTCACGCCGCCCATCGCGCGCTGTATCGCGTCCCGCTGACGCAACGTCTCCCAGAACGGCAGTGCGCCGAGCACGAGCAGGAACGCGGGCAGGAACATGGCGACGAGCATCGCGAAACCGCCGATCCATCCGCCGAGCGGCGCGGGCATCACCGCGCCCAGAAACGCGGCGAAGGTAAAGAGCGGCCCCGGCACGGCTTGGGCCGCGCCATATCCGGCGAGAAAAACATCGTTGGGCACCCATCCGTTCGGCACGACGCTCGCCTGAAGCAGCGGCAACACGACGTGCCCGCCGCCGAAAACGAGCGAGCCCGACCGGTAAAACACCGACGCCATCGCGAGCCAGTTCGCGCCGGTCCAACCGGCGACGCCCGGCAGCAAAGCGAGCAGCACGAAAAAAACCGCGAGCAGCATCGCGCCCTGCGTTCTGCCGATGCCATATCGCCGATGCTTCGCCGACGCCAGATGCGTCAGCGTCAACATCCGCCAGCCGATGATTCCGCCGAACGCGATGGCGCCCAATTGCCCGGCGGCCGACGGCACGGTCAGCGCGATCAACGCGGCGGCCACGGCGATGCCGGCCCGCAACCGGTCCGGACACAGCGACGTCTTCATGCCCCACACCGCTTGCGCGACGATGGCGACCGCCGCGAGCTTGAGACCGTGCACGATTCCGGAGTGAATCAGCTGCGCCGAGTGCGCCAGGCCGAGGGCGAAGAGAATCAGCGCAATCGCGGACGGCAACGTGAAGCCGGTCCATGCCGCCAGCGCGCCGATCCATCCCGCGCGCGCGAAGCCGATCGCGATTCCGACCTGGCTGCTCGCCGGCCCCGGAAGGAACTGACATAGCGCGACGAGATCGGTGAAGCTCGTGTCGTCGAGCCATTTCCGGCGTTCGACGAATTCAGCGCGAAAGTAGCCGATGTGCGCGACCGGTCCGCCGAACGATGTCAGGCCGAGTTTGAGAAACGTCGCGAACACTTCGAACGGCGTTCCGCGCGCGGACTTCGGTTCATGCAAAGCCATCGTCCTGTGGACAACCTTGTTGGCACATCGTCGCGTTAACTGTTGGCGCTTTCTGAACAACTCGACGTCCGTCGAAACGACGCGAAAGTTGTCCCGAGTTCAGGCCGAAACCACGCCCGCCATACCGGAGTTGTCGGCGCGGTAAACCTCTGACGTAAAAAGCGCATTGCCAGTTATCCACCGATTTGCGGCGAGCTTGTTAACTACTACCACGTATACATACGAACTCTTTTGTTTACTCAGACAACGTGGCGGCACTGCCCAAAACATCGGCGCTCATTCAGGCGGCAGCGCCATGCGCGTGTCTCAACCGTTCGCGGCTGTTGCTCAGATGCATGCGCATCGCGGCGCGGGCATCGTCCGGGTCCTGACGCACGATCGCCTGATAGATCGCCTTGTGCTCGCTCAGCACACAGCGCAGACGTTCGATCTGATCCAGCTCCGCGATTTCGGCCTTGCCCAGCCGCGTGCGCGGACTGACGCCGCGTCCCATCTGACTAAGCACGTCGTGGAAATAGCGATTCCCGCTCGCCCGCGCGATCTGCAAGTGAAACTCGACGTCGTGTTGCAGCACGTCCGTACTTCCGTTCGCGAGTTGCTCCTCGAAGCGCTTGAGCGCGGCGGCGATCTGCTTCAGATGCGCGTCGGTGCGCCTGCCGGCGGCGAGCGCGGCGGCGGCGCCTTCGAGATCGATGCGAAATTCGATGATCGCCATGATGTCCAGCAAGTTCGACAGGTCGGCATCCGCGAGACGCACCGATTCGCGTTCCTCGGGCGAGCGGATGAACGTGCCGACGCCGTGCCGCGTTTCCACGACGTTCGCCGCCTGCAAGCGCGACACCGCCTCGCGCACCACGGACCGGCTCACCGACAGTTGCTTCATCAGCGCGGCTTCGGTCGGGATCTTGTCGCCGGGACGGAGAACGCCGCGTTCGATATCCTCGATCAGAGTTGCGACGACTTTATCGGTGAGACTGGCCATGGTGATTCGCTGCTGATGGATATTGTTCTGGGAAGCGCGGCGTTTACGCCCGTTGTCGGACGTCTTGGCTTCGCTTAGGATCGGTCGACGCGCATGGCGCGATAAGCCTCGCGCGTGGGGATGTCCGACGACGCATCTTCCTGCGTGGGGAACGCTTCGTCAATTCGACGCAGCCCGCATGTCCTGCGAATTGATATAAGACATCGTATAAGTAGAATTAGACGATTCTTAGCAGAAATCTCTTAAACTAAAGGAATGCAGGGTTTACGCCGCTGTCGTTTTCCCGCGTTTCCACAGTACCCTGTGTTAAGACGTCCGATAACCACGTGAGTTCGGACTTGCCGCTTTCCAATCAGATCGCCGTCGTCACAGGGAGGCATCATGCCGTCTTCGTCACCATATCAACCGCTGCCCAATACATTCCGAACGTCGCTGCGCGAGCGCAAGCGGCTGATCGGATGCTGGATGTCGCTGGCGAGTCCGATCGTCACCGAACTCGTCGGCGTGGTCGGATTCGACTGGATGCTGCTCGACGCCGAGCACGCGCCGAACGACGCGCTCACGCTCATCCCGCAATTGATGGCGCTGAAAGACAGCCCGAGCGCGCCTGTCGTGCGCCCGCAGGCCAACGATCCCGTCGCGATCAAGAAGCTGCTCGACGGCGGTGTCGTCAATTTCCTGATTCCGTTCGTCGACAGCGCCGCCGATGCCGAGCGCGCCGTCGCCGCGACGCGTTATCCTCCTCAGGGCATCCGCGGCGTGTCGGTCGGGCATCGCGGCAATCGCTACGGCACGGTTCCGAACTACTTCCAGGTCGCGAACGACAATATCAGCGTCGCGGTGCAGATCGAGAGCCGCGCGGCGGTCGAAGCGATCGACGAGATCATCGCGGTCGAAGGCGTCGACGCGCTGTTCGTCGGACCGTCGGATCTCGCGGCATCGTACGGTCACATCGGCCAAGCGAACCATCCGGACGTGCAGGCGGTCATCGCACATGTGTTCGAGCGCGCGCACGCGGCCGGCAAGCCGAGCGGCATTCTCGCGCCCGTGCAGGAAGACGCCGAGCGCTATCTGGCAATGGGCAGCACATTCGTCGCCGTGTGCGCGGATCTGGGGATGCTCAGAAACGCGGCGCAGGGCGTGCGCAAACATTTCATCCCGGACTGAGCGTCGCGCTCGACAAACCGGCATCGAAAATCGACATCAAGGAGCGATACATGCAAAAGGCAGGCTTCATCGGACTGGGCATCATGGGCAATCCCATGGCGGCCAATCTTCTCAAGGGCGGCGTCCAGCTCGCGGCATTCACGCGCAGCGGCGTGCCCGCCGATCTGACCGGCGCGGGCGCCACGGCCTGTGATTCGCCCGCGGCCGTCGCGGAGCAGGCCGACGTCATCTTCATCATGGTGCCGGACACGCCGGACGTCGAACGCGTGCTGTTCGGCGAGAACGGCGTCGCGAGCAAGCTGAAGAGCGGTCAGATCGTCGTCGACATGAGCTCGATTTCGCCGATCGCCACGCGCGAATTCGCGGCGAAAGTGCGCGAGAAGGGCGCGGATTATCTCGACGCGCCCGTCTCCGGCGGCGAAGTCGGCGCGAAGGCCGCGTCGCTGACGATCATGGTCGGCGGCGCGCAAGCCACGTTCGACAAGGTCAAGCCGCTCTTCGACCTGATGGGCAAGAACATCTCGCTGATCGGCGAAGTCGGCGCGGGACAGGTCTGCAAGGTCGCGAATCAGGTGATCGTCGCCGCGACCATCGAGGCGGTCGGCGAAGCGCTCTTGCTCGCATCGAAGGCCGGCGTCGATGCCGAAAAGGTTCGCACCGCGCTGATGGGCGGCTTCGCGTCGTCGCGCATTCTCGAAGTGCACGGCGAGCGCATGACGAAGCGCACGTTCAATCCGGGCTTCCGTATCGAGCTGCATCAGAAGGATTTGAATCTGGCGCTCGCGACGGCGCAATCGCTCGGCGTCGCGCTGCCGAACACGTCGACGTGCATGCAGTTGTTCAATGCGTGCGCCGCGCACGGCGGCAAGGCGTGGGATCACTCGGGCATGGTCCGCGCGCTCGAGATCATGGCGAATCACGAGATCGGGCAGGACAAGAAGTAAGCGTCAGCCTTTCCCGTCTTCGTTGAACACTGCCGGCCTCGCGCCGGCAGTGTCGTTTTCGCAACCGGTTTTGTGCTTCTGCAGTTGTCAGACGTCCTAGTTTAAAAGGCCAGCGTCCGCACATGCGCTCCGTGTCCGCAGGCGTGTAAGCCATATATGACAAGCCTAGAGCCGAGAAAGGGTAAACACGCGATTGGCCCCGAAAGCATCTCGCCATACAATGTCATCAGACAACGTACCACGAGACGCGATCCGGAGACATCCCTTGAAGACGATTCCCGCCACGCCAGCCGCCGATCTGCTCGAATCGGCCAGCGCCAAGGTCAAGCGCCATGTGCTGCCCTTGTTCCTCATCATGTTCATCGCGAACTACATCGATCGCGTGAACGTCGGTTTCGTGAGCTCGCATTTGCAGACCGATCTCGGCATCGGCGCGGCGGCGTACGGTCTCGGCAGCGGTCTGTTTTTCATCGGCTATGCGCTGTTCGAAGTGCCGTCCAACGTGCTGATGCAGAAGTACGGCGCGCGCGCGTGGCTCACGCGCATCATGGGTACGTGGGGCGTCGTCGCGGCGATGATGGCCTTCGTGCAGAACGAAACGTCGTTCTACGTGCTGCGCTTTCTCCTGGGCGTCGCGGAAGCGGGATTCTTCCCGGGCGTCATCTATTACTTCACGCAATGGCTGCCGCAGAAGGAACGCGGCAAGGCGATCGCGATTTTCCTCGGCGGCTCGGCGTTCGCATCGATTCTGTCCGGCCCGATCACGGGCGGTCTGCTGTCGATTCGCGGTCTCGGCCTGCACGGCTGGCAGTGGATGTTTCTGATCGAAGGCGGGTTCTCCGTCATCCTGTGCGGCGTGAGCTGGATGCTGCTGAAATCGCGCATCAGCGATGCTCACTGGCTCTCCGTCGACGAGCAACGCGCGCTGCAAAACGCGATCGCATCCGAACAGGCGGAACGCGAAGCGGCCACCGGCGGCCACATTCCCGCGATCAAGCTGCTGAAAGATCCGCAGATCGTGCTGTTCTGCTTCATGTATTTCGCGATTCAGCTCACGATTTACGCCGCAACCTTCTGGCTGCCGACGATCATCCGCAAGATGGGCGGCCTCACCGATTTCCAGGTCGGCCTCTACAACACGATTCCGTGGATGATCGCGATCGTCGCGATGTACTGCTTCGCGCTGCTCTCCGCGCGCTGGCGCTTCCAGCAGGCGTGGGTCGCCGTGGCGCTCGTGATCGCGGCATGTGGCCTGTTCGCATCGACGACCGGCAACGCGGTGCTGTCGTTCGTCGCCATCTGCTTCTCCGCGATCGGCTTCAAGGCGGCGTCGTCGCTGTTCTGGCCGATTCCGCAAGGCTATCTCGATGCGCGCGTCGCGGCTGGCGTGCTCGCGCTCATCAACTCGGTCGGCAATCTCGGCGGTTTCTTCGCGCCTGCGACCTTCGGCTATCTTCAACAACATACGGGCTCGGTGTCGGGCGGCTTGTACGGCCTCGGCGTCGCATCGCTGATCGCGGCGGTCGCGGTCTTCTTCACGCGCAACCGCCGCTCGGATCGCACGCCGGACGGCCACGTCGCGCATCAAGGCGCGCACTGAAACCCGCTTCAACCTCTCTGGGAAGGATCACGCTCATGTCCACGAACACTCCGAAAGTCACCGAATTGCGCGTCGTGCCGGTCGCGGGCCGCGACAGCATGCTCATGAACCTGTCCGGCGCGCACGGTCCGTTCTTCACGCGCAATCTCGTGATCCTGACGGACAGCGCGGGCAACACGGGCGTCGGCGAAGTGCCGGGCGGCGAGAACATCCGCCAGACGATCGACGATGCGCGCTCGCTCGTCGTCGGGCAATCGGTCGGCAATCTGCATGCGGTGCTGAATCAGGTCCGCACGAAGTTCGCCGATCGCGACGCGGGCGGCCGCGGCCTGCAAACCTTCGATCTGCGCACGACGATCCACGCCGTCACCGCGCTCGAAGCCGCGCTGCTCGACCTGCTCGGCAAGCATCTCGGCGTGCCCGTCGCGGCCTTGCTCGGCGAAGGCCAGCAGCGCGATGAAGTGGAAATGCTCGGCTATCTGTTCTACATCGGCGATCGCCACAAGACGGATCTGCCGTATGCGTCCGGCGCGGACGGCAAGGACGATTGGGACCGCGTGCGTACCGAAGTCGCGCTGACGCCTGAGGCGGTCGTGCGTCTGGCCGAAGCGGCACAAGCGCGCTACGGCTTCAACGATTTCAAGCTGAAGGGCGGCGTGCTCGCGGGCGATGCGGAAATCGAAGCCGTCACGGCGCTCGCCGAGCGTTTTCCGGATGCGCGCGTGACGCTCGATCCGAACGGCGCGTGGTCATTGGCCGAAGCGATCCGCCTGTGCCGCGACAAGCACGACGTGCTCGCCTACGCGGAAGATCCGTGCGGCGCGGAAAACGGCTATTCCGGCCGCGAAGTGATGGCGGAATTCCGCCGCGCGACCGGCCTGCCGACGGCGACGAACATGATCGCGACGGACTGGCGTCAGATGGGTCATGCGATCCAGTTGCAATCGGTCGACATTCCGCTCGCCGATCCGCATTTCTGGACGATGCAAGGCTCGGTGCGCGTCGCGCAGATGTGCAACGACTGGGGCCTGACGTGGGGCTCGCATTCGAATAATCACTTCGACGTGTCGCTCGCGATGTTCACGCACGTCGCCGCTGCCGCGCCGGGCAAGATCACCGCTATCGACACGCACTGGATCTGGCAGGACGGCCAGCGTTTGACGCGCGATCCGCTCCAGATCGTCGGCGGGAAAGTGAAGGTGCCGGAAGCGCCGGGCCTGGGCGTCGAACTGGATATGGACGAAGTCGAGAGGGCGCACGAACTGTACAAGCAGCATGGACTCGGCGCGCGCGACGACGGCGTCGCGATGCAATATCTGATTCCGAACTGGAAGTTCGACAACAAGAAGCCGTGTCTCGTCCGCTAGAGGTTCTTTAGCCTTTCAGACGTTCGATGAGCGCGATCGCCGCCGCGGGATTGCGCTCCTTGAATCCGCTGATGACGTAGAGAAACACATCGCGCGATGCGGCTTTCGGCGCAGCCTTGCCGAAGGTCTGCAAGTCGTCCGGCGAGCCGCCCGACGACCACGTCTTCGCGCGCTCGGCCCAGCGATCGAGCGCCGCTTTCGCATAGCCCTTCGCCTGCTTGTCGGTCGTGCCCATGATGCGCGCATAGACGAACGGCGCGGTGATATCCGCGATTTGCGGATACTTCGAATCCCCCGCGATGACCACCGCGACGCGATACTTCCGCGCGAGCGCAACGAAGGCCGCATCGCAAAAGCTCTCGTGCCGAACTTCGACCGCGTGACGAATCGCGCGGCCTTCCACTTTCGCGGGCAGCAGTTCGAGAAAGCGTTCGAAGTCCTCCGGATCGAACGTCTTGGTCGGCGCGAATTGCCAGTTGATCGGGCCGAGCTTGTCCTTCAGTTCGAGCACGCCGCTGCCGAAGAATCGCTCGATGGTATCGCCCGCTTCGGCGAGCACCCGGCGATTCGTCGCGTAGCGCGGCGCCTTCAGCGAGAACACGAAGTCGTCGGGCGTTTCGTCGCGCCACTTGATGAACGTCGCGGGCTTTTGCGCGCCGTAGAACGTGCCGTTCACTTCGATGGACGTCAGCGCGCGGCTCGCGTATTCGAGTTCGCGCTTTTGCGGCAGATCGTCCGGATAGAACGTGCCGCGCCACGGCTCGAACGTCCATCCGCCGACGCCGACGCGAATGCGCGCGGTCTTGCTTTTCGAGGTGGCCATCGCGCGCTTACTTCCGGCCGGCATCGAGCGAACCGTCCGGCTCGCGCGTCTCGGTCACGACTTGGTTGAAGCCTTCGTCGAAGAGAGGTGCGGGAGATTCGTCGCAGTGCATGCTGGCCATTCCGTGGATAAGGGAAGCGCGTCCGTTCTCACCGAACGGACGCGCCGGGTCATGCACCTATGCTGGCGCAGTCTAAAAAATTCACTGGCCGAAGAAGATATTGCATTGCGGCCCGCGCGTGCAGGGCTTGGAGGCCGGACTGTCCATCGTGCCCATCGTGGTTGCGCCGGCCGCGCCGCGTGTCATCGGCGAGCCGCCGTAGGACGTGTCGGTCGACTGGCCCTGCATGGCGTTTTGCGCGGGCGCGCCGGGATCGGTCCAGGTGTCGGCGGTGGCCTGTCCCGGAACCTGCGCGGTGCGGTAGTAGGACTGCTGAGCCGATGCGAGACCGGCAGTGGCGAGTAACGAGGCGGCGAGCGCCGCCATGGCGATACGTGATTTCATGTCGACTCCTTGATCGAAAGGCGCGTTCGCGTGTACGCCGCGCAACGCTGTTCGCTGATTCGAATCGTTGATCCGCACGGAACGTGCCACGAGTGCTGCATGTGCCATGCATGGCGCTGGCGAGCGGATATTGGCGCCGGTTCCCGGCGAGCCTGCCGCGGCGGGTTTCCCGGACTTGTTCGAATGTGATGCAGACGGAGCGCCGGTGCGCTTGCCGGCGAATGGGACCCGCGGGTCCGCAGAAGACGCATGCCGCGCTGCACTCTTCGTTATAGGCCGTCGCTCCGCGATTGAACAGGACAATTGAACGCGCATGGCGCTCGCGGTCGCGTGCGTGACGCGAAGCTGTCGATCGCGCCATCGCCTAGAATGCGATGGCTAATCCACGAACGCAGGGACATCGCCGCCATGACCGTCACCATCTATCACAACCCGAAGTGCGGGACTTCGCGCAACACGCTCGCACTGATCCGCAACGCGGGCATCGAGCCGGCGGTGATCGAGTATCTGACGCATCCTCCGAGCCGCGAGACGCTCGTTGCGCTGATCGCGCGCGCGGGACTGTCGGTGCGCGAAGCGCTGCGCGAGAAGGGCACGCCATACGCCGAACTCGGCCTCGACGATCCGAGCCTCAGCGACGAACAACTCATCGACGCGATGCTCGCGCATCCGATTCTCATCAACCGTCCGTTCGTCGATACGCCGAAGGGCGCGCGGCTGTGCCGGCCATCGGAGCTCGTGCTCGATATCCTGCCCGAAGCGCAGAAGGGGCCGTTCACGAAGGAAGATGGCGAAGTCGTCATCGACGGTTCCGGCAAGCGTGTGCGCTAGGACACCTTCGTTTTCGCTGACCGTTACCTGACGTTACCTTTCTGGCAAACCCGTTGCACCTGTATCCGTCATCGCTTTCTAGACTGCACTGACTCACACGGCACTCGGTGCAAGGAGAAAGCGGCATGAAGAAGAAACTTCTTGGTACGGCGATCGGGCTGGCGGGGCTCGCGGCACTTGCGATATCGGCATCGGCGAACGCGCACGTCGATGTGGCGGTGGGCGTGGGCGTGCCGGTCTACACGCAGCCCGTGTACGCGCAGCCCGCGGTGCCGGTCGGCTATTACGGATATGGATACGGCGATCGCGACGAACGCTGGCGCGAGCGCGAATGGCGTCGTCACGAATGGCGCGAGCGCCGCTGGCATCACGAGATGCGCCGCGAGCAACGCTGGCGCGAGCGTCATGAATGGTAAAAGCGCGCGGGAATCCGCGTTCGAACGCGGCGCGCCGAAAGGCTGCGCCGCGTTTTTACATGCGTCATGCGACGCCATGACGCAGGTCGACCTGTTCAAGGCACGCCGATTCGAGCCGTAAACACGTCGGTGTTGTCGGATACTCGTGCTCTTTCGCCGCGAATCCCTTTTAGCGAACCTTTCGTCGAACCGCGCGTGCGGCGTCGTTTGCTCAAAGCACGAGCGATATCCCGTCCACTTTCAGCGATGTTCAGTCCCGTCAGCATTCTCGTCGTCACCGCGCTGTCGAGCATCCTCTCGATACTGGTGCTGATCTCGCTGCTCTCGCACGCGATTGCGGGCGTGCCGCGCTGGCTTGGGGCGAACGTCATCGCAATCGTTTCGCTCTTGCTTTTTGCCGTGCAGAACGTGGCGCCGGCGTGGCTCGGCATCGTCGTCGCGAATCAGTTGCTCGCCGCGACGGTCCTGCTCATCTACGAAGGCTGCAACGATTTCTTCGACGTTCGCATGCGTCCCGCGCAGCGCTGGGCCGGCTGGATCATGTGGCTCGGCGTGATGGCGGGCATCGTCTACTTCACGTATGTGACGCCGGATGTGAATGCGCGCGTGGTGATCGTGTCGGCGTTTCATGCCGCGTGCGATTTCGCGATCGCCGGACGCGTGCTGATCGAGCGTCCGAGGGAACGGCCGCGCTATAACTACTTGTTCGTCGCCGGCGCGGCGGCGCTCGGCGCGCTCGGCCATACGGTGCGCGGCGCGATCTACGTCGTGGAGCCGCCCGCGCAGACATCGCTGCTGCAGCCCGGCGTGATGCAGATCACGTTTCTCGCGCTCGGCATTCTCGTGCTGCCGTCGCTGTGCATCGGCCTCGTGATGATGGCGCACGACCGTCTCGCGCAGCGGCTCGAACGGCTTGCGCGCTTCGACGATCTCACCGGCGCGCTTTCGCGCAAGGCATTGCTGGCCGGCGCGGGCGAGCGTCTCGCGCGGGCGCGGCAGGAAGGCGAGCGCGAGTTCGTCGCGGTCATCGACATCGATCACTTCAAGAGCGTGAACGACCGCTACGGTCACGCGGCGGGCGACGAAGTGTTGCGCCATTTCGCGTCGATCGTGCGCGCGCGCATTCGCGAAGACGATGCGTTCGGGCGTATCGGCGGCGAGGAGTTTTGTCTTTTCTGCACGGCGGCGCGCATCGACGATGTCACCGCGCTCGTCGAGCGGCTGCGCAAGACCGTCGAGGCGACGCCGTGCGCCGCGCCCGGCGGCCTGCTGCATTACACATTCAGCGCGGGCATTGCGATGTGGGACGGGCGCGAGCCGCTCGCATCGCTGATGGCGCGCGCCGACGGCCTGCTCTATGCCGCGAAGGTCGCGGGCCGCAATCGCGTGAAAGCGCCCGCCGCCGACGCGTTCGCCTAAGCCTCTTCGACGTCCGCGTATTTCTGGCGTTCGTCTTCCGGCTTGCTCATCCAGCGACGCAACAGACGCTTCTCGACGACGCGCCCGATCGTGAGCAGCGCGATCATCAGGATCATCGCGATGAACGCGAGGCTCCAGACGCCCAGTCCGCAGACGATGCCCACCGCCGCCGTCACCCAGATCGACGCCGCCGTCGTGAGCCCGCGCACGCGATTCTCGCGCGGATTCTGCAGGATCACGCCCGCGCCGAGAAAGCCGACGCCCGTCACGATGCCCTGCACGGCGCGCGACACGTCGGCGTCGTTGGAGAGCGTCATCGAGAAGCCTTGCGCGCACATGGTCGCGATGCACGCGCCGAGCGACACGAGCCCGAGCGTCTTCATGCCGGTCGGCTTGCCGTGCAGATCGCGATCGATGCCGATGATGCAGCCGATCAGCATCGCGGCCAGCATGCGCAACACGGCGTCGGCGAGAATGGGATAGGGAAGCATCGCGTGTGAAAAGGTAATCGTAAGCCGGGCCATCTTCGCATGCGGCGCCGGCGCGCGCGCAATTTTGGCGCGCTAACGTGCCGGTTCTGCTTTATATCGAACGCAAAACGGGGAGACGAAGTGACTCAGATGCCGAAATTCACGATGGTCGATGCCGCGCCGACGCCCGTCGGCCCTTTCTCGCACGCAGCCGAAGCCGACGGCTGGGTGTTCCTCACCGGTCAGATGCCGACCGATCCGAACGACGACGGCGCGCCGTTGCCCGAAGGCGTCGCCGCGCAGACGCGCCGCGTGATGGACAACCTGATTCTCGTGCTGAACGGCGTCGGGCTGACGCTCGACAATGTGGTCAGCGTGCGTATCTTTCTGACCGAGTTCAAGCGCGACTACGACGCGATGAACGCGGTGTATCGCTCATACTTTCTGCCGAAGCCGCTGCCGGCGCGAACGTGCATCGGCGTGACGGGGCTTGCGCGCGATGCGCTCGTGGAGATCGATTTCGTCGCGAAACGTCCTTGAGCGCGATTACTTCCGTTTCGACGCATCGACCCAGCGGAAAGTGAGATTGATGCGCTCGCCGCGCGCCCCCGGCTCTTTCGGCACGCGATGCACCCATTCGCGCTGCGTGCGTCCGCGCATCACGAGCAGGCTGCCGTGTGTGAGCGCGAGCGTGTGCGTCGCGTGCGTGCGCGCGTGACGAAACTCGAAGGTGCGCGTCGCGCCGAGACTCACCGATGCGATCACCGGCTCGGGCCCGAGTTCGCGTTCCTTGTCGGCATGCCATCCCATGCTGTCGAGGCCGCTGCGATAGCGGTTGAGCAGCACGCTGTTGAAGCGCGCATCGCAGGCGGCCTCGGCGCGCTCGCGAAGTTGCGCGACGGCGGGCGTCCACGGCTGCGGCACATTGCGGATGCCGGAATAGACATAGACCGCGTCCGGTTCGCCTTGCCACGCGGTCAGGCGCGGCAGCGGCACGCGGCCGCCCGGCGTGGTCATCGTGTCCTGCTGCCAGGCGACTTCCGCGATCAGGGCGCCCATCAGATCGGAAGCCGCGTCGGCGTCGATCCAGTCCGGATGCCACGCGATGTCGGGCTTGGGAATGTCGTCGAAGAGATCGAACATGACTGTGGTGCGAGACGGCGGCGGAAGGAACGTTCACGATAGCAGAGCCGCCGGGCGGCGTGATTGCGGAGTCGTTTTCTTGCCCGCGAACCCGCTGTGCTACATTGCCCCAATCATCTCAATAACGTCGTGCGAGGGTCGGAACATCCGCTTTGGCCTTTTCGCGCGACGACGGCAACGGGGAACTGCATGAACACCACCGCCCAAGCAAGCGGCGGCACGGTGCCGGGCCGCCGCATCCTGCTCGTCGACGACAGCGTCGATGCGGCGCTTGCCATGTCGATGCTGCTCGAAGCGCTCGGCCATGAAGTCCGCACCGAGCATGACGGCCCGCGCGCGCTCGCATCGCTCGACGATTTCAAACCGGACGTTGTCGTGCTCGATATCGGATTGCCGGGCATGAGCGGCTTCGACGTCGCGCGCGAAATGAGAAAGCGCGACGCGACCCGAAGCGCGCTGCTGCTTGCATTGACCGGCTGGGGCAGCGATGCCGATCGTCGCAGCGCGCTCGACGCGGGCTTCGATCATCATCTGACGAAGCCCGTCACCATCGCCGATCTGGAAGCGCTGCTCACGAAGCCCTGAGCGCGCTCACTCCACGCGCAGCCGCGCCATGTACGGAAGGTGATCGGACAGCCACGCGGTGTCCTGCGTCGGCACGAGCCATTCGACCGGCTTCAGGCCGCGCACGAACATCTTGTCGAGCGCGAGCGCCGGTGAGAAAGCCGGAAACGTGCGGCCCGATTCGCCGAGCATCGTCGCGACTTCGCTCATGCCGAGTTCGCCGAAAAGCGGCACGGAGTCGTTGCGCCAGTCGTTGAAATCGCCCGCCAGCATGAGCGGACCTTCCGGCGCTTCCTTCGCGATCCAGTGCGCGATCCAGTTCATCTGACGCAGCCGCGCCTGCCGCGTCAACGCGAGATGCGCGCACAGCAATGTGATGGCCTGACCGGCGAAGGTCGCGCGCGCGACCAGCAATCCGCGCTTTTCGAAACGATGCGCGGAGATGTCCCAGCGCCCGGAAAGATCGAGCGGATGCGGCGAGAGAATCGCATTGCCATGCCGCCACGACGGCTTGAACACGTTCGGTCCGAGCGCGATCTGCAATTCGAGCGCGGTGGCGATCTCGGTCGCCTGGCAATGCCAGACATCGTCGAGCGGCGCGTCGAACGGCTTGCCGAAGCCGCTTGCGAGCACGGGCTGCGGCATGCGCCGCGCCATCGCTTCCTGAAGAAAATAGACGTCGGCGTTGGTGGTCTGAACCCACCGTTGCATCGCGGTCCACGCGCGCAGGCCGAGGGGCGAGCGGCCCTTGTGCAGATTCCAGCTGACCGCCGTGAAATCCGGCGTGGCCGAATGAGCGGACGGGCCTGGCGGAAGATGTTCTGGGTTTCGCATGCGTTCTTTGTCTCGAGCGGCGGCCTCTTGAGTCTATGTCACCGCGGTTGTCATTGCGCCGCCGCCGGCGACCCCAGGCTCGCGCGTACCCGGTAGGCGAGCGACGGATTGCTGTCGATGAGCTGCCACTGCGCCCATTCGCCTGGCTTGAGCGCCAAGCCCGGATGCGATCCGCTCACCTGACGCGGCACCGGCGGCAGCTTGCAGCCCGAGGGCGATGCGCGCGAGCTGTCGTCCTGCAAGGTTTCCTGCGCGTCGATGGCGAGCGTGATGTCGTCGGCGTTCGCGCGCGTCGGCGAAACGGTGATGGTGCGTTGCAGATCGATGTCGCCGGCAGGCTGATCCGCGCAGCCGACGCGATTCTGCACCTTGTTGTGATGCGTGTCGGTGCGCGCCTGTCCGACGTTCGTCGTGCCGGAAAACGAGTCGATCTGTTGTCCGTCGCGCACGACCTGCAACTCCCAGGTCACCGGTTGCGATGGCGCGGTCTGCGCCTGCGCGTTAAGCGCGGCAAGACCGGCGCCTGTCATGAGCGCGGCATTCAGAAAGACGGTGCGTATCGTTTTATGCATTGAAAGCGACTCCTGCGCGCGGACTGTTCGGATGGCGGCGCGGCTGGCGCGTCGCTGGATCGGCGTTCTCCGGCGAATTCGTTGTGACACGGCGGCGCAGGTACGGTTCAGCCAGACCGCGCAACACACAATTGTGGACGAACGAAACGAATCTCAACCTGGCCTGACGCGAAGCAGATTTCGAACCCGCTCGCCGCGTCGTCCGACGATGATACTCGCACGCTTTGCGCGCATCGCGATTAGCAGCACACGCGTTCGACTGCTCGCTTGCGTGCGGTTTTGGCGTCGATACACTGGACTCGTCGACCATAAAAATTGACGGGGTATGACATGACGACGGCCGTGGTCAAACAGGAACTCGCAGTGGCATCGTTCAGCAAGGTCTACAGTCTCGACGATGTGGAGTCCGCGCTCAACGATCTCTCCGAAGGCGCGAACGACGCCTTGCGCGCCACTTACGAAAAAATGCTCAAAGTGGGTAATCTGCGTTTCTGCGTGAAGCCGAACCGCATGCCGTCGGTGGACGATCTCGCCGCGGATCTGCCGAATTTCGAGGAGCCGCTCGCCGATATCCGCAAGCAGATCGCGCTGTGCCTCGAAACCGACGATCGCCTCGAACTCATGCCGATGCTGCTGCTCGGCGAGCCGGGCATCGGCAAGACGCACTTCGCGAAGCAGCTCGCGCGGCTGCTCGGCACGTCGAATCACTATGTCGCGATGAGCTCGCTGACGGCGGGCTGGATCCTGTCGGGGGCGTCGTCGCAATGGCGCAATGCGAAGCCCGGCAAGGTGTTCGATGCGCTCGTGAACGGCAGCTACGCGAATCCCGTCATGACCGTCGACGAAATCGACAAGGCCACCGGCGACGCGCAATACGATCCGCTCGGCGCGCTCTATGCGCTGCTGGAGCATGACACGGCGCAGACTTTCGTCGACGAATTCGCCGAAGTGCCGATCAACGCGGGCAACGTCGTGTGGATCGCGACGGCCAACGACGCGCGCGCGATTCCCGAGCCCCTGATGAATCGCATGAACGTCTACGAAATTCCGCCGCCCGATCGCGACGGCGCGCGGCGCATCGCGCAGTCGATTTACGCCGAAATCCGCAATGCTCATTCGTGGGGCGCGCGTTTTCCGGAAACACTCGGCGACGCGCCGCTCGACGCGCTCACGCAGGCGTCGCCGCGCGGCATGCGGCGCGCGATGCTGAACGCGTTCGGCAACGCGCGTATCGACGGACGGCATCACGTCGAAGCGCGCGACATTCAGATCGACCGCAACCTGCGCAAAAAAGCGATCGGCTTCTGAAAGCGCGCCGTTCGCGAAATTGCCGGAAAGGCCGCCAAAACCTGTCGTTTTTGACATCTGGCGGCCAGATTCTTGCCTTTTTCTGAATTGCACCGGAAAACGATCTAATCGGCGTGCATTTGTTGTGTAACGCGCAATAGTCCCGAACGTAAAATAGTTGGGACAAATCTGCCGCGGAAGAAGACATGGATCGGATCGAGTGCGTAGTAATCGGGGCGGGCGTCGTCGGACTGGCGATCGCCCGCGCGCTGGCCAAGCGCGGCCGCGAAGTCATCGTGCTGGAGGCGGGCGAGGGCATCGGCATTGGCACGAGCTCGCGCAACAGCGAAGTCGTTCACGCAGGCATCTACTATCCGCGCGGGTCGCTGAAGGCCGAACTGTGCGTGCGCGGGCGCGACATGCTCTACGCGTTCTGTCAGGAGCACGGCGTGCCGCACCGGCAATGCGGCAAGCTGCTCGTCGCGACGGCGCGCAATCAGGTGCCGCAACTCGCGGCGCTGGAACAGAAGGGCATCGAGAATCGCGTGAAGGGACTCGTGCGCATCAGCGGCGCACAGGCGGCCGAGATGGAGCCGCAACTTCAATGCGTCGAGGCGGTGTGGTCGCCGCTGACGGGCATCGTCGACAGTCATCAGTACATGCTCGCGCTGCAGGGCGAGGCGGAGAATCACGGCGCGAATATCGTGTTCCATACGCCGGTCACGTCGATCGATGCGCGCGAAGGCTGCTTCATCGTCGAGACGGGTGGCGAGTCGCCGGCGCGCTTTCGGGCATCGTTTCTCATCAACAGTGCGGGCTTGCATGCGAACGAGATCGCGCGGCGCATTCGCGGACTGGACGATCGTCACGTGCCGCCGCTCTACTTCGCGAAGGGCAACTACTTCAGCGTGAGCGGACGCGCGCCGTTCGAGCGGCTCATTTATCCGATGCCGAACGAAGCCGGCCTCGGCGTGCATCTGACGATCGATCTCGGCGGGCAGGCGAAGTTCGGTCCGGACGTCGAATGGGTGCAGGCGCTCAATTACGACGTCGATCCGCGTCGCGCCGATTCCTTCTACGCCGCGATCCGCGCGTATTGGCCGGGTCTGCCCGACGACGCGCTTCAACCCGCGTACGCGGGCATCCGTCCGAAGCTGTCCGGTCCGGGCCAGGCGGCGGCGGATTTCGTGATCCAGGGCAAATCGGCGCACGGCGTGCCGGGACTCGTGAACCTCTTCGGCATCGAATCGCCGGGATTGACGGCATCGCTCGCGATCGCCGAACGCGTCGCCGACATGGCGCGCTGACTGTCATGCGACTTTCCGCCATGCCTTATCTCTAACATTTGGCGTCGTCGACTCGCTTTCAGGTTGCTATGCTCGGGTATCGCCGTCGCCAAGAACGGCGCTATCCCCCAATACAACATGGAGTGAGTCACCATGAAGACATCACGTCGCACGTTTCTCATTACCAGCGTGGGCGTCGCATCGACGTTCGCGCTCGGCTCGAAAGCGGCCTTCTCCGCCGACGCCCCGAAAGTCGCTGAAAGCGATCCCACCGCGCAGGCACTCGGCTACAAGGAAGACGCGAGCAAGGTCGACAAGGCCAAGTTCGCGAAGTACGCCGCCGGGCAGGACTGCGGCAACTGTCAGTTCTATCAGGGCAAGCCGACGGACGCCTACGCGCCGTGCCCGATGTTCAGCAACAAGCAGGTCGCGGCGAAGGGCTGGTGCAGCGCCTATGTGAAAAAGGCATAAGCGCGGCTCGCGCCCGAGCCGAAGCGCGCCCGGCCGAAAGGCACGGCGCGCTTTTCTTCGTTCGCAATTAGCTTGATCGGGAGAAAAACCGTCTTTACACTCGCCAAGGAAAAAAGAGCTGCGCGTTCGCATCTTTAAAGCGCGGACACCCACTGACCTTGGGGGATCGCATGCCAGGAAGAGCATTGAACGCGCGCGCCGTGATGGCGGCGGTCATCGGCAACGCGCTGGAGTGGTACGACTTCACCGTGTTCGGCTTCATGACGGTCGTCATCGCCCGCTTGTTCTTTCCGAGCAGCAGCGATTATTCGTCGATTCTTCTGACCACCGCGACCTTCGGCGTCGCGTTCGTGATGCGTCCCGTGGGCGGCATCGTTCTCGGCCTGTATGCGGATCGCGCGGGGCGCAAGGCGGCGCTGACGCTCGTCATCGGACTGATGACGCTCGGCATTCTCCTGCTCGCGATAGCCCCGCCTTATTCGGCGATCGGCATCGGCGCGCCGCTCGTCATCGTGTTCGCGCGGCTGCTGCAGGGATTTTCCGCTGGCGGCGAGTTCGGCAGTTCGACCGCGCTGCTGATCGAAGCGGCGCCGTTTTCGAAGCGCGGCTTCTACGGCAGTTTCCAGATGGCGAGCCAGGCGGCGTCGCTCCTGCTCGGCGCGATCGTCGGCTCGGCGATTTCGCGCGGACTGTCGCCCGAAGCGCTCGATTCATGGGGATGGCGCGTGCCGTTCATCTTCGGTCTCGTGATCGGGCCGGTCGGGCTGTACATTCGCCGCAACATGGCCGACACCGAAGCGTTCCTGCACGCGAAGAAAACCGCGCGCCGCGCGACGCTCGGCGAAGTGTTCAGCACGCATGGCCGCGAGGTGCTGTGCGGGCTCGGCTCGGTGATCGCGTTGACGGTTAGCGTGTACGTGCTGATCGCCTATCTGCCGACGTTCGCCGTCAAGCAATTGAAGCTGCCGTTCGGTCAGTCGTTCACGGCGTTGATCGTCGGCAATCTTCTGCTGACGGTGCTGTCGCCGGTCACGGGCGCGTGGTCGGATCGCATCGGGCGCAAAGGGCTGTCGCTGTGGTCGCTCGCGATCACGCTCGTCATCATCTATCCGCTTTTCGCGTGGCTCGCGGCGGAACCGAGCGTGATGCGGCTCGTTGTCGTGCAGGCGCTGCTGTCGATCGCGCTGTCGGGATACTACGGGCCGTTCGGCGCGCTGATCGCGGAGCTGTTTCCGGCGCACGTGCGCTCGACAGGGCTTTCCCTCGCGTACAACATCGCGGTGATGATCTTCGGCGGCTTCGGACAGTTCATCGTGACGTGGCTCATCCGCGTGACCGAATCGCAACTCGCACCCACGTTCTATGTGATGGGCGGGCTCGTGCTCTCGCTGATCGCGGTGGCGTGCATCCCGGCGACGCGCCATGCGGATGTCGACGAAGCGCGCGACCTCACGCGTTAGGCGCAAGCCGACTACACGGCCGGGCGCGGGCAGGCGATTCTTCCTAACCCGTTCGGACAGGTGGCATGGGGCGAACGTTGGCGGTCATAATCGGCCCATCGTCGTGCAAATGCGAGGGCGGAAAATGGTTAGGACTGTTGAATTAATCGAGCGTAAGTATGAAGCGGGGCGGGCAGCGGGGCGGTTGTCGAGCGAATGGGGCGAGATGCCGTTGCTGGATTCGGAGAAGCTCGTCGTGGTTCCGAAGGACAGGCTGGCGCTGTACATTGCGCGGCTTCAAGAGGTCGAAAACGAGCTTTGCCGGCGGACAGTCGACGAGACGTTCGAGTTGATGGAGGCGCAGGGCGTCAGTTTTCTTACGCCGGCATATCTGGAAGAGGAGGAAACGTCGCAAGGTGGGAAGCCTCTGCGAGCGCGGCGCATACGTAGGACGCGGGCGCCGAAATCGTCGTTTCTCAATATGTTCGCGAAACGAACGAAGCAGGCCGGATGATGGGGCGCGGCGTGAAGTTCTTGATGCCGTGCTGGTGTGATTATCACCAGTGGCGCAGTTCGGATGCAAAGACCTTCGAGAAGCTGACGAGCCTGATCGATGAGTCCTGCCGCAGCCCGTTCAAGGGAACGGGCAAGCCGGAACCGCTCAGGCACGACAAAGCGTAGTCGCCGCGCATCGTTCGCTGCCGCGGCCACCACGGCGACAACCAGCGCTTACCGCTCCAGCCCCGCCTTCGCCAGCAACTCGGCCAGCACTTCCGTCATCCCGCCTTCATGCGCTTCGGCGCGTTCCTTCAACTGCTTGACGAGCTTTTCATCGAGCTTGCACGCGAACGGCACGAGCCCCTTCGCCTGATCGAGCTTGCGCTGTTCACGCCGATCGAGCTTCTGCGCATCCGCTGCGCCCACGCGTGCCCGGCCGCCCTGCTTGAGGTCGTTGGCGAGTTTGAATGCCTTGTTCTGTTCCAGTTCGAATTTGTTCACGCGATGCTCCGATGCGACGATTGATTGCAAGTCCGACATTGTACGGAACTAGCGACCCGCCTCCGCCAGCGCATCGATGCGCGCCCGCATGCGCCGCCAGTGCGAGCCTTCCCAGAACACGCGATGGCACACATCGCAGGTCACGAAGCGCGCATGCCGCTCACGTACGCCCTCGGGCACGCGGCCGTCGATCTCGCCGGGCGCGGCCGGACGCAATGGCGCGTTGCACATCAGGCAGAGACGGAACGCGCGGACGTGCGGCGCGAGATCGAAGCGCTCCGAGACTTCGCGGAACTGTTCGTCGGCTTGCAGGGTCCGCACGTAGCATCCGCGCAAGACGGTGCGGCGCTTGAGCAATTCGCGATCGCGCGTGAGCACGATGCGCGCTTCGTCCTGCGCGAGCTGCTCGATTTCATCGTCGGGGAAGTTGTTGTCGTAGCGCGTGTCGAAGCCCGCCAGTCGCAGCAATTGCGCGAGTCCGCCGAGATGCGCATCGGCGATGAAACGCAGGTCCGCGGCGTCGAGCGGCGGGCGCAGCAGCAGCGCGCCGTTCTCCATTCCGGCGGGCGCGTGACGCGCGGGATAAACCTCGATGAGATCGTCCGGCTCGATCGGGGCGTCGAATCCAACCGCGCGGCCGGCCTTCACGATCAGATCGACTTCGGTATGCGGCACGCCGAGCGCCTCGATCATGTGCTTGGTCGACGAAGACTTCGCGCACGCGCACGCGAACGTGTGCCCGCGCAGGGATCGAGCGAGGAAATCGTTCAGTTCGCGATGGAAGTGAAAGCGCGCCTTGACCATGCAGCAGTATGGCATTGCGCGCTTCTGCGCGCTTTCCGGCGATGTGCTTTACTGGCGCTCGGTCCGCGCGGCATTGCGCGCGCGGCAAGCGGACAAGGCAAAGGAGCACACGAGCATGGATATCGGATTCATCGGATTGGGGGAAATGGGCGGCGCGATGGCGGAGCGCGCGCTCAAGGCGGGGCACAGCGTGCGCGTCTGGAATCGCTCGCGCGACAAAACGCGCGCGCTCGCGGATCAGGGCGCGTCGGTCGTCGATACGCCCGAGCAGGCTTTCGCCGGCGACGCCGCGTTCTCCATGCTCGCCGACGATACCGCGCTGCGCTCCGTGCTCGTCGATGGCGGCCTGCTCAAGCACGCGCCGAAAGGCCTGGTGCACGTCAACATGGCGACGATCTCGGCGGCGCTCGCCACCGAGCTCGCCGAATTGCACGCGCAGCACGGCGTCGCGTATGTCGCCGCGCCGGTGCTCGGCCGGCCGGACGTCGCGGCGGCGGGCAAGCTCAACATTCTCGCGGCGGGCGCGAGCGAAGCGATCGACCGTGTGCAGCCCGTCCTCGATGCGCTCGGCCAGAAAACGTGGCGCGTCGGCAGCGAGCCGCAGCACGCGAACGTGCTCAAGCTCGCCGCGAATTTCATGCTGGCGTCGGCGATCGAGAGCTTCGGCGAGGCGGCGGCGCTCGTGAGCGGCCACGGCATCGAATCGCAGACGCTGCTCGACGTCATCACGAATTCGCTGTTTCCGGGACCGGTCTATCAGGGATACGGGAAGATGATCGCCGAGCGGCGCTACGAGCCCGCGCTCTTCAAGGCGCGTCTCGGACTAAAGGACGTGCGTCTCGCGATCGCCGCGGGCGATGCCGTCAACGTGCCGCTGCCGGTGGCGAGCGTCGTGCGCGACAACCTCGTCGATGCGCTCGCCCACGGCGACGGCGAGAAGGATTTCGCCGTGCTCGGTCAGGTGGCCGCGCGCCGCGCGGGGCGCGAGTCGTAAATCGATGTCGTGGCGAAGGCGGTCAAACGGCATAATTCGAATCCCGTTTCCGTCCTTGCCACGCCGCAATGAGCCTGCATCTCTGGTGGCTGTTCGTCGCCACCGTCTTCGTCGTATCCGCGATTCCCGGCCCCAACATGCTGCTCGTCATGACGCACGGCGCACGGCATGGTCTCGAGCGCTCGACCGCCACCATGGCCGGCTGTCTGACGGCGCTCGTCATCATGTTGTCGGTGTCGGCGGCGGGGTTGGGCGTGTTTCTCGAAGCGTGGCCGCGCCTCTTCGACACGCTGCGTCTGATCGGCGCGGCGTATCTCGTCTGGCTCGGCGTGAAAAGCTGGCGCGCCAAGGCGGGCGCGATCGACGTGCGCGACGGAACCGGCGGCGCGCATGCTTTCAGACCCTTCACGCTTTTTCGCAACGGCTTTCTCGTCGCGAGCAGCAATCCGAAGGCGATTCTCTTTGCGGCGGCGCTGCTGCCGCAGTTCATCGATGCAAGCCGGCCGGTCTTGCCGCAATTCGCGGTGCTCGTGTCGACGTTCGCCGTCATCGAGGTGAGCTGGTACGCCGTGTACGCGGGGCTCGGCGCGCGCATCGGCGACAAACTGAAAAGCGCGAGCGTCGCGCAGGCGTTCAACCGGCTGACGGGCGGCGTGTTCATCGGCTTCGGCGCGATGATGGCGCTCGTGCGTCACTAACGCGCTTCCAAACGTCTGCAAAAACGGGTGCGTGACTTGCTGCCGTTTTCAGTGCTTCATTCGCTTTCGAACAGACATACGCGAATCGGCAGCGCATAGTCGCGCTCGCCGGTTCGCGGCGAAACGAAAAGAACAGCTAAAAGGAGGCGCTCATGGATGAGACAGGCCGACGCGCCGTTTTCGCCGCGCTCTTGCCGCTCTGCTTCGGCATGCTTTCGACGACGTGCGCGCGCGCCGACGACACGCCGAATCCGTGCGATGCGCTCAAACGCGTGCTGTCCGCCGCGCCGAATTTCTCGTCGCTTTCCGCTTTCGACGGCCGCGCGATCGCGCTTCCCTACGGCGACGACGCGAAGTGCGCCGCTTCGCAAACCAACTATCGATGCACATGGACGCCGCGCGGCGGATCGAGCGCGGATTCGCTGCAGGGCGTCGCGGCCGACATCGCCTCGTGCGTGCCCGACGCGACGCACGATCAGAATTCGCCCGCGCGCCAGCACTTCTATCTGGGCGCACGCGGTGCGCGCACCGAGATTACGGCGGCGCAGGCCGGGTCGAACAAGCTGACACTCGAAATTTACGGTTCCCGCTGAGGCCATCATGAGCAAGCGCATCCTGATAGCCGACGACGACGACGATGCGCTCGCCGGTCTCGCGAACTTGCTGACCGGCATGGGCCACGAGGTCGCGCTCGCGGCGAACGGCGCGCAGGCTGTGGAAGTCGCCGCGCAGTTCGACCCCGAAGTCGTGATCCTCGATCTCGGCATGCCCCTCGTCGACGGACTTGCGGCGGCGCGCCAGTTGCGCAAGCTGCCGAACGGCCACGCGTTGATGCTCGTCGCGCTCACCGGCTGGGGGCAGCCCCAGCATCGAGAAATGACGCTCGACGCAGGTTTCGACATGCATCTCGTCAAGCCGATTTCCGCGGATCAGCTCCAGTTCATCCTTTCGATGATGCAGCCCTGAGTTTCGTCGGCGTGTCGGGCGTCAGCGCGCCGCAACGGCCATGTTGCGATGCACCAATATTCTTGGTATATTTACTCCTGTCTCCTCCATGTCTCCACTGATATGGATTCAGCCCGTCAACCTTGGCGGGCTTTTTTTCGTCGGTACCTTCCGATGCTGCGCCGCACCGACTGATACGAAAAAGGCCGATTCGCCCCGTAGCGTATCGGCCTTTTTTGATTCGGCTGAAGCTCGATCAGCGGGCGAGCCCCGTCTCTTCGTCGGCGCCGATCGCGAGATTCATACACTGGATCGCCGCGCCCGACGCGCCCTTGCCCAGATTGTCAAGGCGCGCCACGGTCACGAAGCGCTCGTCGTTGCCGAACACGAAAATATCGACGCGATTCGTTTCGTTGCACGCCTGAACGTCGAAGAAGCCGGCGTCGAGGTTACTCTCAGCGTCGAACGGCATGACGCGCACGAAGGGCTCGTTGTTGTAATACTCGGCGAGCATGTCGCGCACGTCCTGCGGCTTCGCCGGGCGCGCGAGCTGGTCCGGCGAGAAATACGTCGTCACGGCGAGACCTTTCAGGAACGGTCCGACGATCGGCGTGAAGACCGGCGCGCGTTTCAGACCCGTGCGCACCGACATTTCCGGCAGATGCTTGTGCGTCAGGCCGAGCGCATACGGGCGCGGGCTCATCAGCTTGTCGTCGCCGCCTGCTTCGTACTCCGCGATCATCTTCTTGCCGCCGCCGCTGTAGCCGGTGATCGAATAGGCGTGAGCGTGGAAATCGGCGGGCACGAGGCCGCCCGCGACGAGCGGCTGCACCGACAGCACGAACGCCGACGCGTGGCAACCCGGCACCGCGATGCGCTTCGCCGTGCGCAGGCGCTCACGCTGCGCGCGCGACAACTCCGGCAGACCGTACGCCCAGTCGTCCTGCGTGCGGAACGCCGTGCTGGCGTCGATCATCACGGTGCGCGTGTTGTCCGGCGCGACGAGCGAAACCGACTCGCGCGACGCGACATCCGGCAGGCACAGGAACGTCACGTCCGATGCGTTGATGAGCCGGCGGCGCTCCTCCACGTCCTTGCGCTTCGCATCCTCGATGCGCAACACCTCGATGTCACGGCGCTGCGACAGATATTCGAAAATCTTCAGGCCGGTGGTGCCTTCCTGTCCGTCGACAAATACTTTCGTGGTCATCTCGATCTCGCTGGTTCGTGCGGGCGCTCGCCGCAAAACGGACATTTTAGTGCGAATTCGAGGCGGGTTGATGTCCGTCGTTGTCGACGGCGGCGCGGTCGCCGATCCAGCGCGCCGTCACAGCCGCGACGCGCGCGCCGAAAACCTTCGCCGTCTCCAGATCGCCGATCGGCGGCGCTTCCTCCGGCGAGGCATCCGCGGGCGATTGCGTGAGCAGCCCGGTGAATCCGCCGACGAAATTCAGGTCGTTGCGCGTGGCCGCCTTCGTGTTCGACGGCATCATGCCCGTGCCGACCCAGACCATGCCGTGCTGCATGGCGAGCGTTACGAAATACGAGATCGTCAGGAATTTATCGCCGTTCATGTGCGCCGAATTCGTGAAGCCGGCCGCGATCTTGTCCTTCCATTTCTGCGCGAACCACGGTTTCGAGCTTGCATCGGCGAATTTCTTGAAATCGGCGGACGGCCCGCCCATGTAGGTCGGCGCGCCGAAAACGATGGCGTCGGCGGCGTCGAGTTCGGCCCAGCCAGCGTCGTCGAGCTCGCCGACGGCGATCAGCTTCACGTTCGCGCCGGCGTCCGTTGCGCCGCCGAGCACGGCGTCCGCGACCTTCTTCGTGTGGCCGTAGCCGCTGTGATAAACGATGACGATGTTCGGCATGGTGTCCCCGAGGTCGGTCCGTGCGCGGCGGCACACGCCGAAGGCGCGCCGTGCGGACGGTTCGGGCCAGTCTAGCAAGAACAATTTTTGACCGACCGGCGCGACCGCACGGTTCTCGACGTCCGACTATCGCCCGTATGTGAAGGTGAGTCGCGCGCTGGCGATGGCCATTGTGCGGATTTCGTGTTCGAACATGAGTGCGGGCGTGCCCTGGCGCAAGCGCAGATCGGCGCTGTTGAGCGCGTACACGGTCACGATGTAGCGATGCGGCTTGCCGGGCGGCGGGCAGGGGCCGCCGTAGCCGTCCGTGTCCCAGTCGTTGCGCGCTTCGATGGCGCCCAGCTTGCGCAGCGCGCCCGAAGCGCTCGCGTTGTTCGGCAGCCGATCCGTGCCGGCGGGAATGCCGGCGACGGCCCAGTGCCACCATCCGCGCCCCGGCGCGTCGGGGTCGAAGATGGTCACGGCGAAGCTGCGCGCGTTCGAAGGCGCGCCATGCCAGGAAATTTGCGGCGAGCGGTTGCCGCCCTTGCACTCGGATTGATCGAAAAGCAGATCGCGCCCGATAGTCTTGCCCGGCGCGAGATCCGTACTGGTCACGGTGAAGACCGGATCGGCTGCAGCGTCGCGCGAAATGGGAAAAACCGCCGCCGCCAAGGCGATGAACAGTACTGATACGACATGGCCACTCGAACTCACGCGTCGGCCGGTGAGGCGCATGGGCTGAACTCCTGTCAGTATCGCCGCGCGTTATAGCAGCGTTTCGCTGGCCGCAACGATGTTTTTTGTCTCAGTGATGCGCTTCGAACCAGCTTGCAGTTTAACATTGCAACAAAGCATTAAAGCTTGGATTCCTTGGGACTTAACCGATGGCGCATTGCGCGCTCGCAGGTTTGGACGTAGTGAAAGCAGCGCCTTGACGGCGACGACTTCCGACTCTATTGAATGTAGAAATGAGTAATTCGATGCAGATTCGCGCGGCAACAAATCGACTGAAATACAGGAGAGTTAAATGAGCCAGCGAATAAAAGTCATTATCGCAGACGACCATCCGGTGATCCTTTTCGGCGCGACGCAGGCGCTCAACAAGTTTCCGGAGGTTGACGTCGTCGGGCAGGCGCGTCAGTCGACCGAACTCATCCAGTTGCTTCAGAAGTCTCCCTGCGACGTTCTCGTCACCGATCTCGCCATGCCCGGCGGTTCGTACGGCGACGGCATGCCCTTGCTCGGCTACATCGGACGGCAGTTCCCGCGGGTCAAACTCGTCGTGCTGACGATGCTCGAGAATCCGGCGTTGCTCAAACGTTTGCGCGAGGTCGGCGTGATGTCGATCATCAACAAGGCCGACGACATGAATCACATCGGCTGGGCGATCCAGCACGTGATGCGCGGCCAGGAATACCTCGGGCCGTCGGTGAAGGTCGCGCTCGACAGCATGGGCCTCGGCGCGAGCGGGCAGCAGCGCAGCGTCATCCTGTCCAAGCGCGAGCTCGAAGTGGTGCGCCTGTTCGTCTCGGGCATGACGATCACCGAAATTGCGGCTCAATTGCGGCGCAGTATCAAGACGATCAGCACGCAAAAGAATACGGCGATGCGCAAACTCGGCATCGAGCGCGATTCGGAATTGTTTCAGTACGCGCAAAGCAACGGATTAATGAACCTGTCGGCGTATTCCGGCGACGGCTCGCTCGACGATTCCTCGCTTTCCAATCCGAACTCGCTCTAGTTCGTCCGCTTGCAGAATTAAAAAAACCGCTGAGTTTAATCAGCGGTTTTTTGCATTTTCATTGCCTTGCGACTGTCAATATTTATTGCGGAGCCGCAGTTGCGCCGCCGTGCGCGGCCGACCATTCCGCCGGCGCATGCAGGAATTTCTCGACTTCATCGAGCGTCTTCGTCTCGAAATAGCCCTGTTCCTTCGCGACGCGCAGCACGTCCCACCATGTGGCGAGCGCGTGCAGATCGACGTCGATGTCCTTCAGCACGGACACGCTTTCCTTGAAGATGTTGTAGTGGAAGAGCACGAAGCAGTGATTCACCGTCGCGCCCGCGGTGCGCAGCGCGTTGATGAAGTTGATCTTGCTGCGGCTGTCGGTGGTCAGGTCCTCGACCAGCAGCACGCGCTGGCCTTCGGTCAGCAAACCTTCGATCTGCGCGTTGCGGCCGAAGCCCTTCGGCTTCTTGCGCACATATTGCATCGGCACCATCAGGCGATCGGCGATCCACGCCGCGAACGGGATGCCAGCGGTCTCGCCGCCGGCGACCGCGTCGATCTGCTCGTAGCCGACGTCGCGCAGAATGGTCGCTTCGGCCATCTCCATCAGGCCGCGGCGCACGCGCGGGTAGGAGATCAGCTTGCGGCAATCGATATACACGGGGCTCGCCCAACCGGACGTGAAGATGTACGGTTTTTCCGCGTTGAAGTGCACCGCCTGCACTTCGAGCAACATCTTGGCGGTGGTGTCGGAGATCGTCTGGCGATCGAAGCCTGTCATGGGCGAATCCTTGGACTTGTGTGGCGCTTGGAAAGCGGGAGGCGGCCGCGCGGGCCCTGGCGCATGGATCGACGCGGAAAGAGCATTCCTTTCGGATGGCTTTTGGCGTTTCCTGCGCGCGTGTCGACGGGACTTGGCGCTTCGGCGCCTTAGTTCGGCGCCTTAGTTCGGCGCCTTAGTTCGGCGCCTTAAGGCCGTCCCATGCACAGCTAGCCCGCCATTTTACCCGAGGCGGCGAGGCGGGGCGAATTGTTTGCAGGTTGTGAAGCCGCGCCGCTCGCGCGTAAGCTCGCGGCGCCGTTGCGCAACTTCACATCGCCGATGACATCCGTTCCCTCTACACAAGATTCCAGCGTCGCGCCCACGCGCCACGCGCTGCAGGCGCTCATCGCGTCCGTTCTCGGCTACGCGATGGACGGCTTCGATCTGCTGATTCTCGGCTTCATGCTGCCCGCGATCGCCGCCGACCTGCATCTCACGCCCGCGCAATCCGGCGCGCTCGTCACGTGGACGCTCGCCGGCGCGGTCGCGGGCGGCATCGTGTTCGGCATGCTGTCCGACTATTTCGGCCGCGTCCGCATGTTGACCTGGACGATTCTCGTGTTCGCCGTCTTCACCGGTTTATGCGCGCTCGCGCAGGGCTATGGCGATCTTCTGATTTACCGCACCATCGCCGGGATCGGGCTGGGCGGGGAATTCGGCATCGGCATGGCGCTCGTCGCCGAGGCGTGGCCCGCGCGTTTGCGGGCGCGCGTGTCGTCGTATGTCGGAATCGGCTGGCAACTGGGCGTGCTCGCCGCCGCGCTCGTCACGCCGTTGCTCCTCCCCCTGATCGGCTGGCGCGGCATGTTCGCGGTGGGGCTGCTGCCGGCGGTGGCGTCGTTTTTCGTGCGGCGGCATGTGGAGGAACCCGCGCTCTTCACCGAACGCCGCGCGGCCGCGAAAGCGAACCGCGCCCGCAAGCTGCCGCTCAAACGTCTCTTCGACGACGCCCGCACCGCGCGCGCGAGCATCGGCGTCATCATTCTGTGCTCGGTGCAGAACTTCGGCTATTACGGGCTGATGATCTGGCTGCCGAGCTATCTGTCGAAGACGTTCGGCTACTCGCTCACGAAATCCGGTCTCTGGACCGCGGCCACCGTGCTCGGCATGGCGCTCGGCATTTGGCTGTTCGGTCTCGCGGCGGATCGCTTCGGGCGCAAGCCCGCGTTTCTCGTCTATCAGATCGGCGCGGTCGCGATGGTCTTCGTCTACTCCAATCTGACGAGCCCGTCCGCGTTGCTGATCGGCGGCGCGGTGATGGGCGTGTTCGTGAACGGCATGCTCGGCGGCTACGGCGCGCTGATCTCCGAAATCTATCCGACCGAAGCGCGCGCGACAGCGCAGAACGTGCTGTTCAACATCGGGCGCGCGGTGGGCGGTCTGGGACCGGTCGCGGTCGGCGCGCTGGCGGCGCGCTATTCGTTCGCGGTCGCGCTCGCGTTCCTCGCGTCGATCTATCTGCTCGATGTCATCGCGACGCTCTTTCTGATCCCCGAAAAGCGCGGCGCCGAGCTCGTCTGAGCGTGCTTCATCGGACGAAATTGCGCTGAAACGTTGCATCGCGTCATTTCAAGTGCGCGGTGTACACTGGACGTCCCAAAAAAACCAAGGCTCCGTCCGCTCGTCACATCCTTCCGAGCGGCACGTTGCGTCTATCCGACGTGCCGAGCCGTGATACTTGGTCCATCGATTCACATTTCCGAATTCATTGCAGCACGGTCGACGGCAGTGTGAACCCTGTTCAAATAATTCCCAAACGTCTCAGGTCAATCATGGACGAACAACTCAAGCAAAGCGCCCTCGCGTATCACCAGAATCCCCGCCCCGGCAAGATTTCGGTTACTCCGACCAAGCCGCTATCCAACCAGCTCGATCTCTCGCTCGCGTATTCGCCGGGCGTCGCGGCCGCTTGCATGGCGATCTACGACGAACCGCTCGACGCGCAGAAGTACACGTCGCGCGCGAATCTCGTCGGCGTCGTGACGAACGGCACGGCCGTGCTGGGACTCGGCAACATCGGCCCGCTCGCGGCCAAGCCGGTGATGGAAGGCAAAGGGTGCCTGTTCAAGAAGTTCGCGGGCATCGACGTGTTCGACATCGAGTTGGCTGAAACCGATCCGGACAAACTCGTCGATGCGATCGCGATGCTCGAACCGACGCTCGGCGGCATCAATCTCGAAGACATCAAGGCGCCGGAATGCTTCTATATCGAGAAGAAGCTGCGCGAGCGCATGAAGATTCCCGTTTTCCATGACGATCAGCACGGCACGGCGATCATCGCTTCGGCGGCGATTCTCAACGGCCTGAAAGTGGTCGGCAAGAAGCTCGAGGAAGTGAAGCTCGTCTGCTCGGGCGCGGGCGCGGCGGCGATCGCGTGTCTGGATCTGCTCGTGCATCTGGGTTTGAAGAAGTCGAACACGCTCGTGATCGATTCGAAGGGCGTGATCTACGAAGGCCGCGGCAATCTGGATGCGTCGAAGGAGCGCTATCAGGCGTCGACCGACGCGCGCACCCTCGCCGATGCGATGCACGGCTGCGACGTGTTCCTCGGCTGTTCCAGCGCGGGCGTGCTGAAGGCCGAGATGGTCCAGACGATGGCCGACAAGCCGCTGATTCTCGCGCTCGCGAATCCCGAGCCGGAAATCCGCCCGGAAGAAGCGAAGCGCGTGCGTCCGGACTGTATCGTCGCGACGGGCCGTTCGGACTATCCGAACCAGGTCAACAACGTGCTGTGCTTTCCGTTTATCTTCCGCGGCGCGCTGGATGTCGGCGCGACGACGATCACCGAAGAGATGAAGCTCGCGTGCGTGCGCGCGATCGCGGAACTCGCCGAAGAGACCGATCAGGGCGATGAAGTCGCGAAGGCATACGAAGGTCATTCGCTGGAATTCGGTCCGGAATATCTGATTCCGAAGCCGTTCGATCCGCGCCTCATCATCAAGATCGCGCCGGCTGTCGCGCAAGCCGCGATGGATTCGGGCGTGGCGACGCGTCCGATCAAGGACATGGACGCGTATCGCGAGACGCTCGGCGCGACGGTGTATCGCACGGGCATGGTGATGCGCCCGGTGTTCGCGGCGGCGAAGGCGGCGCCGGCGCGCATCGCGTTCGCGGAAGGCGAGGACGAGCGCGTGCTGCGCGCCGCGCAGTTCGTGCTGCTGGAGAAGATCGCGAAGCCGATCATCATCGGGCGTCCGGCGGTTGTCGAGATGCGTCTGCAGAAGATGGGCTCGAAGCTGAAGCCAGGCGTCGATTTCGAGATCGTGAATCCGGAAGACGATCCGCGTTATCAGAAGAGCTGGCAGGCGTATCACGAGATCGCCGCGCGTCAGGGCGTGACGCCCGAAAGCGCGAAGGCCGCGCTGCGCAAGTTCAACACGCTGATCGGCGCGATTCTGGTTCATACCGGCGACGCGGACGGGATGATCTGCGGTCTCATCGACACGTATCAGGATCATCTGAAGTTCATCGATCAGGTGCTCGGCAAGGCCGAAGGCGCCAACAACTTCGCGGCGATGAACTTGCTGATGCTGCAAGGGCGCAATCTGTTCATCAGCGACACGTACGTCAATGAGACGCCGACGGCCGAACAGCTCGCCGACATGACGATTCTCGCCGCGCGCGAGATCGAGCGTTTCGGCGTGCAGCCGAAGGTCGCGCTGCTGTCGAATTCGAACTTCGGCAGCGTGCCGAGCGCATCGGCGAGCCGGATGGCCGAAGCGCGCAAGCTGATCGCCGAGCGCGCGCCGGATCTCGAAATCGACGGTGAAATGCACGGCGACGCGGCTTTGTCGGAAGCCGTGCGCAAGGCTTCGTTCCCCGGCACGACGCTGCATGGCGAGGCGAATCTGCTCATCATGCCGAACGTCGAGGCGGCGAACATCACATATAACCTGCTCAAGATGGTGAGCGGCGAAGGCGTGACGGTCGGGCCGTTCTTGTTGGGTGCCGCGAAGCCGGTTCATATCCTCACGCCGGCGGCGACCGTGCGTCGGATCATCAATATGACGGCGGTGGCGAGCGCGAATGCGCGCGTGGCGAAGTAAGGTTTATTTGCTGCGCTGAAAGAAAAACGGCGATCCGGAAAGGATCGCCGTTTTTTTTGAGCCAGCGCGTCAGGCTACTTGTCGCTTTTCGTCACCCTGCGGATCGCGCCACCGTCCCAGCAACTTCTCCCACTTCAGCTTCGCGGCCTTCACGTTGTTTTCCTTGATGTGCCCATACCCGCGCATCGAATCCGGCAGATTCGCCAGTTCGATCGCGAGCGGCAGCTTCTCTGCCGTCAATCCGCCGATCAGCTCCTTCACCAGCGCTTCGTATTCGCCGATCAACGCGCGCTCCATCTTCCGCTCCTCCGTGCGTCCGAACGGGTCGAGCGCCGTCCCGCGCAGGAACTTGAAACGAGCGAGAATACGCATCGCGGACATCATCCACGGGCCGTACTGCTTCTTCACCAGATGCCCATGCGAATCCTTCTTCGACAAGGAAGGCGGCGCGAGATGCACCTTGATCTTCCAGTCGCCTTCGAAGCTCCCGCGAATCTTGTCGAGGAAAACCGGATCGGCATACAGGCGCGCGACTTCGTACTCGTCCTTATAAGCCATGAGCTTGTGAAGATTCTTCGCGACAGCTTCCGTCAACGAATAATCACCGGTTCCGAGTTCCGCTTCCTTCGCGCGCACCGACGCGACCAGCCGCCCATACCGCGCCGCATAAGCCGTGTTCTGATACTTCGCGAGATAGTCGAGCCGCTTGTCGATGAGCGTATCGAGCGCCTTCGGCGTATGCAGCGCGATGATCTTGCCCGGCGCGTCTTGCGTTTGCGTCCCGTGAGCGAGCCGCGTAACCGACGAAAGATCGTGCGCCGCGCGTCGTCCCCATTCGAACGCCGCGAGATTCTTCTCGACCTGCACCGCGTTCAATTCGATCGCGCGCACCAGCGATTCATGCCGCAGCGGCACCCAGCCCTTCTGCCACGCAAACCCGAGCACGAACGGATTCGTATAAATCGCGTCGCCCATCAGCGCGACGGCGAAGCGGTTGGCATCGACGAGCGCGACGTGCTCGCCCGCCGCCGCGCGGATATCCGCCTCGGCGCTCGCGCCCGGAAAGCTCCAGTTCGGATTCTTGATGAACTCGGCGGTCGGCGTTTGCGCGCTGTTCACGACGACACGCGTGTGGTCCGGCTGCATCCGCGAGCCGCATTCGTTGCTCGCGGTCACGATCGCGTCGCAGCCGATGACGAGATCCGCCTCGCCCATCGCGATGCGCGTCGCGTGGATATCGGCAGGACGATTCGCGATCTGCACGTGGCTCATCACGGCGCCGCCTTTCTGCGCGAGACCGGTGACGTCGAGCACGGTGACGCCTTTCTGCTCCAGATGCGCCGCCATGCCGAGCAGCGCGCCGATCGTCACGACGCCCGTTCCGCCGACGCCCGTCACCAGCACGCCATACGGCCGCCCGATTTCCGGCAGCTCGGGCGTGGGCACGGCGGGCATCGCATCGCTCGCGACGCTCGTCGCCTTCGGTTTCTTCAACTGCCCGCCTTCCACCGTGACGAAGCTCGGGCAGAAGCCGTTCAGACACGAATAGTCCTTGTTGCACGTCGACTGGTTGATCTGCCGCTTCGTGCCGTACTCGGTTTCGAGCGGTTCCACCGACAGGCAATTCGACTTCACCGAGCAATCGCCGCAACCTTCGCACACGGCCTCGTTGATGACGACGCGCTTCGCCGGATCGGGAAACGCGCCGCGTTTGCGGCGACGCCGTTTCTCGGTGGCGCAGGTCTGGTCGTAGATCAGGATCGACGTGCCCGGAATGTCGCGCAACTGGCGCTGGATATCGTCGAGTTCATCGCGATGATGCACGTCGATGCCCGGCGCGAGTCCGACGTTCGCCGTGTACTTCTCCGGCTCATCCGTGACGATGACGATCTTCGCCGCGCCTTCCGCCGCGAGCTGATGCGTGATCTGCGGCACGGTCAGCACGCCGTCGACGGGCTGGCCGCCCGTCATCGCGACGGCATCGTTGTAAAGAATCTTGTAGGTGATGTTCACCTTCGCCGCGATCGCCGCGCGGATCGCGAGCAGGCCCGAATGGAAGTACGTGCCGTCGCCGAGATTCGCGAAGACGTGCTTGTCGTTCGAGAACGGCGCCTGGCCGACCCACGCGACGCCTTCGCCGCCCATCTGGCTGAACGTGCTCGTGTTGCGGTCCATCCAGACCGTCATGTAGTGACAGCCGATTCCGGCCATCGCGCGCGATCCTTCCGGCACGTTCGTCGACGTATTGTGCGGACAGCCCGAGCAGAACCACGGCTTGCGCTCCGCCTCGACGCGCGGCCGCGCGAGCGATTTCTCCTTCGCGTCGATCACGGCGAGGCGCGTCGCGATGCGCGCACGCACGTCGGCGGGGAGATCGAACTTTTCGAGGCGCGTGGCGATCGCCTTCGCGATGATCGCGGGCGACAGCTCGTAGTGCGCGGGCAGAAGCCAGTTGCCCATCGGCACGGACCATTCGCCGCCGGCGCCGTCTTTCTCGTCGAACTTGCCGTAGACGCGCGGACGTTGGGCATCCGGCCAGTTGTACAGCTCTTCCTTGATCGCGTATTCGAGAATCTGGCGCTTTTCTTCGACGACGAGAATCTCTTCCAGCCCGCGCGCGAATTCCTGCGCGCCTTGCGCTTCCAGCGGCCACACGCAGCCGACCTTGTAGAGACGAATGCCGATTTGCGAACACGTCGCGTCATCGAGGCCGAGATCGGTCAGCGCCTGACGCACGTCGAGATACGCCTTGCCGCCGGTCATGATGCCGAAGCGCGCGTGCGGCGAATCGATCTCCACGCGGTCGAGCTTGTTCGCACGCACATAGGCCAGCGCCGCGTACCACTTGTAGTCGAGCAGACGCGCTTCCTGCACGAGCGGCGGATCGGGCCAGCGGATGTTCAGGCCGCCGTCGGGCATCGCGAAATCGGTGGGCAGCACGATTTGCGTGCGATGCGGATCGATATCGACCGAAGCCGACGACTCGACGACATCTGTCACGCATTTCATCGCGACCCACAGGCCGGAGTAGCGCGACATCGCCCAGCCGTGCAGGCCGAAATCGAGATATTCCTGCACGTTCGACGGAAACAGCACCGGCAGTCCGCACGCCTTGAAAATGTGCTCCGACTGATGCGCGAGCGTCGACGATTTCGCGGCATGGTCGTCGCCGGCGAGCACGAGAACGCCGCCGTGCTTCGCGGAGCCAGCGGAGTTGCCGTGCTTGAAGACATCGCCCGAGCGATCGACGCCCGGACCTTTGCCGTACCACATCGAGAAAACGCCGTCGTATTTGGCGCTCGGGTACAGGTTGACTTGCTGCGAGCCCCACACGGCGGTGGCGGCCAGATCTTCGTTCACGCCCGGCTGAAACACGATCTGATGCCCGGCGAGATGCTTCTTCGCCTTCCAGAGCGACTGATCGAGACCACCGAGGGGAGAACCGCGATAACCGGAGATGAATCCGGCCGTATTGAGACCAGCGTCTTTGTCGCGCTCTTGCTGGAGCATCGGCAGACGCACCAGCGCCTGGATGCCGCTCATGTAGGCGCGGCCGCGTTCGAGCGTGTATTTGTCGTCGAGCGTGACGGACTTCAGCGCGGCTTCTAGCGAAGCTCTTTGTTCTGCGTCTAGCGGGGCGTTCATTATGTGTCTTCCTCCACCCGAGGTTTGGGATCACCAAAGCATGTTTCGGGCCGTCGCGTCTTATGAACGGTCGGGCCGGGATTCCAGTTTGCCGGTCTAAGGGTTTTCGAGACAGTGGGACAAACCCGTTAAAAATTCCTCGCTTGGTTGCGCTTTGCGTCAATTCCTTGACGATTTGACCGTGATCGGGAAGGTTTTGTTACATCGTGTAAAACCGACCGATCTGCGGAACCCTGCCGCTCATCCCTGTCTAAAATGGCGCTTCCGGAAATCCCGTGCCATCTTTTTAAGCACGTTTTGGCTTCCGAAAGCGAGTTGTACGCAAGCAGTTAGAAGGAGATAACGATGAAACAACGCCACATCCAGAATTTCTTGATGGTTTCGGCAGCCTTTTTCGCCATTAGCGCGCCCGTTGGCGGCGCACGGGCGAATAATGCCTCGCCGTTCGGGGCGTCGTCGGTTGCACAGGTCGCGCAAGTGCGCGTTCAGTCGGTTCAGGCTGGCGCCCAACAGCGCCGCGAATCCGAAAGCAGCGACGACGAGACGGCGGGCTGACCCGATCGTCGCGGTCCGCGCCGACAAAGCGGGTCGCCGGAATGGAAAAAGGGACATGAAATTCATGTCCCTTTTTTTGTGCCGCTCGTATTTCTTAGCTCGCGGTGGTGTCCTTCAGCACGCCACGGCGCATTTGATCCAGTTCGATCGATTCGAACAGCGCCTTGAAGTTGCCTTCGCCGAAGCCCTGGTTGCCCTTGCGCTGAATGATCTCGAAGAAGATCGGCCCAATCTGGTTCTCCGTGAAGATCTGCAACAGGATTTCGTCCTTGGTGCCGTCGATCAGAATCTTGCGCTTTTTCAGTTCCGCGACGGATTCGCAATGCCCCGGCACGCGACGATCGACGAGTTCGTAATACGTGTCGATGGTATCGAGCAGCGCGATCTTCGCGCCGCGCAGTCCGTCGACGGTGCCGTAAATGTCGCCCGTGCCGAGCGCGATGTGCTGAATGCCTTCGCCGCGGTACGCGTCGAGATATTCCTGAATCTGGCCGGCGTTCTCCGAGCCTTCCTCGTTGATCGGAATGCGGATCTTGCCGCAGGGCGAGGTCATCGCTTTCGACTTCACTGCCGTCACCTTGCCTTCGATATCGAAGTAACGCACTTCGCGGAAGTTGAAGAGCCGCTCGTAGAACTCCGCCCATTCGACCATGCGGCCGCGATGCACGTTGTGCGTCAGGTGATCGATATACGTGAGGCCGTGGCCGACCGGATTCTGCTCCGCGCCCGGGATCGGCTCGAAATCGACGTCGTAAATGCTGATATCGCCGATGCTGCCCGGCTGCGCGCCGTTCTTGCCGCGCCAGCGATCCACGAAATAGATCAGCGAATCGCCGATGCCCTTGATCGCCGGGATATTCAGCTCCATCGGACCGGTCTTGTTGTCGAAACCCCAGGCGCCGAGTTCGAGCGCGCGCTGATACGCCTTGGCGGCATCGGCGACGCGGAATGCGATCGCGCAGATCGACGGCCCGTGCAGACGCGCAAAGCGCTGCGCGAAGGAATCCGGCTCCGCGTTCACGATGAAGTTGATTTCCCCTTGCCGATACAGCGTCACATCCTTGTGACGATGCTTCGCGATCGCCGTGAAGCCCATCTGCTCGAACAGTTTGCCGAGCGCGACGGGATCCGGCGCGGTGTATTCGATGAACTCGAAGCCGTCGGTGCCGACGGGATTGTCCCAAGTCGTTGCGGTCATGCATGTCTCCTGATTGGCGTGCGGCGCGTGTGCGCGACGTAAAGACAGTTTAGTCAGATGGCGATGGCAAAAACTTGCGAAACAAATCGCGCATCCATAAGATTGCGCACGATACTGCTAATCGAGTGCATTCCGGAGCTATGAAATGGCCGAACCCGAATTGGACATGATAGACCGCCGCATTCTTGCGATCCTTCAGGAAAATGGCCGGCTGTCGAATCAGGAGATCGCCGAGCGCGTGAATCTGTCGCCGAGTCCGTGCTTGCGGCGCATCCGTCGGCTGGAGGAGATCGGCGTCATTCGCGGGTACGTCGCGTTGCTCGACGCAAAAAAACTCGGGCTCGGCTTGCTTGCCTATATCAACGTGCGTCTGGAAAAGCGCGGCGGCACGCAGGCCGCGGCGGGCACGCCGAAGGCGCCGACGCACGGCGATCTCTTTCGCGAAGCCGTGCGTTCATGGCCGGAAGTCGTCGCGTGCGACGCGATGACCGGCGAGATGGACTTTCTGCTGCGCGTGCAAGTGCGCGACATGGATGACTTTTCGCGCTTCGTGCAGGACGAGTTGCTGCATCATCCATCGGTGATCGACGTACGCTCGAGCTTCTCGCTGGAGCGCATCAAGGAGACGACGGTTCTGCCGTTGCGCTGAAATGAAAAAGGGCGGTCGATGCCGCCCTTGCTGGTCCCGCTCGCAGCGCAAACCCCGCGCTGTTCTCGATGATGGTTAAGCTGCGTCCGCCGTCGGAACGAACGCCTGAAAAACCTGCGACGCACGATGCGCCTGGCGCTTGATCGCGTAGTCGAACACGGCCGCTTGTTCCTGGAGCATTTCGGCCATGATGCTGGTCTGATCGGCCGGCGCGAGCGACAGATAGGCGTCCGCTTCGCCGTACGCGTACTCGATCTTCATGCCCGACTTCTTCGCGATGTGCATCATGGTCGAGTTGCGCGACAGGCAGTGCATGTAGAGCACCGACACGTGCGTGTTGCGGCTGCGCATGGCGGCGCGCTCGAAGAGCTTCGAGCCGACGCCGCGGCCGCGGGCGCTTTCGAGCACCGACACGCCGAACTCGGCGGTGCGCTTGTCGCCTTCGGCGGGCAGATAGGCCAGATGGCCGACGCCGATCAATTCGAGCGCGCTGCCGAAGACACCGAACACCTTGTCGTCCGCGAAATTGATGTTGCGCACGTAGTTCTCGATGACGTGGTCCGGCACGATCTGGCCGAACCGCAGAAGACGGTCGTCTTCATCGAGCGCGAGGAAGTGCGTGAGGAGACGCTCGCGATCCGCCGAAGACAACTCGCGGACGAGAACCGGCATACGCGCGTCTTTGAGCGGCTGATCGTGCGCGACGATCTGCTCGGCAGTGCGGTTGATAGTCAGTTCCACGGTCGTTTCTCCTTCGATTCGTCATGCAGCGTGCTGCAAAGCAAAACGAATTCTAGCCGATCTGGGAGAAGCGAGTACGGGAAAACCCTTAAAACCGATTAGGCGTGACGTTCTAAACGAGCGCTGAAATCAATTTAGGTCAATGAAATCAGTCGCTTAACAGATTGGCGTGAACGCAACGGTTCACCGACCGGTGAGTCTGTTGTGCCGCAGCATTTTCTAACGGTCGACGTTTAACCCATTTTCGATCATGTCGACGACCTGCTCGGCGAATTCGCTGTAGCCGAGCTTTCCGCCCGGCTTGAGCCAGGTGAACGTCCAGTTGATCATGCCGAACACCATCATCGTGAGGGCGGTCTGATTGTCCTTGGTCGCGCGTTTCGGATACGCGCGCGCCAGTTGTCGCGCGAACGCCGCCACGATGTCGCGCTGACGATCGAGGACGATTTCGCGCTGCGCCTCTTCGAGATACTTCACGTCGTTCAGCAGCGCAACGTGCCGGCTGTGCGACGTCTCATATTCGGCGAGGAACGCGCGCACGAGCTCGGCGAACGCCTCGCGCTCGCCCAGTCCGCGCCGCTGGCTCGCGCCTTCGACCTCCGCGATGATCAGCATCAGCCGCTTCGTGTAGCGATCGAGCAGATCGAAGAGGATCGCTTCCTTGCTCTCGTAATAGTGATAGAGGCGGGCTTTCGACGTGCCGCTCGCCGCGGCGAGATCGGCCATTGAGGTACTGGGATAGCTCGTCTGCGCGAATTTCGCGGCGGCGAGTTCGAGGATCTGTTCGCGTTGCGTCTCGTGATCGGGCGCTTTGGTACGGGCCATGTGTTCGAAGAATGCGTTCTTATAAATATGGATTCAGCGGCGCAGTTCGGCCTGACTGATTTCGGACGGCGTGCCGCGGATTTTAAGCCGTCCCGCCATCACGAGTTCGCGGCAACGCCAGAACGCGACGGCATCGGAGAGCAGGAAATCGAAGCGCTGTGCCATCGCCGCGCCGGCGATGCGGGCGGCCGGCTTCCATTCTGGACTGGCGAGATCGAGCAGCGCTTCGTCGACGTCGGTCCACGTTCCCGATACGAGCATGTTGTCGCGCAGCCGGCGCGTTTCCGCGTTGGCGTACTTCGCTTCCTGCCATTCGAGCGCGAGCCGGCTGATGCGCAGCACGGAAATGGGCGCGGCGGTCGGCAGCTTCGCGACCAGTTGCTTCGGCGAGAACATGCCGACGGCCGTCGCGCGGTCTTCGCGGCTGACGCGTTGCGGCTCGCTGTCGTCGGTTCCGATCGACAGATCGTCGTACGTGAGTTTTGCTTCGTTCAGGCGCTGCGGCGCATTGCGCAGATGATAGGCGACGCGTCGCAACGTGAGCTGATCCGCCGCGCTCTGACCGTGCCACACGACGATCTGTCCGTCGCCGCGCGCGAGGCGGGTGAAGAGCGCCTGTTGCTGTTCGAGTTCGTCTTCGAAGTCGATGCCGCTCGTTATGATCTGACGCCAGAACGTGGCGCGCGCGAGCACCGATTCGTCGATGTCCCTAAGCGGACCGACAGCGAGATCGTCGCGCAGCGCAATGACGCGCTCATCGCGTTCCGCGCGCAGCAGGGCTTCGGTGAGCGATTGGGCCGCGCTATCGCCATTCGTGACATGAATCGTGTTCATCGGTGTCGGCTGCCGGAAAGACGAAAGGACCGCTCGGGTGAGCGATCCTAGTTTACGCGAATCGAATGCCGGCGGGACGTCGCTTACCGCTCGTCGAAGCTCACAACCACGCGCTCGCTCACCGGATGGCACTGGCAGGTCAGCACGAA
>NZ_JALQEK010000019.1:0-6161 GCF_023630765.1 Caballeronia sp. ATUFL_F2_KS9A | reverse complement strand
GGGCGGCGGAGGCTGCGGCTTCGTGGCTTTCGGCTGCGGACGTCGCGCTGGGGAGGTCGAGGGATTGCGTGTACATGTCGGCACTCGCTCAAAAAGAAGTCGCTGTCCGGCGATTATAAACCGACCGGACGGTCGGTAAATGCGTTTTTGAGACGTATTCGGGTAACTCCGCATGCGAGAAGCGGACCCCGTCGCGCAAAGCGCGCGATCGTTAATCTAGTGCAGGAAGGAGGAGAAACGAAAAGAGCGGCAGGCGAAACATCGCCTGCCGCTCTTTATAAGGCGGGATCGGAAACTGTTTTAACGCGGCTGCTGCGCGGCGAAATCCTCAGCGTCGACGTCGTAGCCCGACGGTTCCCAGCGCACGGCGAACAGCGCGACGAGCCCCGCGAGCGGCGCGACGGCGATGATCCAGAACACCTTGGTGCCGAGCGCCGCCGACAAGACCGGGAACAGGAACAGCGAAACCGTCGAGCTGGCGCGCATCAGCGTCTGATTGAAGCCGACGCCGACGCCACGCAGCGAAGTCGGATAGCTCAGCGACGCAAACGTCATGCTGTGCGAGCCAGGCCCGACGCCCTGTCCGAGCAGGAACGCCGCGAGAAACGCGATCGCGACGACGACTTCGACGCCCGTCGACGGCTTCCCGACGATCGCGAGCCCGACGAGCGCCGCAAACTGAAACGCGTAACCGACGACCGACAGCTTCCACGCGCCGAATTTCGGCACCGTGCGCACGGAAAACAGCCCGCCCGCGAACGCGAAACACAGATTGAGCGCGAGCGACGCGAGGATCGTAGTGAGCATCGATTGCGCGAGGAAACTCGAAATGATGACCGGCAAGCCGAACGCCACGGCGTTATAGGCGAACGACGACGCGATGGCGATGACCGTCGCCAGCACGGTCCGGCGCAGGTAGACGCCGCGCAGCAGCGCGCCGTAGTTGCTCCACGTCGCGCGACGCGCCTTCGGCGCAACGGTGGCGGTTTCGTCGACGCGGGCATCGATGCCGTACGAGCGCTTGAGGATCGCGGCCGCGCCTTTCAGATCGCCCTGATTCGCGGCCCAGACCGGCGATTCGCTCATGTATCGGCTGCGAATCGCGATGATCGCAATCGCCGGAACCGCGCCAAAGCCGAGGATCAGACGCCAGAGCCAGCCCGCGTTGTGTTCGGGCAAGACCGCGTACAAACCGAGCACCAGCAGATACGAGACGCTGATCGCCGCGTACCAGACCGGGCACCACATCGCGACGCGTGCCGCCTTGTTGCCGCGGCCCTGCAAGCGGGAAAATTCCGCGAGAAAGGCCATCGCGACGGGCAAATCGATGCCGACGCCCAGTCCCATCACGAAACGCGCACCGCCGAGCACCCAGGCGTTCGGCGCGAGCGCGCAGGCGATCGCCGCGACGACGAAGAAGAACATGTCCGCCATGAAGACGCGATAGCGGCCGACCTTGTCGGTGAGATATCCGCCGAGGAACGCGCCGATGATCGCCCCGAACGTGATCGCGGCGGCGACGAAGCCGGAGCCGGTCGGCGTCAGCGAGAATTCGCGGGCGATGTCCTTCATGCCGAACGCGAGCGCGCCCAGATCGTAGGCATCGAGAAAAATGCCGCCGAGCGCGATGGCGACGACCACGCGCGCGTCGCTGCCGATGGCGGCGCCGTGGTTGACGAGACTGGAAACATCGGCGGCGCTTTTGATGACCGGCCGTGAATCCTGGGTGGCGGACTGGGCGGCAGCGCGTTCGGGCGCGAGGGAAACGGACATGATCAGGCTATTTCAGTAAAAAGTTGTCGATGCAACGAATCGCCGGATCGTACTGGCCCGCGCGCAGGCGGCCAAATTCTTTTTTGTTATTTAATGACTTACGCGGCGCCGTCGATGCGTTCCCGCCGCGTAGACCGGCGATGCGACAATGTCGCTCCGTTTTGTTCTTTCTATTCAGGCATGTCGTCAGTTGAAAACATCGAATCGGTGAACGTCGCGGTCGTCGGCGGCGGGCCGGCCGGGCTCATGGCCGCGGAGGCGCTCGCGGCGGGCGGCGCGCGCGTCGATGTGTTCGACGCGATGCCGTCCGTCGGACGCAAATTCCTGATGGCCGGCAAAGGGGGCATGAATCTCACGCATTCGGAGCCCGCCGACGCGTTCCTCGCGCGATACGGCGCGCGCAGCGGGGAGATCGCGCCGCTGCTCGCGCGCTTCGATGCAAGCGCGTTGCGGGATTGGGTTCACGGCCTGGGCGTCGAGACTTTCGTCGGCAGCTCGGGGCGCGTGTTTCCCACCGACATGAAAGCCGCGCCGATGCTGCGCGCATGGCTGCATCGGCTGCGCGCGTCGGGCGTCACGTTTCATATGCGGCATCGCTGGCTCGGCTGGGCCGACGAACGCGCGTCGATATCGCGGTTCGCGACGCCATCGGGCGAGAAACACGTTCGGCACGATGCGCTCGTGCTGGCGCTCGGCGGCGCAAGCTGGCCGCAACTCGGCTCCGATGGCGCCGCGCTGCCGGTTCTCGCCGCGCGCGGCGTGGCCACGCGTCCTTTCGTGCCGTCGAATTGCGGCTTCGATGTGGGCTGGAGCGAGCATTTCAGCAGCCGGTTCGCGGGCGAGCCGCTCAAGTCGGTGGCGATCGGCGTGCCGCGCGCGGACGGCGCGCCCGACTGGCGCGTCGGCGAGTGCCTCATCACCGATCAGGGTATCGAGGGCAGTCTGATTTACGCGTTATCGGCGCCGATTCGCGACCGGATCGACGAAAGTCACGGCGCCGGCGCGACGATTCTGCTCGATCTGACGCCGCAGCTCTCCGCCGAACGCGTGCGCGAGGAAGTGCTGCATCCGCGTGGCGCGCGCTCGATGTCGAGTCATCTGCAAAGCCGGCTGCATCTCACGGGCGTGAAAGCGGGTTTGTTGCGCGAATGCGTGAGCAAGGACGAATTTGCCGATCCCATCACGCTCGCCGCGCGCATCAAGGCGTTGCCGCTGCGTGTGCTGCGCCCGCGGCCGATTGCGGAAGTCATCAGCAGCGCGGGCGGCGTCGAGTTCGAAGCCCTCGATGCGCGTTCGATGCTCGCCGCGCTTCCCGGCGTGTTCTGCGCGGGCGAAATGCTCGACTGGGAAGCGCCGACCGGCGGCTATCTGTTGACGGCGTGTTTCGCGAGCGGGCTCGTCGCGGGCGAGGGCGCGCTCGCGTGGCTTGCCGAGCGCGCCTGATCCAATTTAGGCGACGACCAGCCGCCACAGCGACGTGACTTCCGCCGAGCGCGCGGCGTGCAGCGGATCGGACTTGTCGATCGCCTTCGAATGACGCGGCTTGATGTCGATACGTCCATCGACCTTCAGTCCGGCCTTGTCGATCCATTCCTGCAACTGCGCGCGCGTGCGCAGGCCGAGATGCTCCGCGAAGTCCGACAGGATAAGCCAGCCTTCGCCGCCCGGTGTCAGGTGCGCGGCGAGGCCGTCGAGAAAGCCGCGCAGCATGCGGCTCTCCGGGTCGTAGATCGCGTGCTCGATCGTGGCGCTCGGACGCGCCGGAAGCCACGGCGGATTGCAGACGACGAGCGGCGCGCGGCCCTCGGGAAACATGTCGGCTTCCACGACCTTCACCTGACGAGCGAGGCCGAGTCCATCGACGTTTTCCCGCGCACAGGCGAGCGCGCGGGCGTCGACGTCGGTTGCGACGATCCGCTCGACGCCGCGCCGCGCGAGCACGGCCGCGAGCACGCCGGTTCCCGTGCCGATATCGAACGCGAGTTCCTTTGACGGCAGCGGCTGATTCGCGACCAGATCGACGTACTCGCCGCGAACGGGCGAGAACACGCCGTAATAGGGATGGATCCGCCCGCCGGCCGCGTCGATGTCGACGCCTTTCTTGCGCCACTCGTGCGCGCCGATCAGACCAAGCACCTCGCGCAAGGACACCACCGATGCTTCATCCGACGGCGGCCCGTATGCTTCCTCGCATGCCTGGCGCACGTCCGGCGCGCGTCGCAACGGGATGGCGTAGTGCTCGTCGAGCGGCAGCACGAGCATTGCGAGGGTGCGGGCGCGCTGCGATTGCGCGAGTCGATGGAGATTGAACGCATCGATCGGCGATGTTTCCGTCGCGGGCTTCTTCGCCTTGCGCGGTTTGTTGTCGATACGGCGGGCCATCGCCTGCAGCAACTGGCGAGCGTTCTGGAAATCGCCGCGCCAGAGAATCGCGGTGCCTTCGCAGGCGAGCCGGTACGCGTGATCGGCCGTCATCTGATCGTGTCCGATGACGACGCGCTTCGCGGGCGGATTGCCGCTCTCCGATCGCCAGCGGGCTGAGCGGCTTTCGCCGTCTTCATCCCAGACGAGTTGCTGCGGTGCTGAATTTTTCGATTGCATATTTATATTGATGTCCGCTGCGTAAGTCATCGCGCCGGCGAAAAAAGAACTGGCAGCATTGTGAGGCCATTTCACGGGCGTCGCTGCTGCTTGTGCGCATCGCCGGCGATGTGCGGCGCGAGCTTGATGACACTTCAGGCACAATCGAGCCTTTTCCGAACGCCATCGCCGAATGAAACTCCGAGTTCTCGCCGCGATTTGCGCGGCCGCGTGCGCCGTCCAACTCAATTTCGCGCCAATGGCGTTCGCCGCCGACGCTGCGGAAACGCCCGCCAACGAGCGATGGGTCAGCGCGTGGGGCACTGCGCTGCAGTCGATTCCGCAACTGGCGAACCTGCCGCCGCTCTATCGCGCGCCGGCCGTCGCGGGGCGCACCGTCCGTCAGCTGATTTATCCGCAACTCGACGGCAAGCGGATGCGTCTGCGGATCAGCAATCTTTATGGGACCGAACCGCTCGTCGTCGAGTCGATGAGCGTCGCACGGGCGGTCGGCGGTAGCAGTGCAGCGATCCAGGCCGGCAGCGCACGGTCCGTGTCTTTCGGCGGACACAAGAGCGTGACGGTCGCGCCGGGCGCGCAAGCAACAAGCGACGCGGTCGATTTCGACGTCGCCGCGTTTCAGCCGGTCGCCGTCAGCATGTTCATGGGGAAGGATCAAAAGCTCGTCGCGTGGCACCGCGTGTCGAGCCAGGTGAATTACATTTCGACGCCGGGCGACCGCACCGGAGATGGATCGGCAGCCGCGTACCGCACGCGCTTCACGCAATATGCGTGGCTCAGCAACGTCGCGGTGGAAAGCGCGTCGGCGCACGCGATCGTGGCGATCGGCGATTCGATCACCGACGGCATGCGTTCCTCGCTCAATGCGAACCGGCGCTGGCCGGATGCGCTCGCGAAAGAAGTCGCCCGGAAAAGTGGCGGGCAAACCGCGGTCTTGAATGCGGGCATCAGCGGGAATCGTCTGCTCAGCAACTCGCCCTGTTACGGTGAGGCCGTCGTGAGCCGCTTCGAGCGGGACGCGCTGCGTCAACCGGGCGTGCGGGCGGTGATCGTGCTGATCGGCATCAACGATATCAACTTCATGGCGATGCCGGCGCACGCCGGGCTCGATTGCGACGCGCCGCACACGGAAGTCAACGCCGATGCGCTGGTGCGCGGATATCAGCGACTGATTGCGCAGGCGCATCAGCGCGGCGTGAAGATCTACGGTGCGACGCTCACGCCCGCTTCGCTGCCGCCGGAAAGAGAGTCGATCCGAACGGCGGTCAACGAATCGATTCGCGCGAGCCGGGCGTTCGACGGTGTCATCGACTTCGATCAGGCGCTGCGCGATCCGGCGCGCCCGAGCGTGCTCCAGCGCCGGTATGACAGCGGCGATCATATCCATCCGAGCGACGCGGGATACGCGGCGATGGCCGCGGCAGTGCCGATGGAGTTTGTCATCGGAGCGGCGAAGGCGGCACACTGAAGCAGACGCGAAAAAAATTGCGTTCGTCACCTTGTCATTCGTGTGTGCTTGACCTACTATTCAGCCCCTCGTCGCAAGACGAGAGCCGCCGAGCGAAACGGGCGGTCTCAGAAGTCACCGGATTTGGAAGCGAAAGCGAAAAATAGTGTTGACAAAGAGAAAAAGATTCTTCATAATCTCGTTTCTCTGCTGCTGATGCAGCGACGCAAGACAGAAGTTGAAGTAAGGCTTGTCTTGCGATGTGCTCTTTAAAAACTAACAGCCGATAAGTGTGGGCGCTTGATGGCGAGTGCGGCTGGTTCTTCGGAATCGGCGATAG
>NZ_JALQEK010000018.1:0-647 GCF_023630765.1 Caballeronia sp. ATUFL_F2_KS9A | reverse complement strand
GGACCGTGAAACGACTCCACGCCGATGATAGTGCGGATACCCGTGTGAAAGTAGGTAATCGTCAGGCTCCTCATGCTGAAAGCAAGCGAAAGCCCCAACTCCAACGAGTTGGGGCTTTTTGCGTTTTTCGTCTCACCTATAAGTGAGAGCCTCGAATTTTTCGGGTCGTAAGAAACGCTTGACAACGGCGTGTTGTTACCCCATAATCGATAGTTCTCTGCGGAGGGGTGCCCGAGTGGCTAAAGGGGGCAGACTGTAAATCTGTTGGCTTACGCCTACGTTGGTTCGAATCCAACCTCCTCCACCAGAATTCAAGCGGTAAGGGAATCCAACCCTCGCGGGTGTAGCTCAATGGTAGAGCAGAAGCCTTCCAAGCTTACGACGAGGGTTCGATTCCCTTCACCCGCTCCAGTGTCGATTTTGTAGTGCCCATGTGGCTCAGTGGTAGAGCACTCCCTTGGTAAGGGAGAGGTCGGCAGTTCGATCCTGCCCATGGGCACCAGCTGTATCAGTCTAGTAAGTTGCGCGCGGCGCAAGGTGCGAAAATCCTGTTAGGAGTCGAAAATGGCCAAAGGTAAATTCGAGCGGACCAAGCCGCACGTGAACGTGGGCACGATCGGTCACGTTGACCACGGCAAGACCACGCT
>NZ_JALQEK010000017.1:0-71525 GCF_023630765.1 Caballeronia sp. ATUFL_F2_KS9A | reverse complement strand
AAAGGTAAATTCGAGCGGACCAAGCCGCACGTGAACGTGGGCACGATCGGTCACGTTGACCACGGCAAGACCACGCTGACGGCAGCGATCACGACGGTTCTCACGCAGAAGTTCGGCGGCGAAGCGAAGGCGTACGACCAGATCGACGCAGCGCCGGAAGAAAAGGCGCGCGGTATTACCATCAACACCGCGCACGTCGAGTACGAAACGGCTAACCGCCACTACGCACACGTCGACTGCCCGGGCCACGCCGACTACGTGAAGAACATGATCACGGGCGCCGCGCAGATGGACGGCGCAATCCTGGTGTGTTCGGCTGCTGACGGCCCGATGCCGCAAACGCGTGAGCACATCCTGCTGGCCCGTCAGGTTGGCGTGCCGTACATCATCGTGTTCCTGAACAAGTGCGACATGGTGGACGACGCCGAGCTGCTCGAGCTCGTCGAAATGGAAGTGCGCGAACTGCTGTCGAAGTACGACTTCCCGGGCGACGACACCCCGATCATCAAGGGTTCGGCCAAGCTGGCGCTGGAAGGCGACAAGGGCGAGCTGGGCGAAGTGGCGATCATGAACCTGGCCGACGCGCTGGATTCGTACATCCCGACGCCGGAGCGTGCAGTTGACGGCGCGTTCCTGATGCCGGTGGAAGACGTGTTCTCGATCTCGGGTCGCGGCACGGTGGTGACGGGTCGCGTCGAGCGCGGCATCGTCAAGGTCGGCGAGGAAATCGAAATCGTCGGTATCAAGCCGACGGTGAAGACGACCTGCACGGGCGTGGAAATGTTCCGCAAGCTGCTCGACCAAGGTCAGGCAGGCGACAACGTCGGTATCCTGCTGCGCGGCACGAAGCGTGAAGACGTGGAGCGCGGCCAGGTTCTGGCCAAGCCGGGTTCGATCACGCCGCACACGCACTTCACGGCTGAAGTGTACGTGCTGAGCAAGGACGAAGGCGGCCGTCACACGCCGTTCTTCAACAACTACCGTCCGCAGTTCTACTTCCGTACGACGGACGTGACCGGCTCAATCGAGCTGCCGAAGGACAAGGAAATGGTGATGCCGGGCGACAACGTGTCGATTACGGTCAAGCTGATCGCTCCGATCGCCATGGAAGAAGGCCTGCGCTTCGCAATCCGCGAAGGCGGCCGTACCGTCGGCGCCGGTGTCGTGGCGAAGATTATCGAGTAAGAGCCAGAAATCTTCTCGGTAGTTAGTGGTTTCGGGGTCGGCAATGTCCGTCGACCCCAAATGGTTTAGGGGTATAGCTCAACTGGCAGAGCGTCGGTCTCCAAAACCGAAGGTTGGGGGTTCGATTCCCTCTGCCCCTGCCAAAATTCTCGCGCCAAGTGGCGCTGTTTAAGGTGTTATGGCGAATCCTTCCGTCGAAACTGTAAATACTTCCGGCGACAAGTTGATGTTGGTGGCGGGCGTATTGTTGGTCTTGGCCGGGTTCGTTGGATTCTTCTGGCTCTCGGGCCAAGAATGGTACGTCCGCGGCGCAGCGCTTGCTGTTGGTGTCATCGCGGGTGTCGCAGTCGGTCTGCTCTCTGCGCCGGGCAAGGGTTTCATCGCTTTTGCCAAAGACTCGTACAAGGAAGTCCGCAAGGTTGTCTGGCCGACTCGCAAAGAGGCCACGCAAACGACCCTGGTGGTCTTCGCGTTTGTTCTGATCATGGCCATCTTCCTTTGGCTTAGCGATAAGTCGATCGAATGGGTGATTTTCTCGGCGATTCTGGGTTGGAAATGATATGAGCGATACTCCGACATCCCCGAGTGGAAAGCGTTGGTATGTGGTGCACGCATACTCCGGCATGGAGAAGAGCGTGCAACGTGCGCTTCAGGAGCGCATCGAGCGCGCAGGCATGCAAAATCAATTCGGTCAGATTCTTGTCCCGACCGAAGAAGTTGTTGAAGTAAAGGGCGGCCACAAATCGGTCACCGAGCGTCGTTTCTTCCCGGGTTACGTCCTGGTCGAAATGGAAATGACGGACGAAACGTGGCATCTGGTCAAGAACACGGCCAAAGTAACCGGTTTCGTTGGTGGTGCGCGCAATCGCCCGAGTCCCATCTCGCCACGTGAAGTCGAAAAGATCATGTCGCAGATGCAGGAAGGCGTCGAGAAGCCGCGGCCGAAGACGCTCTTCGAAGTCGGCGAGATGGTCCGCGTGAAGGAAGGTCCGTTCACCGACTTCAATGGCAACGTCGAAGAAGTGAATTACGAAAAGTCCCGAGTGCGTGTTTCTGTCACGATTTTCGGGCGTTCGACGCCGGTCGAACTCGAGTTCGGTCAGGTCGAGAAGCTTTAATCGAATACATCGCGCGTGGCTTTCGGGCCATCGCGCGATTCGCGCTTACGGTCCGCGTCATGGCCGTTGAGGAGCGTCAGTAGTCGGCAACGTCGAACGCGCGCTATCACTCACCGAACGCTCACGCGTTCAGCAGAGGTTTTCAACATGGCAAAGAAAATCATCGGCTTTATCAAGCTGCAGATTCCTGCAGGTAAAGCCAACCCGTCGCCGCCGGTCGGTCCGGCACTGGGCCAGCGTGGCCTGAACATCATGGAGTTCTGCAAGGCGTTCAACGCGCAGACTCAGGGTATGGAGCCGGGTCTGCCGGTGCCGGTCGTCATTACGGCATTCGCGGACAAGAGCTTCACCTTCATCATGAAGACGCCGCCGGCTACCGTTCTGATCAAGAAGGCGGCCGCAGTGCAGAAGGGTTCGAGCAAGCCGCACACCGACAAGGTCGGCAACATCACCCGCGCTCAAGCGGAAGAAATCGCGAAGACCAAGATGCCGGATCTTACGGCAGCTGATCTGGATGCAGCCGTGCGTACGATCGCCGGCAGCGCGCGTTCGATGGGCATCACTGTGGAGGGCGTGTAAATGGCTAAGCTTTCTAAGCGCCTTCAGGCATTTGCGAACAAGGTTGATCGTCAGAAGCTGTACGCGATCGACGACGCGCTGGCTCTCGTGAAGGAATGCGCGAGCGCCAAGTTCGACGAGTCGATCGACGTTGCAGTGCAGCTCGGCATCGACGCGAAGAAGTCGGATCAGGTGGTTCGCGGCTCCGTAGTTCTGCCGGCTGGTACCGGCAAGTCGGTTCGCGTCGCAGTGTTCGCGCAAGGCGACAAGGCTGAACAGGCTCGCGCAGCTGGCGCAGACGTGGTCGGCATGGAAGACCTGGCCGAGCAAGTCAAGGCCGGCAATCTGAATTTCGACGTCGTGATCGCTTCGCCGGACACGATGCGGGTCGTCGGTACGCTGGGTCAGATCCTCGGTCCGCGTGGTCTGATGCCGAACCCGAAGGTCGGTACGGTTACGCCGGACGTCGCTCAAGCGGTCAAGAACGCGAAGGCGGGTCAGGTTCAGTTCCGCGTAGACAAGGCCGGTATCATCCACGGCACGATCGGTCGCGCATCGTTCGAGCCGGCATCGCTGCGTCAGAACCTGTCGGCGCTGATCGAAGCGCTGCAAAAGGCGAAGCCGGCGACCAGCAAGGGCGTGTACCTGCGCAAGATCGCGGTGTCGAGCACGATGGGTGTCGGCGTTCGCGTGGATCAAGCCACGCTGGCGCAACAGTAAGAATTTCGAGCGCGGTCAGATGACCGCGCTTCATATGGGCTTTGGGCGGTTGCAAGATTGCAGTTTCGATTGAGCAACCGGTTGTCAAAGACCGTTGGTGGCGGTGCAGCAGGCAGGCATTGCCTTAATTCAAGCCAACGCAGATGGCGAACCCGAAACAGTTTTGCAGTGGTTGAAGTCGGTTATCGAGCGTCGTGAGACGTCTCACCAATCGATCGAAATACTCCTAACAGTCGGACGCCGTTGTTGAACGTGGTGCATGAGGGTAGTTCGCCCGAGTGCATCGAATCTGGAGGTTTAACCGTGCCACTGAACAAAGAAGATAAGCAGGCAGTCGTCGCTGAAGTCGCCGCGCAAGTCGCGAAGGCTCAGACGATGGTGCTCGCTGAGTATCGTGGGATCACGGTTGGCGATCTGACCAAGCTGCGCGCGAAAGCGCGTGAGCAACAGGTGTATCTGCGCGTGTTGAAGAACACGCTGGCGCGTCGCGCCGTCGAAGGTACGCCGTTCGCTCCGCTGGCTGAGCAGATGACCGGTCCTCTGATCTACGGCATCTCGGAAGATGCCATTGCCGCTGCGAAGGTCGTCAACGACTTCGGCAAGAGCAATGACAAGTTGATCATCAAGGCTGGTTCCTACGAAGGCAACGTGATGGACAAGGCAGGCGTGCAAGCGCTGGCCAACATCCCGAGCCGCGAAGAACTGCTCTCCAAGTTGCTGTTCGTCATGCAGGCACCTGTTTCCGGCTTTGCGCGCGCTCTGGCCGCGCTGGCTGAAAAGAAGCAGGGCGAAGCTGCGTAACGACCGCGCTTGGGCGCTAGTCGCTTAAGTTAGGCAAAGCTAGATCGCTAGCTCGATCCGAATTCAATCTAGGAGTATTTCACATGGCAATCGCAAAAGAAGACATCCTCGAAGCCGTTGGCTCGATGTCGGTGCTGGAACTGAACGAGCTGGTCAAGGCGTTCGAAGAGAAGTTTGGCGTGTCGGCTGCTGCTGTCGCAGTTGCTGGCCCCGCAGGTGCCGGTGGCGCCGCTGCTGCTGCTGAAGAGCAGACGGAGTTCACCGTGAACCTGCTCGAAGCAGGCGCGAACAAGGTTTCCGTCATTAAGGCTGTTCGTGAACTGACGGGTCTCGGCCTGAAGGAAGCGAAGGATCTGGTTGACGGCGCACCGAAGCCCATCAAGGAAGCGGTGCCCAAGGCTGCTGCTGAAGAAGCCAAGAAGAAGCTGGAAGACGCTGGCGCGAAGGCTGAAATCAAGTAAGTTTCATTGCGCTATGCGAAGGCTGGCGGTTTTTCACCGCCGGCCTTTTTGTGCTTTGTGGGGACGCAGTTTGTATGCTGGTCAGCAAGCATAAACGTCTCCACAGAAGCCAAAGATAACGGTCGGGGCGGCAGAATTTTCCGATTGTTCTCTTTGTCTTCTGAAGCGACTGCAGAAGGCAAGTTTGGTCGGGTAGCGGGAAACACAGGCATCCGCTGCCGTCAGCCAGCGGTTGGTAGCGGCCAACCACCAAGCTTCTAGATTCGCGCGTCCTCCCCGGACAGTTGCGCGGGTCTCAGTCGGTGAACACCGGGCTGTGGCATCGAGGTATCCCGCCTCGGTAACGCCCGCCGTGATTCGGAGATCGTATGCAATATTCCTTCACCGAGAAGAAGCGTATTCGCAAGAGTTTCGCGAAGCGCCCCATCGTTCACCAAGTTCCCTTTTTGCTGGCGACCCAGCTTGAATCATTCCAGACGTTTCTGCAAGCGGACACGTCTTCCTCGCAGCGCAAGTCCGAAGGCTTGCAGGCTGCGTTCAGCTCTGTTTTCCCGATCGTCTCGCACAACGGTTTCGCGCGTCTCGAGTTCGTCAGCTACATGCTGTCGCCGCCCGCGTTCAACATCAAGGAATGCCAGCAGCGCGGTCTGACGTACTGCTCGGCGCTGCGCGCGAAAGTGCGCCTGGTTCTGCTCGACAAGGAATCGCCGAGCAAGCCGGTCGTCAAGGAAGTGAAGGAGCAGGAAGTGTACATGGGCGAAATTCCGCTCATGACGCCGACGGGTTCGTTCGTCATCAACGGTACCGAGCGCGTGATCGTGTCGCAGCTCCACCGTTCGCCTGGTGTGTTCTTCGAGCACGACAAGGGCAAGACGCACAGCTCCGGCAAGCTGCTGTTCTCGGCTCGTATCATTCCCTATCGTGGCTCGTGGCTCGACTTCGAATTCGATCCGAAGGACGTGCTGTACTTCCGCGTCGACCGTCGCCGCAAGATGCCGGTCACGATCCTGCTGAAGGCTATCGGCATGTCGCCGGAGCAGATCCTCGCGAACTTCTTCGTGTTCGACAACTTCGCGCTGATGAGCGAAGGCGCGCAAATGGAATTCGTGCCTGAGCGTCTGCGCGGCGAAGTCGCGCGCTTCGACATCCAGGATCGCGATGGCAACGTCATCGTCACGAAGGACAAGCGGATCAACGCGAAGCACATTCGCGACCTCGAAAACGCCAAGACGAAGTTCATCTCGGTGCCGGAGGAATACCTGCTCGGCCGCGTGCTGGCGAAGAACGTGATCGACCCCGAAACGGGCGAAGTGATCGCGAACGCCAACGAAGAAATCACGGAAACGGTTCTCGAGAAGCTGCGCGAAGCGAAGGTCAAGGACATCCAGACGCTCTACACGAACGATCTGGATCAGGGTCCGTACATTTCGTCGACGCTGCGTATCGACGAAACTGCCGATAAGATGGCCGCGCGCATCGCGATCTACCGCATGATGCGCCCCGGCGAGCCGCCGACCGAAGAAGCGGTCGAGGCGCTGTTCAACCGTCTGTTCTACAGCGAAGACGCGTACGACCTGTCGAAGGTCGGCCGCATGAAGTTCAACCGCCGCGTCGGCCGTGACGAAATCATCGGACCGATGACGCTGCAGGACGACGACATCCTCGCGACCATCAAGATCCTCGTCGAGCTGCGTAACGGCAAGGGCGAAGTGGACGATATCGACCACCTCGGCAATCGTCGCGTGCGTTGCGTCGGCGAGCTCGCGGAGAACCAGTTCCGCGCGGGTCTCGTGCGCGTCGAACGGGCTGTGAAGGAACGCCTCGGCCAGGCCGAAAGCGAAAACCTGATGCCGCACGACCTGATCAACTCGAAGCCGATTTCGTCGGCGATTCGCGAGTTCTTCGGTTCGTCGCAGCTCTCGCAGTTCATGGACCAGACCAACCCGCTGTCGGAAATCACGCATAAGCGTCGCGTTTCCGCACTGGGCCCGGGCGGTCTGACGCGCGAGCGCGCGGGCTTCGAAGTCCGCGACGTGCATCCGACGCACTACGGCCGTGTGTGCCCGATCGAAACGCCGGAAGGTCCGAACATCGGTCTGATCAACTCGCTCGCTCTGTACGCGCACCTCAACGAGTACGGCTTCCTCGAAACGCCGTACCGCAAGGTCGTGGACAGCAAGGTGACGGATCAGATCGACTATCTGTCGGCGATCGAAGAAGGCCGCTACGTGATCGCGCAGGCGAATGCCGCCGTGAGCGAAGACGGCACGCTGACCGACGAACTCGTGTCGTCGCGTGAAGCGGGCGAAACGCTGATGGTCACGCCGGACCGCATCCAGTACATGGACGTCGCGCCGTCGCAGATCGTGTCGGTGGCTGCATCGCTGATCCCGTTCCTCGAGCACGACGACGCGAACCGCGCGTTGATGGGTTCGAACATGCAGCGTCAGGCCGTGCCTTGCCTTCGTCCGGAAAAGCCGGTCGTCGGTACGGGCATCGAGCGCACGGTCGCGGTCGACTCGGGCACGACGGTTCAGGCGCTGCGCGGTGGCGTGGTGGATTACGTCGACGCGGGCCGTATCGTGATTCGCGTGAACGACGATGAAGCCGTCGCCGGCGACGTCGGCGTGGACATCTACAACCTGATCAAGTACACGCGTTCGAACCAGAACACGAACATCAACCAGCGTCCGATCGCGAAGGTCGGCGACAAGGTTGCGCGCGGCGACGTGCTGGCTGACGGTGCATCGACGGATTTGGGCGAGCTCGCGCTCGGCCAGAACATGCTGGTCGCGTTCATGCCGTGGAACGGCTACAACTTCGAAGACTCGATTCTGATCTCGGAGAAGGTCGTTGCGGACGATCGCTATACGTCGATCCACATCGAAGAACTGAATGTCGTTGCTCGCGACACGAAGCTCGGACCGGAAGAAATCACGCGCGATATCTCGAACCTCGCGGAAGTGCAGCTTGGCCGTCTCGATGAGTCGGGCATCGTGTACATCGGCGCGGAAGTCGAGGCGGGCGACGTGCTGGTCGGCAAGGTCACGCCGAAGGGCGAAACCCAACTGACGCCGGAAGAAAAGCTGCTGCGCGCGATCTTCGGCGAGAAGGCATCGGACGTGAAGGATACGTCGCTGCGCGTGCCCTCGGGCATGAGCGGTACGGTCATCGACGTGCAAGTGTTCACGCGCGAAGGCATCACGCGTGACAAGCGCGCGCAACAGATCATCGACGACGAACTGAAGCGTTATCGCCTCGATTTGAACGACCAGCTGCGCATCGTGGAAGGCGACGCGTTCTCGCGTCTCGCCCGCATGCTGAACGGCAAGGTCGCGAATGGCGGTCCGAAGAAGCTCGCGAAGGGCACGAAGATCGACCTCGCGTACCTCGAAGATCTCGATCACTACCACTGGTTCGACATCCGCCTCGCGGACGAAGAAGCCGCGGCACAGCTGGAAGCGATCAAGGACTCGATCGAGCAGAAGCGTCACCAGTTCGATCTCGCGTTCGAAGAGAAGCGCAAGAAGCTCACGCAAGGCGACGAACTGCCGCCGGGCGTGCTGAAGATGGTCAAGGTGTATCTCGCCGTGAAGCGTCGCCTGCAGCCTGGCGACAAGATGGCGGGTCGTCACGGTAACAAGGGTGTCGTGTCGAAGATCGTGCCGATCGAAGACATGCCGTACATGGCCGATGGCCGTCCGGCCGACGTCGTGCTGAACCCGCTCGGCGTGCCGTCGCGGATGAACGTGGGTCAGATTCTCGAAGTGCACCTCGGCTGGGCCGCGAAGGGTCTCGGCTGGCGCATCGGCGAGATGATGCAGCGTCAGGCGAAGATCGAAGAAATGCGTCAGTTCCTCACGCAGATCTATAACGAGTCGGGCCGTCAGGAAGAGCTGGACAAGTTCTCCGACGACGAGATCCTCGAACTCGCGAAGAACCTGCGCGAAGGTGTGCCGTTCGCGACGCCGGTGTTCGACGGCGCGACGGAACACGAAATGACGCGTGCGCTCGATCTGGCGTTCCCGGACGACATCGCCACGAATCTCGGCATGACGCCGTCGAAGAACCAGGTCACGCTGTACGACGGCCGCACCGGCGAAGCATTCGAGCGCACGGTCACGGTCGGCTACATGCACTACCTGAAGCTGCACCACTTGGTCGACGACAAGATGCACGCACGTTCGACCGGTCCGTACTCGCTCGTCACGCAGCAGCCGCTGGGTGGTAAGGCGCAGTTCGGTGGTCAGCGCTTCGGTGAGATGGAAGTGTGGGCACTCGAGGCGTATGGCGCGTCGTATGTGCTGCAAGAAATGCTGACGGTCAAGTCGGACGACGTGACGGGCCGGACGAAGGTTTATGAGAACCTCGTCAAGGGCGATCACGTCATCGACGCGGGCATGCCGGAATCCTTCAACGTGTTGGTGAAGGAAATCCGCTCGCTCGGTATTGATATCGATCTGGACCGCAACTAATCGGACTACGGAGAGAAAGCAATGAAAGCTCTGCTCGATCTATTCAAGCAAGTCCAACAAGAAGAAGTTTTTGATGCGATCAAGATCGGCCTCGCGTCGCCCGACAAGATTCGTTCTTGGTCGTTCGGCGAAGTGAAGAAGCCGGAGACCATCAATTACCGCACGTTCAAGCCGGAGCGGGATGGTCTGTTCTGCGCGAAGATTTTTGGTCCGATCAAGGACTACGAATGCCTGTGCGGCAAGTACAAGCGCCTGAAGCATCGCGGCGTGATCTGCGAGAAGTGCGGCGTCGAAGTGACGCTGGCCAAGGTGCGCCGCGAACGGATGGGCCACATCGAACTGGCCTCGCCGGTCGCGCACATCTGGTTCCTGAAGTCGCTGCCGTCGCGTCTGGGCATGGTGCTCGACATGACGCTGCGCGACATCGAGCGCGTGCTGTACTTCGAAGCATACGTGGTGATCGATCCGGGCATGACGCCGCTGAAAGCGCGGCAGATCATGACCGAAGAGGATTACTACAACAAGGTCGAAGAGTACGGTGACGAATTCCGCGCCGAAATGGGCGCGGAAGGCGTGCGCGAACTGCTGCGCGCGATCAACATCGACGAACAGGTCGAGACGCTGCGCACGGAACTGAAGAACACCGGTTCCGAAGCGAAGATCAAGAAGTACGCGAAGCGCCTGAAAGTGCTCGAGGCTTTCCAGCGTTCGGGCATCAAGCCTGACTGGATGGTGCTCGACGTGCTGCCGGTGCTGCCGCCGGAACTGCGTCCGCTCGTGCCGCTGGACGGCGGCCGTTTCGCGACGTCGGACCTGAACGACCTGTATCGCCGCGTCATCAACCGTAACAACCGGTTGAAGCGTCTGCTCGAACTGAAGGCGCCTGAAATCATCGTCCGCAACGAAAAGCGGATGCTGCAGGAAGCCGTCGATTCGCTGCTCGACAACGGCCGTCGCGGCAAGGCGATGACCGGCGCGAACAAGCGTCCGCTGAAGTCGCTCGCTGACATGATCAAGGGTAAGGGCGGTCGTTTCCGTCAGAACCTGCTCGGTAAGCGTGTGGACTATTCGGGCCGTTCGGTGATCGTGGTCGGCCCGACGCTCAAGCTGCATCAGTGCGGTCTGCCGAAGCTGATGGCGCTCGAACTGTTCAAGCCGTTCATCTTCAACAAGCTGGAAGTGATGGGCGTCGCGACGACCATCAAGGCCGCGAAGAAGGAAGTCGAGAACCAGACGCCGGTCGTGTGGGACATTCTCGAAGAAGTCATTCGCGAGCATCCGGTGATGCTGAACCGCGCGCCTACTCTTCACCGTCTCGGCATTCAGGCTTTCGAGCCGGTGCTGATCGAAGGTAAGGCGATCCAGCTGCATCCGCTCGTTTGCGCGGCGTTCAACGCCGACTTCGACGGCGACCAGATGGCCGTGCACGTTCCGCTGTCGCTCGAAGCGCAGATGGAAGCGCGCACGCTGATGCTGGCGTCGAACAACGTCCTGTTCCCGGCCAACGGCGATCCGTCGATCGTGCCGTCGCAGGATATCGTGCTGGGCCTGTACTACGCGTCGCGCGAAGCGATCAACGGCAAGGGCGAAGGCATGACGTTCACGGGCGTGTCGGAAGTGATCCGCGCGTACGAGAACAAGGAAGTCGAACTGGCATCGCGCGTCAACGTGCGTATCACCGAAATGGTGGCGAACGAAGACCAGAGTGAAGGTGCGCCGAAGTTCGTGCCGAAGATCTCGCTGTACGCGACGACCGTCGGCCGTTCGATCCTGTCGGAGATTCTGCCGCCGGGCCTGCCGTTCACGGTGCTGAACAAGCCGCTGAAGAAGAAGCAGATTTCGCAGCTGATCAACACGGCGTTCCGCAAGTGCGGTCTGCGCGAAACGGTGATCTTCGCCGACCAGCTGATGCAAATGGGCTTCCGTCTCGCAACGCGCGCCGGTATCTCGATTTGCGTCGACGACATGCTCGTGCCGCCGCAGAAGGAAACCATCGTCGGCGACGCCGCGAAGAAGGTGAAGGAATACGACCGTCAGTACATGTCGGGTCTCGTCACCGCGCAGGAACGCTACAACAACGTGGTCGACATCTGGTCGGCAACGTCGGAAGCGGTCGGCAAGGCGATGATGGAGCAGCTCGCAACGGAGCCGGTGGTCGATCGCGACGGCAACGAAACGAAGCAGGAGTCGTTCAACTCCATCTACATGATGGCCGACTCGGGCGCGCGTGGTTCCGCGGTGCAGATTCGTCAGCTCGCCGGTATGCGCGGCCTGATGGCGAAGCCGGACGGCTCGATCATCGAGACGCCGATTACCGCGAACTTCCGCGAAGGCCTGAACGTGTTGCAGTACTTCATCTCGACGCACGGCGCTCGTAAGGGTCTGGCGGACACGGCGTTGAAGACCGCGAACTCGGGTTACCTGACGCGTCGTCTCGTCGACGTGACGCAGGATCTGGTCGTCGTCGAAGACGATTGCGGCACGTCGAACGGCGTGGCGATGAAGGCGTTGGTCGAAGGCGGTGAAGTCGTCGAAGCGCTGCGTGACCGTATTCTCGGTCGCGTCGCGGTGGCGGACGTCGTCAATCCGGAAACGCAGGAAACGATCTACGCTTCGGGCGATCTGCTCGACGAAGATGCGGTGGAGGAAATCGAGCGCCTCGGCATCGACGAAGTGCGCGTGCGCACGCCGCTCACCTGCGAGACGCGTTATGGCCTGTGCGCCGCATGCTACGGCCGCGACCTGGGCCGCGGTTCGCGCGTGAACGTCGGTGAGGCAGTCGGTGTGATCGCTGCTCAGTCGATCGGCGAGCCGGGCACGCAGCTGACGATGCGTACGTTCCACATCGGTGGTGCGGCATCGCGTGCGGCGGTGGCTTCGACGGTGGAAGCGAAGAGCAACGGTACGCTGCGCTTCACGGCCACGATGCGTTACGTCACCAACGCGAAGGGCGAGCAGGTCGTCATTTCGCGTTCCGGCGAGGCGATCATCGCGGACGACTTCGGTCGCGAGCGTGAGCGTCACAAGATTCCGTACGGCGCAACGCTGCTGCAACTCGACGGCGCTGCGATCAAGGCCGGTACGCAACTGGCTCAATGGGATCCGCTGACGCGTCCGATCATCACCGAGTGGGGCGGTACGGTGAAGTTCGAGAACGTCGAGGAAGGCGTGACGGTCGCGAAGCAGATCGACGACGTGACCGGTCTTTCGACCCTGGTCGTGATCGACGCGAAGCGCCGTGGCTCGCAGGCTGGCAAGAGCGTGCGTCCGCAGGTGAAGCTGCTCGACGCGAACGGCGAGGAAGTGAAGATCCCGAACACCGAGCATTCGGTGCAGATCGGCTTCCAGGTCGGCGCACTGATCACCGTGAAGGATGGTCAGCAGGTGCAGGTCGGTGAAGTGCTGGCGCGTATCCCGGTTGAAGCGCAGAAGACGCGTGACATTACCGGTGGTCTGCCGCGCGTGGCCGAGCTGTTCGAAGCGCGCTCGCCGAAGGACGCCGGCATTCTGGCGGAAGTCACGGGCACGACGTCGTTCGGCAAGGACACGAAGGGCAAGCAGCGTCTCGTCATCACGGACCTCGAGGGCAATCAGCACGAGTTCCTGATCGCGAAGGAAAAGCAGGTGCTGGTGCACGACGGTCAGGTCGTCAACAAGGGCGAAATGATCGTCGACGGTCCTGCCGATCCGCACGACATCCTGCGTCTGCAGGGTATCGAGGCGTTGTCGCGCTACATCGTGGACGAAGTGCAGGACGTGTACCGTCTGCAGGGCGTGAAGATCAACGACAAGCACATCGAAGTGATCGTGCGTCAGATGCTGCGCCGCGTGCAGATCGTCGACAACGGCGATACGCGTTTCATTCCTGGCGAACAAGTCGAGCGTTCGGACATGCTCGACGAGAACGACAAGATGATCGCGGAAGACAAGCGTCCGGCGACGTACGACAACGTGCTGCTCGGTATCACGAAGGCATCGCTGTCGACCGATTCGTTCATCTCGGCGGCGTCGTTCCAGGAAACGACCCGCGTGCTGACCGAAGCGGCGATCATGGGCAAGCGCGACGATCTGCGTGGCCTGAAGGAAAACGTGATCGTCGGCCGTCTGATTCCGGCCGGTACGGGTCTCGCGTTCCACAAGGCGCGCAAGGCGAAGGAATCGTCGGATCGCGAGCGTTTCGACCAAATCGCGGCCGAAGAGGCTTTCGACTTCGGTACGCCGGAAACGCCGGCGGCGGAGCAGCAGCCGCACACCAACGAGTAAGCGTCTCTCGCTAGTAGCATCGATGAACCGCTCAGCTTCGGCTGGGCGGTTTTTTTTCGTCTGCACGTTTCGCTGCCGGCATCGTCCGAATGGCTAACGCCGGTTTCACGCGCTAATGCGTTGGTAGAATTCGTTATCTCCCACGTCGCAGTGCGCGCTTTTCCACATGTCCCGGTCGCTCGAAATACTCAACGAAATCTTCGGCTATCCCGCATTTCGCGGACAACAGGCGGAGATCGTCGAGCATGTCGCGAACGGCGGCGATTCCCTCGTGCTGATGCCCACCGGCGGCGGCAAGTCGCTGTGCTATCAGATACCGTCGCTGGTACGGCGCGAGGCGGGTTTCGGGGCGGGCATCGTCGTGTCGCCTCTCATCGCGTTGATGCAGGATCAGGTCGCCGCGCTGACCGAGGTGGGCGTGCGCGCCGCGTATCTCAATTCCACGTTGTCCGGCGCCGAAGCAGCCGCGACCGAGCGCGCCCTGCGCAACGGCGAGATCGACTTGCTGTATGTCGCGCCTGAACGCCTGATGACACCGCGTTTTCTCGATCTCCTCGACAGCGCGCCGGTCGGTCTTTTCGCGATCGACGAGGCACATTGCGTTTCGCAATGGGGGCACGATTTCCGCCCTGAATACATTCAGCTTTCCGTGCTGCACGAGCGGTTTCCCGATGTGCCGCGCATCGCGCTCACCGCGACCGCCGATGCGATCACGCGCGACGAAATCGTGCATCGCCTCGCGCTCGACGACGCGCGCATCTTCGTTTCGAGCTTCGATCGGCCGAACATTCGTTATCGGATCGTCGAGAAGGACAATGCGCGCTCGCAGCTGCTCGATTTCATCCGCGCGGAGCATACGAACAAGGACGGCACCACCGATGCGGGCGTCGTCTATTGTCTGTCGCGCCGCAAAGTCGAGGAAACCGCAGACTGGCTGAAGGGCCAGGGCATCCGCGCGTTGCCGTATCACGCGGGCATGGAGTTCGAGACGCGCCAGAAGCATCAGGAGATGTTCCAGCGCGAGGAAGGCATCGTCATGTGCGCGACCATCGCGTTCGGCATGGGCATCGACAAGCCGGACGTGCGCTTCGTCGCGCATCTGGACTTGCCGAAGAGCGTCGAGGGCTACTACCAGGAAACCGGACGCGCGGGCCGCGACGGCTTGCCGGCGAACGCGTGGATGGCTTACGGATTGGGCGACGTCGTGCAGCAGCGGAAGATGATCGACGAATCCGACGCCGACGACGCCCACAAGCGGGTGCAGACCGGCAAGCTCGATGCACTGCTTGGACTTTGCGAGGCGGCCACGTGCCGCCGCGTGCGTTTGCTCGCGTACTTCGGCGAGACGAGCACGCCGTGCGGCAATTGCGATACGTGCATCGAGCCGCCCGCGTCCTTCGATGCCACTCGCGAGGCGCAGATGGCGCTGTCGTGCGTGTATCGCGCACAGCGGGCGAGCGGATTCCATTTCGGTGCCGGGCACCTGATCGACATTCTGCGCGGCACGCGCAGCGAAAAGGTCCTGCAACGCGGCCACGAGAAAATTTCGACGTTTGGCGTCGGCGCGGCGCTGTCCGAGCCCGAGTGGCGCGCAGTGTTCCGGCAATTGGTGGCGTTCGGCTATCTCGCAGTCGATCACGACGGCTTCGGCGCGCTCGTTCTGACGGATGCCAGCAAGCCAGTACTCAAGGGCGAAGAGCGCGTCACGCTGCGCAAATACGTGAAGCCGACGCGCGCGCGGCAGTCGTCGAGCCGCACGGGCGAACGCGCGGATCCGACCGCAGGCATGTCACCGCGCGAGAAGTCGCGCTGGGAGCGCTTGCGGACCTGGCGCGCGGAAACCGCAAAGAGCGACGGCGTGCCCGCCTACGTCATCTTCCACGACGCGACGCTCGCCGAAATCGCGCGCAGCGACCCCGATACGATCGACGACTTGCGCCATATTCCCGGCATCGGCGTGCGCAAACTGGAGCGTTTCGGCGACGAACTGCTCGACGTCGTCGGTTCGGATTGAGATTCGTCGCTCGAAAATCCATCGAAATCGTCGCAACGTATTGACCCGATTGCGATTTTCAGAATATCATGCTTGGTTCTCGTCATTGGTCCGTCTTCGGATCTGGCCTAGTGCCGGATGCGAAGCGCGGGAATCGTCGGCGAGATCGCTAAACACGCAATTCTTTTCGCTTTGCCCGATCGAATTGCGTGGATTTTGTTCATTTTTAGGATTAGACAATGCCAACCATCAATCAACTGGTTCGCAAAGGCCGCGCGTCGGAAACGACGAAGAGCAAGTCGCCGGCCCTGCAGGACTGCCCGCAGCGTCGCGGCGTGTGCACCCGCGTGTACACGACGACGCCGAAGAAGCCGAACTCGGCACTCCGTAAGGTCGCCAAGGTTCGCCTGACCAATGGCTTCGAAGTCATTTCGTACATCGGCGGTGAAGGCCACAACCTGCAAGAGCACTCGGTCGTGCTGATCCGCGGCGGCCGTGTGAAGGACTTGCCGGGTGTGCGTTACCACATGGTTCGCGGCTCGCTGGATACCCAGGGCGTCAAGGACCGTAAGCAAGCTCGCTCGAAGTACGGTGCGAAGCGCGCTAAGGCTGGCAAGTAAGTCGCCGGTCGGAAGTAACGAATCAAGGTCGCCGCAAGGCGGTAAAGGCGGTGGTGCCGGAAGTGCCGGTGCTATCGAGTAAGTGGTCACCCGGCCAAGCTGGTTTAGTCGAATAGATGGATCGGGTTAGTTGGTGGCCGCGGAGCGGGGAATCGCTCCAACTGAAAAAGTAAAGGAAGAATCATGCCGCGTCGTCGCGAAGTCCCCAAGCGGGAAGTGTTGCCGGATCCGAAGTTCGGCAACGTAGATGTAGCCAAGTTCATGAACGTGCTGATGCTCTCCGGCAAGAAGTCGGTTGCCGAGCGTATCGTGTACGGCGCTTTTGAACAGATCCAGACCAAGGGTGGCAAGGACCCGCTGGAAGTGTTCACGGTTGCGCTCAACAACGTGAAGCCGGTGGTCGAAGTGAAGAGCCGTCGCGTTGGTGGTGCGAACTATCAGGTTCCGGTCGAAGTGCGTCCCTCGCGTCGTATGGCATTGGCGATGCGTTGGTTGCGTGAAGCCGCGAAGAAGCGCAGCGAAAAGTCGATGGCCCTGCGTCTCGCAGGTGAACTGCAGGAAGCGGCTGAAGGCCGTGGTGGCGCAATGAAGAAGCGCGACGAAGTTCACCGCATGGCAGAAGCCAACAAGGCATTCTCGCACTTCCGTTTCTAAGCTCCCGCTCACCGGGCAAACGGAAAATCAGGGCGGGTGCGCTAGTTTTGGCGCCTCGCCCGTTTGTGTTAGGACGCGGCCGGTATTTCGCCGGCGCGTCGACCGAAAAAGGATCCAAAGTGGCTCGCAAGACACCTATCGAGCGCTACCGCAATATCGGTATTAGCGCTCACATCGACGCCGGCAAGACGACGACGACCGAGCGCATCCTGTTCTACACGGGCGTGAACCACAAGATCGGTGAAGTTCACGACGGCGCAGCAACGATGGACTGGATGGAGCAGGAGCAGGAGCGCGGCATCACCATCACGTCGGCTGCTACCACGGCCTTCTGGAAGGGCATGGGCGGCAACTACCCCGAGCACCGCATCAACATCATCGACACGCCGGGACACGTCGACTTCACGATCGAAGTGGAACGCTCGATGCGCGTTCTCGACGGCGCGTGCATGGTCTACTGCGCAGTGGGCGGCGTGCAGCCGCAGTCGGAAACCGTGTGGCGCCAGGCGAACAAGTACAAGGTTCCCCGTCTCGCGTTCGTCAACAAGATGGACCGTACCGGCGCGAACTTCTTCAAGGTCTATGACCAACTGAAGAACCGCCTGAAGGCGAACCCGGTTCCCGTCGTCGTGCCGATCGGCGCTGAAGAAAACTTCAAGGGCGTCGTCGACCTCCTGAAGATGAAAGCGATCATTTGGGACGAAGCATCGCAAGGCACGAAGTTCGACTACGTCGACATCCCGGCCGAACTCGTTGACACGTGCAACGAGTGGCGGGAGAAGATGATCGAGTCGGCTGCGGAAGCCAGCGAAGAGCTGATGGAAAAGTACCTCGGCGGCGAAGAGCTGAGCGAAGCGGAGATCGTCAAGGCGATCCGCGACCGGACCATCGCGTGCGAAATCCAGCCGATGCTGTGCGGCACCGCGTTCAAGAACAAGGGCGTGCAGCGCATGCTCGACGCCGTGATCGACTTCCTGCCGTCGCCGGTCGACATTCCCCCGGTTACGGGCGAACTCGAAAGCGGTGAAAAGGCCGAGCGTCGCGCAGCCGACGACGAGAAGTTCTCGTCGCTGGCGTTCAAGATCATGACGGACCCGTTCGTCGGTCAGCTGATCTTCTTCCGCGTGTACTCGGGCGTCGTGAATTCGGGTGACACCGTGCTGAACGCGACCAAGGACAAGAAGGAACGTCTGGGCCGTATTCTGCAGATGCACGCGAACCAGCGCGAAGAAATCAAGGAAGTTCGCGCGGGCGACATCGCCGCGGCCGTCGGCCTGAAGGAAGCGACCACGGGCGACACGCTGTGCGATCCGCAGCACCCGATCGTTCTGGAACGCATGATTTTCCCGGAACCGGTGATTTCGCAGGCAGTCGAGCCGAAGACGAAGGCTGACCAGGAAAAGATGGGCCTGGCGCTGAACCGTCTCGCGCAGGAAGACCCGTCGTTCCGCGTCCAGACGGACGAAGAATCGGGCCAGACCATCATTTCGGGCATGGGCGAGCTCCACCTCGAAATTCTGGTCGACCGCATGAAGCGCGAATTCAACGTGGAAGCGACCGTCGGCAAGCCGCAGGTTGCATACCGCGAAACGATCCGCACGACGGCGGCAGACGTCGACGGCAAGTTCGTCAAGCAGTCGGGTGGTCGCGGCCAGTACGGTCACGCGGTCATCACGCTCGAGCCGAACGAGCAGGGCAAGGGCTACGAGTTCCTGGACGAGATCAAGGGCGGTGTAATTCCGCGCGAATACATCCCGGCAGTGGACAAGGGCATCCAGGAAACGCTGAAGTCGGGCGTGCTGGCTGGCTTCCCGGTTGTGGACGTGAAGGTTCACCTGACGTTCGGTTCGTACCACGACGTCGACTCGAACGAAAACGCGTTCCGCATGGCCGGTTCGATGGCCTTCAAGGAAGCAATGCGCAAGGCAAGCCCGGTCATCCTCGAACCGATGATGGCTGTGGAAGTCGAAACGCCTGAAGACTACATGGGCAACGTGATGGGCGATTTGTCGGGCCGTCGCGGTATCGTCCAGGGCATGGAAGACATGGTTGGCGGCGGCAAGATCGTCCGCGCCGAAGTGCCGCTGTCGGAAATGTTCGGCTACTCGACCTCGCTGCGTTCGCTGACGCAAGGCCGTGCAACGTACACGATGGAATTCAAGCACTATGCTGAAGCTCCGCGTAACGTCGCCGACGCGATCATCAACGCCAAGGGTAAGTAATTCCCGCAAGTAATTCGGCGCAAGCCACAAGCTTTAAACCGATAACCAAACTTTTGAACGAAGGTAATCATGGCAAAAGGTAAATTCGAGCGGACCAAGCCGCACGTGAACGTGGGCACGATCGGTCACGTTGACCACGGCAAGACCACGCTGACGGCAGCGATCACGACGGTTCTCACGCAGAAGTTCGGCGGCGAAGCGAAGGCGTACGACCAGATCGACGCAGCGCCGGAAGAAAAGGCGCGCGGTATTACCATCAACACCGCGCACGTCGAGTACGAAACGGCTAACCGCCACTACGCACACGTCGACTGCCCGGGCCACGCCGACTACGTGAAGAACATGATCACGGGCGCCGCGCAGATGGACGGCGCAATCCTGGTGTGTTCGGCTGCTGACGGCCCGATGCCGCAAACGCGTGAGCACATCCTGCTGGCCCGTCAGGTTGGCGTGCCGTACATCATCGTGTTCCTGAACAAGTGCGACATGGTGGACGACGCCGAGCTGCTCGAGCTCGTCGAAATGGAAGTGCGCGAACTGCTGTCGAAGTACGACTTCCCGGGCGACGACACCCCGATCATCAAGGGTTCGGCCAAGCTGGCGCTGGAAGGCGACAAGGGCGAGCTGGGCGAAGTGGCGATCATGAACCTGGCCGACGCGCTGGATTCGTACATCCCGACGCCGGAGCGTGCAGTTGACGGCGCGTTCCTGATGCCGGTGGAAGACGTGTTCTCGATCTCGGGTCGCGGCACGGTGGTGACGGGTCGCGTCGAGCGCGGCATCGTCAAGGTCGGCGAGGAAATCGAAATCGTCGGTATCAAGCCGACGGTGAAGACGACCTGCACGGGCGTGGAAATGTTCCGCAAGCTGCTCGACCAAGGTCAGGCAGGCGACAACGTCGGTATCCTGCTGCGCGGCACGAAGCGTGAAGACGTGGAGCGCGGCCAGGTTCTGGCCAAGCCGGGTTCGATCACGCCGCACACGCACTTCACGGCTGAAGTGTACGTGCTGAGCAAGGACGAAGGCGGCCGTCACACGCCGTTCTTCAACAACTACCGTCCGCAGTTCTACTTCCGTACGACGGACGTGACCGGCTCAATCGAGCTGCCGAAGGACAAGGAAATGGTGATGCCGGGCGACAACGTGTCGATTACGGTCAAGCTGATCGCTCCGATCGCCATGGAAGAAGGCCTGCGCTTCGCAATCCGCGAAGGCGGCCGTACCGTCGGCGCCGGTGTCGTGGCGAAGATTATCGAGTAAGATATCGGGCTTGCTCGATTGAACTCGAAGTAAAGCAGTAGCAGTATCGACCGGGACCGGGCGTTCGCTCTCCGCGAGCGCTCGGTCCCACGCTCTTTTGCCAATGTGCGGTGCAATACCGCCTCGCTCTTTTCAAGGAATCGTCATGCAGAACCAGAAAATCCGCATTCGTCTGAAGGCTTTCGACTATCGCCTGATCGATCAATCGGCAGCCGAGATCGTCGACACGGCGAAGCGGACTGGCGCGATCGTTCGTGGCCCGGTGCCGCTGCCGACGCGTATTCAGCGTTTTGACATCCTGCGTTCGCCGCACGTCAACAAGACGTCGCGCGACCAGCTCGAAATCCGTACCCACCAGCGCCTGATGGACATCGTCGATCCGACGGACAAGACCGTCGACGCGCTGATGAAGCTCGACCTGCCGGCAGGCGTCGACGTCGAAATCAAGCTGCAGTAAGTCCAAAAGCTCCGCTGGCGTGCCAGACGGAGCTAAGTCTTTGATTGCTTGCAGGATTCGAAAAGCCTTGTTATACTCCAAGGCTTTTCGCGCCTATGCGCATGCAAAGGCGCAAGAAAGTGGTGCAAGAATAGCCGACCCAGTTTCTCGTAACGAAGCCGGCATTTGTAAATCAGCCCCGACCAATCGCAGTTGGGAATGGAGAAAACGATGAGCCTTGGACTCGTAGGTCGCAAGGTTGGCATGACCCGTATCTTCACGCCTGAGGGGGATTCGATCCCCGTCACCGTGCTGGACGTGTCGGACAACCGCGTGACGCAGATCAAGACCGTTGAAACGGATGGTTATACCGCCGTTCAGGTTGCATTCGGTACTCGCCGCGCATCGCGCGTGACGAAGCCGTTGGCGGGCCACCTCGCCAAAGCCGGCGTTCAAGCCGGTGAAATCCTCAAGGAATTCCATATCGATGCGGCCAAGGCAGGTGAACTGTCGAATGGTGCCGTCGTCGGTACGGATATTTTCGAAGTCGGCCAGAAAGTTGACGTGCAAGGCACGTCGATCGGTAAGGGCTACGCCGGTACGATCAAGCGCTACAACTTCGCTTCGGGCCGCGCATCGCACGGTAACTCGCGTTCGCACAACGTTCCGGGTTCGATCGGTATGGCGCAGGATCCGGGCCGCGTGTTCCCGGGCAAGCGCATGACCGGTCACCTCGGTGACGAGACCGTCACGGTCCAGAATCTCGAAATCGCCCGCATCGACGCTGAGCGCAATCTGCTGCTCGTCCGCGGTGCTGTTCCGGGTGCGAAGGGTGGCAAGGTCTTCGTGACCCCGGCCGTCAAGACGCGTGCTGTGAAAGGAGCGAAATAATGGAACTTAAGCTCCTGAATGCCAATGGTCAGGAAGGCGCTGGCGTGAACGCATCGGACGTCGTGTTCGGTCGCGATTACAACGAAGCCCTGATTCACCAGGTCGTCGTCGCTTATCAGGCGAACGCACGTAGCGGCAACCGCGCGCAGAAGGACCGCGAGCAGGTCAAGCACACCACCAAGAAGCCGTGGCGTCAGAAAGGTACGGGCCGCGCTCGTGCCGGTATGTCGTCGAGCCCGTTGTGGCGCGGCGGTGGTCGTATCTTCCCGAATTCGCCGGAAGAAAACTTCTCGCACAAGGTCAACAAGAAGATGCATCGCGCGGGTCTCCGCTCGATTTTCTCGCAGTTGGCTCGCGAAGGCCGTATCGCCGTGGTCGAAGACTTCGTGCTCGAAGCCCCGAAGACCAAGCTGCTGGCCGAAAAATTCAAGGCAATGGGTCTCGACTCCGTGTTGGTCATCACCGATACGGTCGACGAAAACCTGTACCTCGCGTCGCGCAACCTGGCCCACGTGGCGGTTGTCGAGCCGCGTTACGCCGACCCGCTCTCGCTGATCTACTTCAAGAAGGTTCTGATCACGAAGGCTGCGGTCGCTCAGATCGAGGAGTTGCTGTCATGAGCGAGATTCGCAAAAACGATCATCGTTTGATGCAAGTTCTGCTCGCGCCGGTGATCTCCGAAAAGGCGACGCTGGTTGCCGACAAGAACGAACAAGTCGTGTTCGAAGTCGCGCCGGACGCCACGAAGCAGGAAGTCAAGGCTGCTGTCGAGCTGCTGTTCAAGGTCGAAGTCAATTCCGTCAACGTGCTCGTCACGAAGGGCAAGGCAAAGCGCTTTGGCCGCTTCAATGGCAAGCGCAAGGACGTGAAGAAGGCGTACGTCTGCCTGAAGCCCGGCCAGGAAATCAACTTTGAAGCGGAGGCCAAGTAATCATGGCAATCGTGAAAGTTAAGCCGACCTCGCCGGGTCGCCGCGCGATGGTCAAGATCGTCAACAAGGATCTGCACAAGGGCAAGCCGCACGCAGCGCTGCTCGACACGCAATCCAAGTCGGCGGGCCGTAACAACAACGGCCGTATCACCACGCGTCACCAAGGTGGTGGTCACAAGCAGCACTACCGTATCGTCGATTTCCGTCGCAACAAGGACGGCATTCCGGCAAAGGTCGAACGTCTCGAGTACGACCCGAACCGTAGCGCGAACATCGCGCTGGTTCTGTACGCAGACGGCGAGCGTCGCTACATCATCGCGCCGAAGGGCGTGGCGGTCGGCGCGCAACTGATGTCCGGTTCGGAAGCGCCGATCCGCGCAGGCAACGCTCTGCCGATCCGCAATATCCCGGTCGGTACCACGATCCACTGCATCGAAATGCTGCCGGGCAAGGGCGCGCAGATCGCGCGTTCGGCTGGTACGTCGGCAATGCTGCTGGCGCGCGAAGGCGTCTACGCTCAAGTGCGTCTGCGTTCGGGCGAAATCCGCCGCGTGCACGTCGAGTGCCGCGCAACGATCGGTGAAGTCGGCAACGAAGAGCACAGCCTCCGTCAAATCGGTAAGGCCGGTGCGAACCGCTGGCGCGGTATCCGTCCGACGGTGCGTGGTGTTGCAATGAACCCGGTCGATCACCCGCACGGCGGTGGTGAAGGTAAGACGGCTGCAGGTCGCGATCCGGTGAGCCCGTGGGGCACGCCGACGAAGGGTTATCGCACCCGCAGCAACAAGCGCACGACGACGATGATCGTCCAGCGCCGTCACAAGCGTTAAGGAGTAGGCAATGACACGTTCTGCTAAAAAAGGTCCGTTCTGCGACGCTCATTTGCTGAAGAAGGTTGAGGCGGCTGCATCGACGCGTGACAAGAAGCCGATCAAGACCTGGTCGCGTCGTTCGACGATTCTGCCGGACTTCATCGGTCTGACGATCGCTGTTCACAACGGTCGCCAACACGTTCCGGTGTACGTCACGGAAAACATGGTCGGCCACAAGCTTGGCGAGTTCGCACTGACCCGTACGTTCAAGGGTCACGCGGCCGACAAGAAGGCCAAGAAATAAGGGGCAATCAAGATGGAAGTGAAAGCAATTCATCGCGGTGCCCGCATCTCGGCGCAGAAAACGCGCCTTGTGGCTGACCAGATTCGTGGTTTGCCGGTCGACAAGGCGCTGAACGTCCTGACGTTCTCGCCGAAGAAGGCGGCGGGTATCGTCAAGAAGGTCGTGCTGTCTGCGATCGCGAATGCGGAACACAACGAAGGCGCCGACATCGACGAGCTCAAGATCACGAGCATCTACGTCGACAAGGCTGCTTCGCTGAAGCGTTTCACCGCACGCGCAAAGGGTCGTGGTAACCGCATCGAGAAGCAATCCTGTCACATCACTGTGACGGTCGGGAATTAAGGAGCCAACGATGGGACAGAAAATTCATCCGACTGGCTTCCGTTTGGCCGTCAGCCGCAATTGGGCTTCGCGCTGGTATGCGAACAACAACAATTTCGCGGCGATGTTGCAGGAAGACATCGGTGTTCGTGAATACCTGAAGAAGAAGCTGAAGAACGCTTCGGTTGGTCGCGTCGTCATCGAGCGTCCGGCGAAGAACGCGCGCATCACGATTTACAGCTCGCGTCCGGGCGTTGTCATCGGCAAGAAGGGCGAGGACATCGAATCGCTGAAGGCTGAACTGCAGAAGCGCATGGGCGTTCCGGTTCACGTCAACATCGAAGAGATTCGCAAGCCGGAAACGGACGCGCAACTGATCGCCGATTCCATCACGCAGCAGCTCGAGCGCCGGATCATGTTCCGCCGTGCGATGAAGCGCGCGATGCAAAACGCGATGCGTCTTGGTGCACAAGGCATCAAGATCATGAGCGCGGGTCGTCTGAACGGTATCGAAATCGCTCGTACCGAGTGGTATCGCGAAGGTCGCGTGCCCCTCCATACGCTGCGTGCGGATATCGACTACGCGACGTCCGAAGCGAAGACCACGTACGGCATCATCGGCGTGAAGGTGTGGGTCTACAAGGGCGATACCCTGGGCCGCAACGAAGCGCCGGTCGTGGAAGAAGTGGCGGAAGAAAAGCGTCCGCGCCGCAACGCACGTCCGGGTGGCGATCGCCGTCCGCGCCGTGACGGTGAAGGCGCTCCGGGCGGCGCGCGTCGTGGCGCACCCCGTCGCGCTGGCGGTGACGCGAAGACTGGAGAATAACGATGCTGCAACCGAAACGCAGAAAGTATCGCAAAGAGCAGAAAGGTCGTAACACCGGTAAGGCGACGCGCGGCAACGCGGTGTCGTTCGGTGAATACGGTCTGAAGGCTATCGGTCGCGGCCGTTTGACCGCGCGTCAAATCGAAGCGGCGCGTCGTGCAATGACGCGTCACATCAAGCGTGGCGGCCGGATCTGGATCCGTATCTTCCCGGACAAGCCGATTTCGCAAAAGCCGGCCGAAGTGCGTATGGGTAACGGTAAGGGTAACCCTGAGTACTACGTCGCTGAAATTCAACCGGGCAAGATGCTGTACGAAATGGACGGTGTCTCCGAAGAACTGGCGCGCGAAGCGTTCCGTCTGGCGGCAGCCAAGCTGCCGCTCAAGACGAACTTCGTGGTCCGTCAGCTCGGCGCCTAAGGAGTAAATGATGAAGGCAACTGAACTTCGCCAAAAAGACCAGGCCGCGCTCAACAAGGAGCTGTCGGATCTGCTCAAGGCGCAATTTGGCTTGCGTATGCAGCTCGCGACCCAGCAGCTCACGAACACGAGCCAGCTGAAGAAGGTCCGTCGCGACATCGCACGCGTGCGTACCGTCATGACCGAGAAGGCGAACCAGAAATGAACGATAGCGTAAAAACCTCGCTCAAGCGGACGCTGGTCGGCAAGGTCGTCAGCAACAAGATGGACAAGACGGTCACCGTGCTGGTCGAGCACCGCGTGAAGCATCCGATCTACGGCAAGTACGTCGTGCGTTCGAAGAAGTACCACGCGCATGACGACGCGAACACGTACAACGAAGGCGATCTCGTCGAAATCCAGGAAACTCGTCCGATTTCGAAGACGAAGGCCTGGGTTGTGTCGAAGCTGGTTGAAGCGGCTCGCGTGATCTAAAGCTGAAGTTGTAGTGCCGCGATGCTCTAAGTAGTTGTATCGCAGTAAGTTTCGCTTGCAAGACCGGGATTATTTGTTATAATCTCGGTCTTCCCTCTTTGTGGGAGCCCCGTCGCGGGCGAAATTGGTGGGGGAAGCCGGTTCGGGCGCTAGCCTGAGTCGACAGATTCACCGGATTGCGATGGCGGGTTTCGTCTGCCGTTGCTGCCTGTTCTAACCCAAGCAGCCATTTGGCTGACGGGACCAAGACTGACCGGCTGTGCCATGGTGGTGCAATCGGATTAAGTTGGGAAAGATAAACCATGATCCAGACCGAAACTCGGCTTGAAGTGGCCGACAACACGGGTGCGCGTGAAGTCATGTGCATCAAGGTGCTCGGCGGCTCGAAGCGTCGTTACGCAAGCATTGGCGACATCATCAAGGTGACCGTCAAGGAAGCGACGCCGCGCGGACGCGTGAAAAAGGGCGAAATCTACAACGCCGTGGTCGTTCGTACGGCCAAGGGCGTGCGTCGCCAGGATGGCTCGCTCATCAAGTTCGACGGCAATGCCGCCGTTCTGCTGAACACGAAGCTCGAGCCGATCGGCACGCGTATTTTCGGGCCGGTTACGCGTGAACTGCGTAGCGAACGATTCATGAAGATCGTTTCGCTCGCTCCGGAAGTGCTGTAAGGAGTCGCGATGAACAAGATTCGCAAGGGTGACGAAGTCATCGTCACCACCGGCAAGGACAAGGGCAAGCGCGGCACCGTGCTGGCCGTTGCGGACGACCGTGTCACCGTCGAGGGCATCAACCTCGTCAAGAAGCACGTGAAGCCGAACCCGATGAAGGGTACGACGGGCGGTGTGGAAGCCAAAACGATGCCGCTGCATATTTCGAACGTCGCATTGGTCGACGCGAATGGCAAGGCATCGCGTGTGGGCATCAAGGTCGAAGACGGCAAGAAGGTTCGCTTCTTGAAGTCGACCGGCGCCACGCTTAACGCCTGACGCGGAGTTAAAAAATGGCTCGTCTGCAAGAGATTTACAAAGAAAAGGTTGTGCCGGAACTGGTTGAAAAGTTCGGCTACAAGTCGATTATGGAAGTGCCGCGCCTCACCAAGATCACCCTGAATATGGGGCTTGGCGAAGCCGTCGCTGACAAGAAGGTGCTTGAGCACGCCGTTGGTGACCTCACGAAGATCGCGGGCCAAAAGCCCGTCATCACCAAGTCGCGCAAGGCAATCGCTGGTTTCAAGATCCGCGAAGGCTACCCGATTGGCACGATGGTTACCCTGCGTGGCAATGCCATGTACGAATTCCTGGACCGTTTCGTGACGGTTGCGCTGCCTCGCGTGCGCGACTTCCGTGGCGTGTCGGGCAAGGCGTTCGACGGCCGTGGTAACTACAACATCGGTGTGAAAGAGCAAATCATTTTCCCCGAAATCGACTACGACAAGATCGACGCGCTGCGTGGGCTGAACATCAGCATCACGACCACCGCGAAGACCGACGAAGAAGCAAAGGCATTGCTCGCCGGCTTCAAGTTCCCGTTCAGAAACTGAGGTTACCGTGGCTAAACTGGCACTGATCGAACGTGAAAAGAAGCGCGCGCGCCTGGCAGCCAAGTACGCTCCGAAGCGTGCTGAGCTGAAGGCTGTGATCGACGACGCAAGCAAGTCGGACGAAGAGCGTTACCTCGCGCGTCTGGCACTGCAACAACTGCCGCGTAACTCGAACCCCACTCGCAAGCGTAACCGCTGCGCGATCACGGGTCGTCCGCGTGGCACGTTCCGCAAGTTCGGACTCGCACGCGGCAAGATTCGTGAAATCGCTTTCCGCGGCGAAATCCCTGGCCTGACCAAGGCGAGCTGGTAATAGGAGAAACATAAATGAGCATGAGTGATCCTATCGCCGATATGCTGACTCGCATCCGCAACGCGCAGATGGTCGAGAAGGTTTCGGTGACTATGCCCTCGTCGAAAGTCAAGGTTGCGATTGCGCAGGTTTTGAAGGACGAAGGTTATATCGACGACTTCGCAGTCAAGTCGGAAGGTGCGAAGACGGAATTGAACATCGCGTTGAAGTACTACGCTGGCCGTCCGGTTATCGAGCGCCTCGAGCGCGTATCGAAGCCCGGTCTGCGCGTGTACCGCGGTCGCAATGACATCCCGACCGTGATGAACGGCCTGGGCGTTGCAATCGTGTCGACGCCGAAGGGTGTGATGACCGACCGCAAGGCGCGCCAGAACGGCGTCGGTGGCGAAGTCATCTGCTACGTCGCTTAACGCCTAAGGAGAAGAAACATGTCTCGAGTAGGTAAAAGCCCGATCGCGCTGCAAGGCGCGGAAGTGGCCATCAAGAGCGACGTCATCACCGTGAAGGGTCCGCTCGGCACGATCTCGCAACCGGTCAACAAGCTGGTTGCCGTGACGAACGAAGACGGCACGTTGAAGCTGGCTCCGACGGATGAAAGCCGCGAAGCGAACGCGATGTCCGGCACGATGCGCGCCCTCCTGGCGAACATGGTGCAAGGCGTCACCAAGGGTTTCGAGCGCAAGCTGACGCTGGTTGGCGTCGGTTATCGTGCGCAAGCGCAAGGCGACAAGCTGAACCTGTCGCTGGGTTTCTCGCACCCCGTGGTGCACCAGATGCCGGAAGGCGTCAAGGCTGAAACCCCGTCGCAGACCGAAATCGTGATCAAGGGGATCGACAAGCAGAAAGTCGGACAGACCGCAGCAGAAGTGCGCGGCTATCGTCCGCCCGAGCCGTACAAGGGCAAGGGCGTGCGCTATTCCGACGAGGTCGTGATCCTCAAAGAAACGAAGAAGAAGTAAGGGTGCGCAATCATGGATAAGACTCAATCTCGCCTGCGCCGCGCTCGTCAGACGCGTATCAAGATCGCTGAGCTGCAGGTTCCGCGTCTGGCCGTGCATCGCACGAATACGCATATCTACGCGCAAGTGTTCTCGGCATGCGGCACGAAGGTCGTGGCAAGCGCCTCGACGCTGGAAGCTGAAGTGCGCGCTGAACTGGCCGACAAGTCGGGCAAGGGCGGCAACGTCAACGCCGCGACCTTGATCGGCAAGCGTATCGCCGAAAAGGCCAAGGCTGCCGGCATCGAATCCGTCGCCTTTGACCGCTCGGGTTTCCGCTACCACGGCCGCGTGAAGGCGCTGGCTGATGCGGCGCGTGAAGCCGGGCTCAAGTTCTAAGGGAAGAATTCGTCATGGCAAAGATGCAAGCGAAAGTTCAGGCTGACGAACGCGACGACGGCCTGCGCGAAAAGATGATTTCGGTCAACCGCGTGACCAAGGTCGTGAAGGGTGGCCGTATTCTCGGCTTCGCCGCACTGACCGTGGTTGGCGACGGTGACGGCCGGATCGGCATGGGCAAGGGCAAGGCCAAGGAAGTTCCGGTTGCCGTTCAAAAGGCAATGGAGCAGGCCCGCCGCAACATGTTCAAGGTGCCCCTGAAGAACGGCACGCTGCAACACGAAGTGCACGGCAAGCACGGCGCATCGGCGGTTCTCCTCGCTCCGGCGAAGGACGGTACCGGCGTGATCGCTGGCGGCCCGATGCGCGCAGTGTTCGACGTGATGGGCGTTCAAAACGTTGTGGCCAAGAGCCACGGTTCGACGAACCCGTACAACCTCGTTCGTGCGACGCTGGACGGCCTGCGCAAGCAGTCGACCCCGGCAGACATCGCTGCGAAGCGTGGTAAGTCCGTCGAAGACATTCTGGGCTAAGGTGGTCACCATGTCTGAAAAAACTGTCAAGGTTCAGCTCGTCAAGAGCCTGATCGGGACCCGCGAATCGCACCGCGCAACGGTGCGTGGCCTCGGCCTGCGTCGCCTGAACTCGGTTTCCGAGCTGCAGGACACGCCGGCAGTGCGCGGGATGATCAACAAGGTCTCGTACCTCGTTAAGGTCATCGCCTAAGCGCGACCTACGGATCCAAGGAGTTGAACATGGAATTGAATAACCTGAAGCCGGCGGAAGGCGCGAAGCACGCTAAGCGTCGCGTCGGTCGCGGTATCGGTTCGGGCCTCGGCAAGACCGCTGGCCGCGGCCACAAGGGTCAGAAATCGCGTTCGGGCGGCTTTCACAAGGTCGGCTTCGAAGGCGGTCAGATGCCTCTGCAGCGTCGTCTGCCGAAGCGCGGCTTCACCTCGCTGACGAAGGAATTCGTCGGTGAAGTGCGCCTGGCTGATCTCGAGAAGCTGCCGGTCGACGAAATCGATCTGTTGGCGTTGAAGCAAGCGGGTCTGGTCGGCGAGCTCATCAAGAGCGCGAAGATCATCAAGACCGGCGAGATCACGCGCAAGGTCACGGTGAAGGGCCTGACGGCAACGAAGGGCGCCCGTGAGGCAATCGAAGCCGCTGGCGGCTCTTTCGCCGAGTAACGCGCTTTCGCCGTTACTAGCACTAGCATCGGAGAAGGTACTTGGCTAACAGCCCGAGTCTCGCAAAAACCGGTCGAAGCGCGGCGAAATTCGGCGATCTGCGCCGGCGTGCAGTGTTCCTGCTGCTTGCGCTGATCGTCTACCGCATTGGGGCGCATATTCCGGTGCCCGGCATCGATCCGGATCAACTGGCGAAGCTGTTCCAGAGCCAGTCGGGCGGCATCCTTGGCATGTTCAACATGTTCTCGGGTGGCGCACTGTCGCGGTTCACGATCTTTGCGCTGGGCATCATGCCCTACATTTCGGCGTCGATCATCATGCAGTTGCTGTCGATCGTGTCGCCGCAGATGGAGGCGCTGAAGAAGGAAGGGCAGGCGGGACAGCGTAAGATCACGCAGTACACGCGTATCTTCACGGTGGTTCTGGCGACCTTCCAGGCGTTCGGTATCGCGGTCGCGCTGGAAAACCAGCCGGCTCTGGTGCTGGACCCCGGCATGGTGTTCCGGCTGACGACGGTCGTCACGCTCGTGACGGGCACGATGTTCCTGATGTGGCTCGGTGAGCAGATCACGGAGCGTGGTCTCGGCAACGGCATCTCGATCATCATCTTCGGTGGTATCGCAGCGGGTTTCCCGAACGCGATCGGTGGTCTGTTCGAACTGGTTCGCACCGGTTCGATGAGCATCATCTCGGCGATCATCATCGTGGTCTTGATCGCGGCGGTCACGTATCTGGTCGTGTTCATCGAACGCGGTCAGCGCAAGATCCTCGTGAACTATGCGAAGCGCCAGGTCGGTAACAAGATTTACGGCGGACAGTCGTCTCATCTGCCGCTGAAGTTGAACATGTCGGGTGTGATTCCGCCGATCTTCGCGTCGTCGATCATCCTCTTCCCGGCAACCATCCTGAACTGGTTCAGTTCGGGTACGCGCACCAACTGGTTCGCGAACACGCTGCACAACGTGGCCGAGGCGCTGAAGCCCGGTCAACCCGTGTACGTGCTGCTGTATGCGTTGGCGATCGTCTTCTTCTGCTTCTTCTACACCGCACTGGTGTTCAACAGCCGGGAGACCGCCGACAACTTGAAGAAGAGCGGTGCTTTCGTTCCGGGTATCCGTCCGGGCGATCAGACTGCACGATATATCGACCGCATCCTCACGCGTCTTACGCTGGCTGGTGCGATCTACATCGTATTCGTGTGCCTGCTGCCTGAGTTTCTGGTGTTGCGCTGGAACGTGCCGTTTTATTTTGGTGGAACGTCGCTGCTGATCATTGTCGTCGTCACGATGGACTTCATGGCTCAGGTGCAGTCGTACGTTATGTCGCAACAATATGAATCGCTGCTCAAGAAGGCAAACTTCAAGGGTGGCAACGTCCCGATGCGTTAATAAGGACTATGGCCAAAGACGATGTTATCCAGATGCAGGGTGAGGTCATCGAAAACCTTCCCAACGCTACTTTCCGGGTGAAATTGGAAAATGGCCATGTCGTCCTGGGACATATTTCCGGAAAGATGCGGATGCACTACATCCGCATCCTGCCGGGCGACAAGGTTACGGTTGAATTGACGCCTTACGATCTGTCTCGTGCACGGATCGTGTTCCGGGCGAAGTGATTTGAAAAAAGGGTAATATCATGAAAGTGATGGCATCGGTTAAGCGCATTTGCCGCAATTGCAAGATCATCAAGCGCAAGGGCGTTGTGCGCGTGATTTGCAGCTCTGATCCGCGCCACAAACAGCGTCAAGGCTGAACGCCGCGCTTTTGCTTGCGCTTTTTGTTTGAGGAAAAACAATGGCTCGTATCGCAGGGGTTAACATCCCGAATCACCAGCATACCGAGATCGGCCTGACGGCAATCTTCGGCATCGGCCGCACGCGTTCGCGTGGCATCTGCACCGCTGCTGGCGTGGAATTTTCGAAGAAGGTCAAAGACCTTACCGACGCAGACCTCGAAAAGCTGCGTGACGAAGTGGGCAAGTTCATCGTCGAAGGCGACCTGCGCCGTGAAGTGACGATGAACATCAAGCGCCTGATGGACTTGGGTTGCTACCGCGGCATGCGCCATCGCAAGGGCCTGCCCCTGCGTGGCCAGCGTACGCGCACGAATGCCCGTACGCGCAAGGGTCCGCGTCGTGCAGCGCAATCGCTGAAGAAGTAAGCGGAACTGACAGTTACAGGAAAACGTAATGGCTAAGGCTTCGAACAACTCCGCGGCGCAACGCGTTCGCAAGAAGGTCAAGAAGAACGTCGCCGAGGGCGTGGTTCACGTTCACGCGTCGTTCAACAACACCATTATCACGATCACCGACCGTCAAGGTAACGCGCTGGCATGGGCGACCTCGGGTGGTCAGGGCTTCAAGGGCTCGCGTAAGTCGACGCCCTTCGCAGCTCAGGTCGCAGCCGAATCGGCTGGTCGCGTGGCAATGGAATACGGCGTGAAGAACCTCGAAGTGCGGATCAAGGGCCCCGGTCCTGGCCGCGAATCGGCGGTGCGCGCGTTGCATGGTCTTGGCATCAAGATCACCGCGATCTCCGACGTGACGCCGGTCCCGCACAACGGCTGCCGTCCGCCGAAGCGCCGTCGTATCTAATACGTCGACGCAACCGCATGTTGCCTGTCGATGCGCGAGTATCGGCGGGTTTCGTGCGTTAGTAAGTTTTGACTAAGCCCACCGTTCGGCCCAAAGGGTTCGGACTAGCGCAGACTGAAGTTCAACGGAAGTTTGCGTGATCAATATTTAAGGATGCAACGTGGCACGCTATACCGGTCCCAAAGCAAAGCTGTCCCGCCGTGAAGGCACTGATCTGTTCCTGAAGAGCGCACGCCGCTCCCTCGCCGACAAGTGCAAGCTCGACAGCAAGCCCGGCCAGCACGGCCGCACCTCGGGCGCGCGTACGTCCGACTACGGTACCCAGTTGCGCGAAAAGCAGAAAGTGAAGCGTATCTACGGTGTGCTGGAGCGTCAGTTCCGCCGCTACTTCGCTGAAGCCGACCGCCGCAAGGGCCCGACGGGCGAAAACCTGCTGCAATTGCTCGAGTCGCGTCTCGACAACGTCGTGTATCGCATGGGCTTCGGCTCGACGCGCGCTGAAGCACGTCAGCTCGTGAGCCACAAGGCGATCATGGTGAACGGCCAAGTCGCGAACATCCCGTCGCTGCAAGTGAAGTCGGGCGACGTCGTGTCCGTGCGCGAGCAGTCGCGCAAGCAGGCTCGTATCGTCGAAGCTCTCTCGCTGGCGCAGCAAGGCGGCATGCCGAGCTGGGTGTCGGTCGACGAGAAGAAGTTCGAAGGCACGTTCAAGTCGATGCCCGAGCGTAGCGACATCGCCGGCGACATCAACGAAAGCCTGATCGTCGAATTGTATTCGCGTTAATCGCGGCGGTAATGGATGGACAGCCGGGGAGCCTGATTGCTCGTGGCAAGAGGTGGCCTCGGCTGTTTATTTTCAGGTTGTCACCGGTCAGCCTTATCGGTGTAACGAGCCGAGGGTATTGAAAAGGAAAACCTATGCAAACCAGTTTGTTGAAGCCCAAGATCATTGCAGTTGAATCGCTTGGTGAGAACCATGCGAAAGTGGTTATGGAGCCGTTCGAACGCGGCTATGGCCACACCTTGGGTAACGCGCTTCGGCGCGTGCTGCTGTCGTCGATGATCGGCTACGCGCCGACCGAAGTGACGATCGCAGGCGTCGTGCACGAATACTCGACGCTCGATGGTGTGCAAGAGGATGTGGTCAACCTGCTGTTGAACCTGAAGGGTGTCGTCTTCAAGCTGCACAACCGCGACGAAGTCACGGTGACGCTGCGCAAGGAAGGCGAAGGCGTTGTCACGGCCGGCGATATCGAACTCGCGCACGATTGCGAGGTCATCAATCCGGAACACGTGATCGCTCACCTGTCGAAGGGCGGCAAGCTCGACGTTCAGATCAAGATCGAAAAGGGCCGCGGCTACGTGCCGGGCAACGTGCGTCGCTATGGCGAAGAGTCGGCCAAGATCATCGGCCGCATCGTGCTGGACGCGTCGTTCTCGCCGGTTCGCCGCGTGAGCTACGCCGTCGAAAGCGCACGTGTCGAACAGCGCACCGACCTCGACAAGCTCGTGATGAACATCGAGACCAACGGCGTGATTTCGCCGGAAGAAGCGATCCGCCAGTCGGCTCGCATTCTGGTCGATCAGTTGTCGGTGTTCGCCGCACTGGAAGGCACGGAAGCGGCAGCAGAAGCACCGTCGCGCGCACCGCAGATCGACCCGATCTTGCTGCGTCCGGTGGACGATCTCGAACTCACGGTTCGCTCGGCGAACTGCCTGAAGGCCGAGAACATCTACTACATCGGCGACCTGATCCAGCGCACGGAAAACGAGCTGCTGAAGACGCCGAACCTCGGCCGCAAGTCGCTGAACGAAATCAAGGAAGTGCTGGCGTCGCGCGGTCTGACGCTCGGTATGAAGCTCGAAAACTGGCCGCCGGCCGGGTTGGACAAGTAATACCAAACGCAGTCGCGTAACTTGGCAAAGACGCGGATTTTGCTTTAAAATCCGCGTCTTGCTTTTACCTGACCGGCCCGTGCACGCAAATTAGGGTGCAATAGAAGAGCTGGATCAAAACTCGTTAAAGGAACTGAAATGCGTCATAAGCATGGTCTGCGGAAACTGAACCGCACGAGCAGCCATCGTCTGGCAATGCTCCGCAATATGTCGAACTCGCTGATCGAGCACGAAGTCATCAAGACGACGCTGCCGAAGGCCAAGGAACTGCGCAAGGTCGTCGAGCCCCTCATCACGCTGGGCAAGAAGCCGTCGCTCGCGAACCGTCGTCTGGCGTTCAACCGCCTGCGCGATCGTGATTCCGTCGCGAAGCTGTTCGACGTCCTCGGCCCGCGCTACGCGAACCGCCCGGGCGGCTACCTGAGCATCCTGAAGTTCGGTTTCCGCGTCGGCGATAACGCCCCGATGGCGCTGGTCCAACTGATGGATCGCCCGGAAGTCGAAGAGACGGAAGAAGTGCAAGAAGCGGAATAAATCCCGTTTTCGGTTGTTACCAGAAAGGCCAGGCTTAGAGCTTGGCCTTTTTGCTTTCTGGCTGCGACATTTCAGCGCGCCGAGGCGTAAAAGTGAGTGTCAGCCGCCGATGCTACGATACGCAATTAACCTCTCGGAGCACGCCGAGTGAACGTCCCCGTCGTTTTGATGCTGTCCACGCTGCCCGACGCCGCCGCAGCCGATGCGCTCGCGCAAGCGGCGCTGGACGCGCGGCTCGCGGCGTGCGTGACGAATCTCGGCGCCGTGTCGTCGCACTATCACTGGAAGGGCGTGCTGGAGTCGTCGCAGGAAGTGCAGTTGTTGTTCAAGACGAGCGTCGCGCGCAGCGCAGAATTGCAGCGCTTCGTCGAGGCTCGACATCCGTATGAAACGCCCGAAATCCTCGTCTGGCAGGTCGATGCATCGCCGGGATACGGCCAGTGGGTCAACGCAGAAACGCAGCGTCTTCTTCATGTTTGAGTTTTCTCGCCTTGTCACGCGGCGACTTTTCGGCGCGTTTCTCTTCCTGGCGGCGTTCGCGCTGCTGTCGGGCGCCGCGCGCGCAGCCGACGATTTCCTCGATCCCGACGTCGCGTTCAAATTCAGCGCATCCGAAAAGCCGGGCGAAGTGGACGTGCGCTACAAGATCGCCGACGGCTACTACATGTACCGTGAGCGTTTCGCGTTCGCGGTGAAGAGCGGCGACGCGACCATAGGCGCGGCGCAACTTCCGGCGGGCAAGGTTCATTTCGATCAGACGTTCAACAAGGACGTCGAGACGTATCGCGGCGAACTGATCATCCGTATTCCGGTGACGAAAGCGAACGGGCCGTTCGAGCTCGCGGTGACGTCGCAGGGTTGCGCGGATGGCGGCATCTGCTATCCGCCGATGGAGAAGGCCTATCGTGTGCGCGGCGACGCGCTCCAGCCCGCGGGCGCGGCACCGACCGCGACGACGAGCGCAAACACCGGCGACACCTGGTTCGAGCGCGCGACCAGCGCCGACTACGCGCAATCGATGCTCGAGGGCGGCGGATTCTTCACAGTCGTCGGACTCTATTTCCTTGCCGGCATGGTGCTGAGCCTCCTGCCATGCTCGTATCCGATGATCCCGATTCTGTCCGCGATCATCGTCGGCGAAGGCGCGCGCGTGACGCGTTCGCGCGGATTCGCATTGTCGGTTTCGTACGTGATCGGCATGGCGCTCGTCTATACCGCGCTCGGCGTCGCTGCCGCGTTGATCGGACAAAGCCTCGGCGCGTGGCTGCAGAACCCGTGGGTGCTCGGCGCGTTCGGCCTGCTGCTCGCGGCGTTCGCCATCGCGTTGATCTCGGGCGTCGATATCGCGCTGCCCGCGCGCTGGCAAGCGGGCGTCAACGAAGCATCGCAGAAGCGCAGCGGCGGCAAGTTCGCGGCAGTCGCGGCGATGGGCGCGCTGTCCGCGCTCGTGGTCGGCGCGTGCATGACTGCGCCACTTTTCGCGGTGCTCGCGTTCATCGCGCACACCGGCAACGCTGCGCTCGGCGGCGCCGCGCTCTTCGCAATGGGCATCGGACTGGGCGTGCCGCTGCTCGTCATCGGGCTCGGCGCGGGTTCGGTTCTGCCGCGCGCCGGTGCGTGGATGGACGGCGTGAAGGTCTTCTTCGGCGTCGTGCTGCTCGCGGCCGCGCTGTGGATCGTCTGGCCGGTCATCGGCGGCGTTGCGCAGATGCTGCTCGCGGCGCTATGGCTGCTGATCGCGGCGGCATCGCTCGGATTGTTCTCGTCGGGCGCGGCGGCGCCTGTCGGTGTGTGGAAGCGGCTCGGGCGCGGGCTCGGAGCGGCATTCGCGATCTGGGCGGCGACGCTGCTCGTCGGATTGGCGGCGGGTTCGACAGATCCGCTGCGCCCGCTCGCCGTGCTGGCTTCCCGCAGCGAGCCGTCGGCGAATGCGCGATCGCAGGGCCTGATCTTCGCGCCGGTGCGTTCATCGGCGGAACTGGACTCGGCGGTCAAAGCGGCGGCGCGTCCCGCGATGCTCGATTTCTACGCGGACTGGTGCGTGTCGTGCAAGGAAATGGAGAAGCTGACTTTCTCCGACGCCCGTGTGCAAGCGCGCCTCGCGCAACTGAATCTTCTGCGCGCGGACGTGACCGCCAACAACACGAACGATCAAATTCTCCTCAAGCGCTTCAAGCTTTTCGGGCCGCCGGGAATCATCTTCTTCGATGCGCAGGGCAACGAAGTCGCGCGCGTGGTCGGGTATGAATCGGCGGATACGTTCCTGAAGAGTCTCGATAAACTGAACGGATAAAAAAAGGGCGATGCACTCGCATCGCCCTTTTGGCGCTTACACGGAAGCGCGAATGATCCGCGCCGCATCCAGCGCGAAGTACGTCAGCACGCCGTCCGCGCCCGCGCGCTTGAACGCGAGCAGCGCTTCCATCATGACCTTGTCGTGATCGATCCAGCCGTTCTGCGCGGCCGCCTTGATCATCGCGTACTCGCCGCTCACCTGATACGCGTACGTCGGGAAGCGGAACTCGTCCTTCACGCGCCGCACGATGTCGAGGTACGGCATGCCCGGCTTGACCATCACCATGTCCGCGCCTTCCTCGATGTCCATGCGCACTTCGCGCATCGCTTCGTCGGAGTTGGCCGGGTCCATCTGATACGTCATCTTGTTGCTCTTGCCGAGATTCGCTGCGGAACCGACGGCGTCACGGAACGGGCCGTAGAATGCCGACGCGTACTTCGCCGCATACGCCATGATGCGCGTGTGGATGTGGCTTTCGCTTTCGAGCATCTCGCGGATCGCGCCGATGCGCCCGTCCATCATGTCCGACGGCGCGACGATATCCACGCCCGCTTCAGCTTGGGTGCGCGCCTGCTCGACGAGAATTTCGCTCGTTTCGTCGTTCTTCACGTAGCCTTCTTCGTCGAGCACGCCGTCCTGGCCGTGGCTCGTGTACGGATCGAGCGCGACGTCGGTCAGCACGCCGAGCATCGGGAAGTTCTTCTTCAGCTCGCGCACGGCGCGCGGAATGAGACCGTCCGGATTCGTGGCTTCGCGGCCATCGGGCGTCTTGATCGACGGTTCGATCGCCGGGAACAGCGACAGCACCGGCACGCCAAGTTCGACGCATTGCTCGGCGACTTTCATCAGCAAATCGACGGACGTGCGCTCGACGCCGGGCATCGACGGCACGGCCTGCCGCACATTCGTACCTTCGACGATGAACACGGGATAGATGAGGTCGTTCGTCGTGAGGATGTTTTCGCGCATCAGACGGCGCGAGAAGTCATCGCGGCGCATCCGGCGCGGGCGATGGTGAGGATAGAAGCTCATATTTCGACTCGAATTTGGGTGGTCTTCAGGGGAGGTCGAAAACGTGTTCCGAGACGCCTAAACCCTTGCCGAACAAGCACTTGGCTGCGTCTGAAACCGCTTTGAGACAATGGTATATCATACCGATCGAGCGAGGCGCTTGCCGCCGGACTCCCCGCTTCTCCTCCCTGAGCGGGTGCCTGTCGTTATTCGATTAGGCTATTAACCCGCCGTTATGCGGCGGGTTTTTTTATGCCGGCGCGCACGCGCCGCGCTCACTCGGCTGCGTCTTCTGACGCGTTTTCGCCGGCTTCTTCCGGTATCAGCCAGCTTTCGATCTGTTCGTGAGCCTCGTCGATGCCGGTCCGTTTGAGCGCCGAAAAGAGCTGCGCCGTGAGTTCGCCGCGATAGCCCGCGTCTTTATATTCAGCGAAGGATTTCTTGGTCGCACGCAGAGCGTTCGTCATCTCCTGTCGCGTCAATTTGTCGCATTTGGTGAGCAGCGCGTGAATCGGTTTTCCGGTCGGCGCGAACCAGTCGATCATGATGCGATCGAGGTCGGTGAGCGGCCGGCGCGAATCCATCATCAGGATCATGCCGCACAGTTGCGCGCGGCTTTGCAGGTACGTCGAAAGCAGCCGCTGCCAATGTTCCTTCGCGGCGCCCGGCACTTCGGCGTAACCGTATCCGGGAAGGTCGACGAGATAGCCGACCGGCGCGGCTTCCGGACCGACGGAGAAGTAATTGATGTGCTGCGTGCGCCCCGGCGTTTTACTCGCGAAAGCAAGCCGCTTCTGATTGCAGAGGATATTGATCGCCGTCGATTTACCGGCGTTCGAGCGCCCCGCAAATGCGATTTCGGGTTGCGGCGTCGGCGGCAGATCGCGCAGATGGTTGACGGTCGTGAAGAAGCGGGATTGATGAAGCAGGAATGACATGGGCGGGTCCAATCGAAAGCGCTGCGAAAACCGAAGCCTTGAGAACCCGGCAAATACTGGGCATGCCCCGACTGGCGTCTTTGCGTATAGCGGGTTATTGTACAATACGACGGATTTTTAAAGATCAGCGGGCACGCAAGACCCAAGCCGCAGGCGGCACCCACAAGGAGCGAGACAGTTTTCAGAGGCGTACTTTTGGCCTCTTCGTTCAGCGAGTTCGGGTATCTTGCGGCGATGATCGGTCGCCGTCGTTTTTTGCAGAACCTCACATTCTCACAAGACGAAAAACAGGGTACGCGAATGAACCGACTGTACAGGTCTCTGGTGGTGATTCGGGCAGCGGCGGCTTTCGGTGCAGGTTTGAGTGGTCTGGCGGTATCGACGTCAGTGAGTGCGGCGGAGCCCGCGCAACCGGCCAAGCCGGATGTGACGCGAGGCCAGGCTATCGCGACTCAGGTGTGCGCGGCGTGTCACGCGGCAGACGGCAACAGCGCCGGCGCGGCATTTCCGCGGCTCGCGGGGCAGCACGCCGAGTACATCGTCAAGCAGTTGAAGGATTACAAGACGCAGCCGGGTGCAAAGGCACCGGCGCGCAACAATCCGATCATGGCGGGCATCGCGGGCGCGCTATCGGATCAGGACATGGTGAACGTCGCGGCGTACTTCGCGTCGCAGAAGGCAAAGCCCAATTACGCGCGCGACAAGAACGACGTCGCGTTGGGCCAGAAGATCTACCGCGGCGGCATCGCGGACAAGGGCGTGCCGGCGTGTGCGGCGTGCCACGGCGCGACGGGCATGGGCATTCCGGTGCAGTATCCGCGGCTGTCGTGGCAGTGGGGCGATTACACAGTGGCGCAGTTGAACGCCTTCGCATCGGGACAACGCAACAACAGCGAGCCGATGCACCAGATTTCCTCGCGCCTGAACGAAGCGGAGATGAAGGCGGTCGCCGACTACATCGCCGGTTTGCATTGAACGCATAGCAGTCAGCGTCCAGCGGTTCTCCATGCAGAGACGGAGAATCGCCCATACTACGAAGCCGGTCCCGGACTATCCGAGAAGACCGGCGCGAAAACAAGAAAAGGGTGGGACGTCGGTCGACAAAGACCGCCAGCGTCTCCACCCTTTTTTGCTGTCCAGCCGGAGTTTGAATGAGCGTCACCACATCGGGTTTGCAGTCGAAGTCGAGCCGTCGGGCCATCAGGCATTTCGTCGAACTCGTCAGTTCGATGCGCTTCGCCATCGCATTGCTGGTCATTCTGGCGATCGCGAGCATCATCGGCACGGTGCTTACGCAGGACGATCCGTATCCGAACTACGTCAATCAATTCGGCCCGTTCTGGGCGGACATCTTCCGTGGCTTGAGCATCTACACCGTGTACAGCGCATGGTGGTTCATGCTGATCCTGATTTTCCTCGTAATCTCGGTGTCGCTGTGCGTGATCCGAAACAGCCCGAAGATGATCGCGGACATCAAGAGCTGGAAGGATCGCGTGCACGAAGGCGGGCTGCGCGCGTTCCATCACAAGGGCGAGTTCACGGTCACGGCCGATCGCGCGCAGACCGCCGCGACGCTCGAACGCCTGTCCGCGAAGATGGGCTACCGCTTCAAGACGCGCGAGACCGACAACGGCGCGACGCTCATCACCGCCAAGCGCGGCGCGATGACCAAGATCGGCTATATCTCGGCGCATCTGGCGATCGTCGTGATCTGTATCGGCGGTCTGCTGGACAGCAATCTGCCCATCAAGCTGCAGATGTGGATGTTCAACAAGACGCCGATCAACAGCAACGCCGTCATCAACGACATTCCGCGCGAGCATCGTCTTTCAACGTCGAATCCGACTTTCCGCGGCTACGCATGGGTGCCCGAAGGGCAGTTCGTCGGCACGGCGATACTGAATCAGCAAGACGGCTCGATCATTCAGGACCTGCCGTTCTCGATTCAGCTCAATAAGTTCATCGTCGATTACTACTCGACCGGCATGCCGAAGCTCTTCGCGAGCGATATCGTCGTGATCGATCACAAGACAGGCAAGCGCATTCCGGCGCGCATCGAAGTGAACAAGCCGTTCACCTACGACGGCATTTCGATCTATCAATCGAGCTTTCAGGACGGCGGCTCGAAACTCGAAATGACCGCCTGGCCGATGACCGGCGGCAGCGCGAAGACCGCGCCGTTCAGCGGGACGATCGGCGGCACGGCGCCCATCGGCGCGCAGTTCGCGGGCGCGCAGGGCGAGACGGTCGAGTTCACGGATTTCCGCGCGATCAACGTCGAGAACATGACCGACGGCAGCGGCGCGCCCGACGCGCGCGGCGTCGGCAAGAAGGAAACGCTGCGCGATGCATTCGACGAGCGCCTCGGCTCAGGCGCCAAAACGTCGAGACCGACGGATCTGCGCAATATCGGCCCGTCGGTGCAATACAAGGTGCGCGGCACGGACGGCCAGGCGCGCGAATACAGCAACTACATGGTGCCCGTGGACGTGAGCGGCCAGCGTATGTTCCTCGCGGGCATGCGCCTGAGCCCGAACGATCCGTTCCGCTATCTGCGCATTCCCGCCGACGATCAGGGCACCGTCAAACAGTGGATGGACCTGCGCGCCGCGCTCGCGACGCCGGCGACGCGCGCCGAAGCCGCGCATCGTTTCGCGTTGCGTTCGGTGCCGCAGGAAAACGGTGAACTGCAGAAACATCTGGAGGAAAGCGCCGTCCGCGTGCTGAATCTTTTCGCAGGCGCCGATGAAACCGGCAAGGCGACGACGAATCCGCAGATGATTGGCGGTTTCCAGAGCATCGCGATGTTTATCGACAAATCGGTGCCGAAGGGCGAGCAGGAGAAAGCCGCCGGCCTGCTGATGAGGATGCTCGAAGGCGCGATGTGGGACGTATGGCAGATTTCCCGAGAGCAAAACGGCCAGCCCGCGGCTAAAGTGGACGATAAGAACGCCGCGTTCGTGCAATCGTCCATCAACGCGCTTTCCGACAGCTTTCTGTACGGTTCGCCGGTCTTTCTGCAACTGGACAACTTCAGGCAGGTGCAAGCTTCGGTATTCCAGTTGACGCGCGCGCCGGGTAAAAATCTGGTGTATCTTGGCAGCCTTCTGCTGGTCGTCGGCATTTTCGCGATGTTTTACGTGCGCGAACGCCGGCTCTGGTTCTGGCTCAAAGATACGGGCCAGGGCGGCGCGAGCGTGCTGATGGCGATGTCCACCGCCCGCCGCACGTTCGATTTCGAGAAAGAGTTCGTGCGTACGCGCGCGCAGATCGCAGCGGCGCTCGGCGTGAAGCCGGAAGTACCGGCCGATCCGTCCCCGGCGCAAAACGCGCACCGGCATTCGCAAACCGAGACCCCGAGCTCGGAAGTTTCAACACGGTAAGATCATGGACCTCACACAGACTTCCTCCCACGCCTCCGCCAAGACGGAACGTCCGGCATCGGGGCTTCCCGATGTCGCCGAGTTCGACGATCGTCCGTTCCTGCGCAGGCTCACGCTGATCGACTGGCTCTTCGCCCTCGCGATGGTCGCGGGCGCGGGTTTCGCGCTGAACCGCTATCACGCGTACATGGACGTGTACGACACGGCCGTGCTGGTCGGCGCCGTGCCGACGTTCGTCGTGCTCGGCTGGCGCTGGAAACCGGTACGCCTGCTGATCGCGTTGATCGCGGTGTTGTCGCTTTTCTCGATCCAGCTCTATCAGCACGACCTCGCTCGCGCCGACACGAACTTCTTCCTCAAGTACTTCCTGTCGAGCCAGTCCGCGATCTTGTGGATGAGCGCGCTCTTCATCCTCGCGACGCTCTTCTACTGGATCGGCCTTGCGACGCGCTCGCAGACGGGCGGCGCGATCGGCTCGCGCATGACGTGGGTCGCGGTGCTGATGGGCTTCACCGGCCTGATGGTGCGCTGGTATGAGTCCTACATGATCGGCTCGGACGTCGGCCATATTCCGATTTCGAATCTGTACGAAGTCTTCGTGTTGTTCTGCCTCATCACGTCGCTGTTTTATCTCTACTACGAGCAGCATTACTCGACGCGCGCGATGGGCGCGTTCGTGCTGCTCGTGATCAGCGCGGCGGTCGGTTTCCTGATGTGGTATTCGATCGCGCGCGATGCACAGCAGATTCAGCCGCTCGTCCCCGCGCTGCAAAGCTGGTGGATGAAGATCCACGTTCCGGCGAACTTCATCGGCTATGGCAGCTTTGCGCTCTCGGCGATGGTCTCCGTCGCGTATCTCGCGAAGCAGCGCGGTTTCATGGCGGACCGCCTTCCGTCGCTCGAAGTGCTCGACGACGTGATGTACAAGTCGATCGCCGTCGGCTTCGCGTTCTTCACCATCGCGACGATCCTCGGCGCGCTGTGGGCGGCGGAAGCGTGGGGCGGCTACTGGAGCTGGGATCCGAAGGAAACCTGGGCGCTGATCGTCTGGCTGAACTACGCCGCGTGGCTGCACATGCGCCTGATGAAAGGCCTGCGCGGCGCCGCCGCCGCATGGTGGGCGCTGACGGGCCTGATCGTCACGACCTTCGCGTTCCTCGGCGTCAACATGTTCCTTTCGGGCTTGCATAGTTACGGCAAGCTCTGATCGGCAGCGTCGAATCGAAAAAGACCGCCATGCGTGACGAGCGCTGGCGGTTTTTTTTCGTTTTGCGGTGGAATACTGGCATCCAATCTGCTGTTTTCTCCGTACAAGAATGAACGGAAGGAGTCACGCTTCATGTGGATCAAACAAGGCCGTAATCTGTACGGCGATGACATTGCGAGTCACGAAATCACGCCGCGCGACGTGTTCGAGAATCGCCGGCGCACGCTTCGTTCGCTCGGCGCGCTCGCCGCGACAGGACTCGCCGGCGCGAGCGGCCTCGCCCACGCGACGCTGACATCGCCCGACGCCAAAGGCCAGAAGCTGGCCGCGACGACCAACCCGAAGTTCGTCGCGCTCGACAAGCCGACGCCGTTCAAGGACATCACGAGCTACAACAACTTCTACGAGTTCGGCACCGACAAGGACGATCCCGCCGCCCACGCCGGCACGCTGCGTCCGCGGCCGTGGAAAGTGTCCGTCGAGGGCGCGATCAAGAATCCGAAGGTCTACGACATCGACGACATTCTCAAGCTCGCGCCGCTCGAGGAACGCGTGTACCGGCTGCGCTGCGTCGAAGGCTGGTCGATGGTGATTCCGTGGATCGGCGTGTCGTTGTCGGAGCTCATCAAGCGCGCCGAGCCGACGGGCAACGCGAAGTACGTGCAGTTCATCACGCTGGCCGATCCGTCGCAGATGCCGGGACTTTCGACGCCGATCCTCGAATGGCCGTATTCCGAAGGTCTGCGCATGGACGAGGCGATGAATCCGCTCACGCTGCTGACCGTCGGCTTGTACGGCGAAGTGCTGCCGCACCAGAACGGCGCGCCGGTGCGTGTCGTCGTGCCGTGGAAGTACGGTTTCAAGAGCGCGAAATCGCTGGTGAAAATCCGCTTTGTCGAGAAGCAGCCGCCAACGAGCTGGAATCTCTACGCGCCGAGCGAATACGGCTTCTTTTCGAACGTGAATCCGAATGTCGATCATCCGCGCTGGAGTCAGGCGACCGAGCGGCGCATCGGCGAGGACGGTTTCTTTCAGCCGAAACGCAAGACGCTCATGTTCAACGGCTACGGCGATCAGGTCGCGTCGATGTATGCCGGCATGGATCTGAAGAAGAACTTCTGAACGATGTCGTCCGCTTCCCAGATCAAAAGCGCGCGCGTCGCGACGGGACCGCGATGGATCGTTCCGGTCAAGATCGTCGTGTTCGTCGCGATGCTGTTTCCGCTCGCACGTCTCGTGCTGCTCGGCGCGACGGGCGGCCTGGGCGCGAATCCGATCGAATTCATCACGCGCTCGACCGGCCTCTGGACGCTCGTGTATCTGTGCATCACGCTCGCGATCACGCCCGTGCGCCGCCTGACGGGCGTGACGGCGCTCGCGCGCTTTCGCCGGATGATCGGTCTCTTCGCGTTCTTCTTCGCCGTACTGCACTTCACGACGTACATCTGGTTCGACAAATGGTTCGATGTCGCCGCGATGCTGAAGGACATCGGCAAGCGGCCGTTCATCACGGTCGGTTTCGCGGCGTTCGTGCTGCTGATTCCGCTCGCGGTCACATCGCCGAAAGCGATGGTGCGCAAGCTCGGCCGTCGCTGGCAGACCTTGCATCGCGCGATCTATCTGATCGCCGCGCTCGCGATCCTGCATTTCTGGTGGATGAAGGCGGGCAAACACGATCTCGAACTGCCGAAGATCTACGGCTCGATCGTGATCGTGCTGCTCGGCTGGCGCGTGATCGCCTGGCTCAAAGCGCGACGCGCATAAAAAAAGCGATGCTTGTCAGGGCATCGCTTTTTCGTTCGAAGCGCGGCGCTTCAGTCCGGCAGAATCGATTCGCCGGCGAACAGCTGCTTCACTTCCTCACGCTCGCGCACGAGCCGCGCGCGTTCCCCATCGACCATGATTTCGGCGGCGCGCGGACGCGTGTTGTAGTTTGAGCTCATCACGAAGCCGTACGCGCCCGCCGAGCAGATCGCGAGCAGATCGCCGGGCGCGATGGACAGCTCGCGATCGCGTCCGAGCCAGTCGCCGCTTTCGCATACCGGACCGACGACATCGTATGTATGCGCTTTCTCGTCGCGCTTCACGACCGGCACGATGCGATGAAACGCCTCGTACATCGCGGGACGCGCGAGGTCGTTCATCGCGGCATCGACGATGGCGAAGTTCTTTTCCTCGCCCGGCTTCAGGAACTCGACGCGCGTCAGCAGCACGCCCGCGTTGCCGACGAGCGAGCGCCCCGGCTCGAAATACACTTCGCGCTGACCGTGGCCGCGCTTCTCGATGTGATCGAGCAGCGTCTTCACGAACACGCCGATATCGGGCGGCGTTTCGTCGTCGTAGGTGATGCCGAGACCGCCGCCGACATCGACGTGACGAATGCTCATGCCGTCCGCTTCGATCTGCTCGACGAGTTCGAGCAGCTTGTCGAGCGCGTCGAGATACGGGCTGATTTCGGTGATCTGCGAGCCGATATGGCAATCGATGCCGACGACATCGAGATTCGGCATGGCATGCGCTTGCGCGTACGTCGCGCGCGCATCGCTGAACGCGACGCCGAACTTGTTCGACTTGAGGCCGGTGGAGATGTACGGATGCGTTTTTGCATCGACGTCGGGATTCACGCGCAGCGAAACCGGCGCTTTCTTGCCGAGCGACTTCGCGACTTCGTTGAGCGCGTGCAACTCGGGAATCGACTCGACGTTGAAGCACTTGACGCCCGCTTCGAGCGCCTCGCGCATTTCGGCCGCCGTCTTGCCGACGCCCGAAAACACCGTGTTCTCCGCCTTGCCGCCGGCCGCGAGCACGCGCGCGAGCTCGCCCGACGACACGATGTCGAAGCCCGCGCCCATGCGCGCGAACACGTTGAGCACCGCGAGATTGCTGTTCGCCTTCACCGCGACGTGCACCGTTGCCTTGCGGCCGGCGCAGGCATCGGCGTAAGCGTGATAGGCGCGCGTGAGGGCATCGCGCGAATAGACGTAGAGCGGCGTGCCGAACTGGTCCGCGAGCGACGCGGCTGAGACGCCTTCGACGTGCAACACGCCGTCGACGTAGTGGAATGCGGAATCACTCATGCGTGGAATCGAAAGTGCGCCAGGAAGGCGTTAAGGCTCGAGGATCAGTAAGCGGACGACGCGGCTTTCGGCGCCGATGCACCATTGGGACTGGTTTTGAGATCGGTCTCGGGCGAAAGCGAGAGCGGCTGTCTCGATGCCGTTTCGCTGTCCGGAGCGACGTTCGAAGGCGGCGTATTCTGGAGGTCGTTGGGACGTTGCGGCAGCGGCGGCACTCTTGGCAGATACAGCGGACCGCGTTGCCCACAACCGCCGAGCGAGAGCGTTGCCGCGGCGCCGATGCTCAAAGCCGCTACAATCGCGCTCATCTTGAAAACGACTCGCATGACCGTCCCTATACGTTTAATCGATGGAGTTTAGCATGACAGACCAGGAATACCTGACGCTGGCGGAGGCCGCGCTGACGGCCATCGAGCGCTCGGTGGACAACGCCGAAGCGGACATCGAATTCGAGCGCAGCGGCAATGTGCTCACGCTGGAATTCGAGAATCGCACGAAGGTGATCGTCAACTTGCAGCCGCCGAAGCACGAAATCTGGCTCGCGGCGAAGGCGGGCGGATTCCACTACAAATACGTCGACGGCGCCTGGCGCGACACGCGCGACAACAGCGAATTCTTCGCGACGCTGAGCAAATATTCGAGCGAGCAGGCCGGCGAGCCGATCCGCTTCAAGGCATAAATCGAGGCGTAAAAAAAAACGAGCGGCCTTTCGGTCCGCTCGCTTTGCTTTGCAGGGGCCGGGTTACTGCCCCTTGAACAGATTCATGATGTCCTGTTTTTCCTGCTCGCCAACCTCGGGCGCGGGCGCAGTCACGCCTGACACGCCTTCCTGCGGCGGCGCCTGGCTCACACCGATCGTTGCGACGAAGCCGCGGCCCGGCGTCATGTCGTCGTAGTACAGCTCGTTGCCGAGCGACGTGATATCGGGCGGCATCATCGGCTTGTACTCGGGCACGCCCTTCAGCGCGCGGCCCATGTAATCCATCCACACCGGCAGCGCGAGACCGCCGCCCGTTTCCTTGTCGCCGAGGCTGCGGGGATTGTCATAGCCGATCCACGCGATCGCCACGAGCGTGCGCTGATAACCGGCGAACCACGCATCGCGCGAATCGTTCGTCGTGCCCGTCTTGCCGGCCAGATCGCCGCGCTTCAGTTGATTCGTCTTCGCGCCCGTGCCGTGCTGCGCGACGCTCTGCAACAGGCTGTTCATCACGAAAGCGTTGCGCGGCGTGATCGCGAGCGGCGCGCTTTGCTGCGCGACGAGCGGCTGCGGATGCGACACGACGCGCCCGTACGGATCGGTGATATCGGCGATCAGATACGGATTCACACGATATCCACCGTTCGCGAACACCGCGTAACCGGCTGCCATTTGCAGCGGTGTAACGAGGCCGGCGCCGAGCGCCATCGGCAGATAGGCGGGATGACGGTCCGCATCGAAGCCGAAGCGCGTGATGTACTGCTGCGCGTACTTCGTGCCGATATGACTCAGGATGCGGATCGACACCATGTTCTTCGAGCGCTGCAACGCGGAGCGCATGGTCATCGGGCCGTCGAAGCCGCCGCCGTAGTTCTTCGGCTCCCACGCCTGGCCGCCCGTCTCGGCGGCGCTGAAGAAAAGCGGTCCGTCGTTGATGATCGTCGCGGGCGAGAGACCCTTTTCGAGCGATGCCGAATAGATGAACGGCTTGAAGCTCGATCCCGGCTGGCGCCATGCCTGCGTGACGTGATTGAACTTGTTCTTGTTGAAGTCGAAGCCGCCGACGAGCGCACGGATCGCGCCGTCCTGCGGCACCATCGACACGAGCGCGCCTTCGACTTGCGGCAATTGCGTGATGATCCAGTCGCCGTCGTCGTCCTTCATGAGACGCACGATCGCGCCCGGACGAATGCGCGAGTTCGGCTGCGCGCGCGACGAGAGCGCGAACTGCACGAAGCGCAGATCGTTGCCGCTGATGGTTGCCGTGTTGCCGTCGATGAAGCTCGCCTTCACTTCCTTCGGACTCGCCGACGTCACGACCGCCGCGACGATCTCGCCGTTGTCGGGATGCTCGGCGAGCGCATCGTCGATGGCCTGCTCGCGGTCATCCGCGTTCGCCGGCAGATCGATGTAACCTTCCGGCCCGCGATAGCCGTGCCGGTGCTCGTAATCCATCAGGCCCTTGCGCACCGCGCGATACGCGGCGTCCTGGTCGGCGGAATCGATCGTCGTCACGACATTCAGGCCGCGCGTGTACGCTTCTTCGCGGTATTGCGCGTACAGCATCTGACGCACCATTTCCGCGACGTACTCGGCGTGCACGCTGAATTCGCGGCCCTGTCCCTTCACGACGAGCGGCTGCTGCACGGCCTGCTCGTACTCAGCCTGCGTGATGAAGTTCAGCTCGCGCATGCGTTGCAGGATGTACTCCTGCCGCACCTTCGCGCGCTTCGGATTGACGACCGGGTTGTACGCCGAGGGCGCTTTCGGCAGACCCGCGAGCATCGCCGCCTCGGCGAGCGAGACGTCCTTCAGATCCTTGCCGAAATAGACCCGCGCCGCGCTCGCGAAACCATACGCGCGCTGCCCGAGATAGATCTGATTCATATAGACCTCCAGAATCTGATCCTTCGTCAACGCGCGCTCGATCTTGTACGCGAGCAGCATTTCATAAATCTTGCGCGTGTAGGTCTTCTCGCTCGACAGGAAAAAATTGCGCGCGACCTGCATCGTGATCGTGCTCGCGCCTTGCGACGCGTGGCCGTTGGTCAGGGCGACCGAGCCCGCGCGCAGAATGCCGGTGAGATCGACGCCGCCGTGATCGTAAAAGCGCGCGTCTTCGATGGCGAGCACGGCTTTTTTCAGATGATCGGGCACGTCCTGAATGCGCACGACACTGCGGCGCTCTTCGCCGAATTCGCCGATCAGAACGTGATCGGCCGTGTAGATGCGCAGCGGCACCTTCGGCTTGTAATCGGTGAGCGCTTCGAGCGACGGCAGGTTCGGCATCGCAACGACGAGCGCGTAGCCGAGCACCAGACCCGCGCAGACGACGAGCGCGAAAACGCTGACGAAAAATCCGAGCATGAGCCTCGCCCACCATGGGCGTTTGGCTTTTTTCGGCTTCTCGGGCGGCGTGGACGGCGGGTTGGACGGGGAAGAGGATTGCATAGCACCACCAAAAACAGTCACGCGATTATAGCTGCCCGGGTTTCTGACTTTTCTTGACGCACACGGCGCACGCTGCCGCCGTGTGCGCCTGCACACGCGTCTGCCGTTGTCTTCAAGATACGCGCGATCCTGCGCGGAAGCATCCCTCCGACGCGAGCGTTGGCCATTCGGCCGAGTGTTCGCCGCGATCGGCGCTCGCGACAATTCTTCCGACATCAAGCGCCCGAACGGTTCGGTGCGCGATCGAATGGAAGGAGCGGTCATGAGCAAGGAAAACATGCTGCGCGGCACGATGCTGACGGTCACGCGGCGCTACGCGGCGGGCATCGACGTGAGCGAGGACGCGGTGCGCCTCGCCATCGTGAGCAGGCGGTTGAGGGCGAATGCGGCGGTGTGCGTCGAGCATCTGGAGTCGGTGGCGCTGCCGTCGGGTGCGGTGGTCGGCGGCGATTTCGTCGATCGCGCGCCTATCGTCGCGGCGTTGCGCGAGGCGTTCGGGCGGCTGCCGGAAAGCGGGGCTTGGCGTGCGCTGCGTTGCGCGATGGGCTTGCCGTCGTCGGCGACGCTTACGACGCAAGTTCCGCTCGCCCGACTCATCGACACCCACGAGCAGCTCGCAGCCCCGATCGGCGGCGATCCGCGCGGCTTGCTCGAGCCGGCCGTACTCGCCGAAGCCGAGCGCGCGGCGGGCATCGAACGCGGCGCGCTGGCGGTCGACTGGTCCGTGCAGACGCGGGAAGACGGCGACGCGCTGGTCGCGATAGCGGCGACGGCGCGGCGACACGTCGAGGCGCGAGTCGAGACCGCGGCGGAGGCGGGCATCGCGCTATCGGCCATCGACAGCGAGCCGGCCGCCGCATTGCGCGCGATGCGCCATGCAGGTTCCGTCGAACTGGACGCCGACGCGCGCTATCTCGTCTGCTGGCTGGAAAGCAGCGGCTTGCACGGCTGGCTCGTCGGCTCGCGCGGCGTCGAAAACGAAGTCCGGTATCCCGCGCCCGAGCATCGGAGCATTTCGGACGCGTTGCACGAACTCGCTGGCGAACACGCGCCGCTCGATTGCATCTACGTCGGCGGGCAGATCGAGTTGATGGCGCACGCGGGCCTTCCGCTTCCCGTGCTCGGCAAGACTTTCGGCTGCGCGGCATTGCCGTTCGAAGCCGCGCCGTATTGCAACGGGGTGGCCGAGATTCAGACGGTGCACAAGCATTCGCCGCGTTTCGCGGTTGCGGTAGGCCTGGCGTTGCGCGAGGTGATGCAATGAACGCTGCCATGCTCGACGGATTCAATCTGTTGCCTTATCGCGCGCGAAAGCGACGCGAGCTACGGCGGCAGCGGCTCGCGCTGATCGGCGCGGTGACGCTCGCGGGCTGCGCGGCCGTTGGCGCCGTCGCTGGCCGCGACTTGTTCGAGCGCGCGCGACTGGATGAACGGCGTGTCGCGCTGGAGACGTCGCTGCGTGCTTCGAGCGCGCAGATCGACGAACACGCACGGCTCGTGCGCGCAGAAAGCGAACGGCGGCGCGCGCGTGAGGCCGCGCAGCCGTTGGCGTTGCCGCGCGAGCGTTTCCTCGCGCTGCTCGAAGCGCTCGCCGACTCGCCTCTTCAACGCGGCGTCGCGCTTCAACGCGTGTCGCAGCGAACGAATGAGGTCGAGCTGGCGGCGCTCGCACCCGATTCGCAGGCAGCGTCGCAATGGCTCAAGCGGCTGGAGCGCCTGCGCGGCGTGCAGGCGGTGGAAGTGATCGAAATGAAACGGCGCGCGAACGGAATTCCGTCGACGCAGCCTGCCAGGCGCGCTGCATCGACGGCCTCCGACGAGCACGCCGCGCGATTCGAGTTCGTCGCGCTGGTGCGCTATGCGCCGGATCATTCGCGCGATGAAACGGCGTCGCGTCAGGCACGTCCGGTTTTGGCGGCAACGCAGGGGGAACGCCCATGAGCACGATTCCGATGAACATCGCCATGAAGACGCGCCCGCGCGGCGCGCTCTCCATCCTGCAACCGCTCGACGAATGGTCGTGGCGACGGACCGCGTGTGTCGCGCTCGCGTTGAGTGTCGTCGTGTTTGCGTTCGGCCTGCGCGCGTGGCGCATGTCGGACGCGAGCCGGCTCGATGAAAGCCGCGTCGCGTTGGCCGCGGCACAAGCGAAGGCGCAGGACGCGGCGCGCATTGCCGACGAACTGTCCGGCTTGCGAGCGCGCGCGTCGTCGGGGCGCCTCGATCCGGAGCACTGGAGCGCCGCCGACGCGTTGCGCGCGGTCGCGGATCTGGCCGCCCAGAGCGGCGTGCGCGTCGCGGACATCGAGCCTGTCGCCGTCAAGGGCGGGGCGCCGAAGCAGCGAGAGCCGTTTCCTGAGCGCGCGCTCAAGCTGCGCGCGGACGGCAGCTTCGCGGAGCTACGGCGCTTTCTCGATGCGCTCGCCGGCCTGCCGCGACTCGTCGTTCCCGCGAACGTGCAGATCAAGCGGCAGGCGAACGCGCTCGCCATCGAAGCGACATTGCGCATCTTCGAAACGTTGCCGGCGGTCGCGCCCGCCGCAGTGTCGCGCGCCAACGCGTTCGTCATCGATCCGTTCGGCAGCGCGGACGCCGCCGCGCAGGGAAGCGACATGCTGCTGGTGGGCACGTTCGTCGCACGGCGTCGCGCGATGGCGCTTTTGCAAAGCGGCCGCGACGTCGACAGCTTCGCGCCGGGGCAGAAAATCGGCGACGAACGGCTCGGGCGCGTCGTGCCGCGCGCAATCGAACTCGCCCGAGAAGACGGCATGTCGCGCAAGCTGACTTTCGCGGAGGATCGCACGTGAGCCGGTTCGCGAAGCTTTCAGGCAGATTCATCGGAATGGCGGGTGCGCTGTCGATGTCTGCGCACACGGCGTTTGCCGCCGATAGCGCCGATGCGATCGTCCCGCCGCTTCCGCCGCTGCCCGCATCGTTCGACGCGCAGGCTGTCGACCCGCCTATCGTCGCGACGTCCGAAGCGCAGCCCGCGAAGCCCGCGGCGGAGCAGGCGGAAACGGAGAAGACGGAAACGGCAGAGGCGCTGGAAGGCCCGCCCGTGCCTTTGCCGAAACTCGAGCGTCTGAGCGACGCATCGCAGAGCGACGACGACGACGGCAAGCCGATCACGCTCGATCTGAAAAACGCCGACTTGAGCGCCGCGCTGCACGCATTCGCGCGCTTCACCGGCCTGAACATCGTCGCGAGCGAAAAGGTGCGCGGACAAGTGTCGATGAATCTCGTCGCCGTGCCGTGGCGGCGCGCGTTCGACACGTTCCTCGAAGTCCACGGACTCGCGATGGAGCGGCACGGCAATGTCATTTGGGTCGCGCCGCTCGCGGAACTGGCGGCGCGCGAGAAGCTGCGCTTCGAGGCCCACGCGCGCGCCGCGGACCTCGAGCCGCTCGCGAGCCGTACGTTCGTGCTGCGTTATTCGCGCGCGGAAGAGCTGCGCAAGATGCTGTCCGGCTCGGGCAGCCAGCGCGTGCTGTCGAAGCGCGGTTCCGCCATCTCCGATGCGCGCACGAATCTGCTCTTCATCACCGATCTCGACGCTCGCGTGCGGCAGGTCGCCGAACTCGTCGCGCTGATCGACAAGCCGACGCCGCAGGTGATGATCGAGGCGAAGATCGTCGAGGGCGAGGCGGGACTGTCGCGCAATCTCGGCGTCAAGCTGGGCATCGCGGCGCAGAACGATCCGGCGACCGGGTTCGCGGGCGGCGCGGACGGTGTGGTATACGATTTGTCGGCGGGGCCGATCAACGGTTTCGACGCGGCGACGGCCGGGCTCACGTTGTTCGTCGCGCAGGCCACCCGGCTGCTCAACGTGCAACTGAGCGCGCTGGAGGCGCAAGGGCGCGGACAAATCGTTTCGCGGCCGCGCGTCGTGACGGCGGACCGCGTGAAGTCGATCGTCGAGCAGGGCATGGAAGTGCCGTATCAGGCGAAGGTCGGCAATGGCATGTCGGGCGTGCAGTTTCGGCGCGCAACGCTCAAACTGGAGGTTGAGCCGCAGATCACGCCGCATGGCCACGTCATTCTCGATCTCGACATCACGAAAGACAGTGTCGGCGAGCAGACGGCGAACGGGCCGGCAATCCATACCAAGCATATCCAGACGCGCGTGGAAGTGGAAAACGGCGGCACCGTGGCCATCGGCGGCATTTATTCCGATGACGAACACGAAGACACGACCGGCGTGCCGGGACTGTCGAAATTGCCGCTGATCGGCTGGCTGTTTCGCAACGACGCGCGGCGCAGCTCGAAGAGCGAACTCGTCATTTTGATTACGCCGCATGTGATCGCGTCGAGCGGCTAGGCCCGTCACGAGGGCCGCGAAACTCGACAAAGCGGGCGGTTTGCCCTTAAGCTGCCGCACGAACAAATTGCATCGAACTGGAAGGAAACCGAGTTGCAGGAAGGGCACGCGAACGCGAACATTTTTTTCGTCGGACTCATGGGGGCGGGTAAAACCACCGTGGGACGTGCGGTTGCGCGCCGTCTGCAGCGCTCCTTCATCGATTCGGATCATGAGATCGAGGCGCGCACGGGCGCCCGCATCCCGGTGATCTGGGAGCTCGAGGGCGAAGCGGGTTTCCGCCAGCGCGAGGCGAACGTCATCGACGAGCTGTCGCAGCGCGATGGCATCGTGCTCGCGACGGGCGGCGGCGCGGTGCTGCGCCCCGACAATCGCGAACATCTGAAGAATCGCGGCATCGTCATCTATCTGCGCGCCAATCCGCACGATCTCTGGCAGCGCACACGGCGCGACAAGAATCGCCCGCTGCTGCAGACCGAAGATCCGCGCGGCAAGCTCGAAGCGCTCTTTCAGGCGCGCGATCCGCTGTACCACGAATGCGCGCATTTCGTCGTGGAAACCGGACGGCCGACCGTGAACGCGCTCGTCAATATGGTCCTGATGCAACTGGAGGTCGCCGGCGTCGTCAAACCGGCCTGAAGATCACATGTCCGCCATGATTACCGTCAACGTCGAACTGGGCGAGCGCGCCTATCCCATTCATATCGGTGCAGGGCTGATCGGCCGCACCGAGCTCTTTGCTCCGCACATCAAGGGCGCGTCCGTGGCGATCGTCACGAACTCGACCGTCGATCCGCTCTACGGCGAGCAGTTGCGCGCGGCTCTCGCGCCGCTCGGCAAGAAAGTCACGACCGTCGTGCTTCCGGACGGCGAAGCGCACAAGAACTGGGAAACGCTCAACACGATCTTCGACGCGCTCTTGACCGAGCGCGCCGACCGCAAGACGACGCTGATCGCGCTCGGCGGCGGCGTCGTCGGCGACATGACGGGCTTCGCGGCCGCATCGTATATGCGCGGCGTGCCGTTCATCCAGGTGCCGACCACGCTGCTCTCGCAAGTGGATTCGTCGGTGGGCGGCAAGACGGGCATCAATCATCCGCTCGGCAAGAACATGATCGGCGCGTTCTATCAGCCGCAAGCGGTAATCGCGGACATCGGCGCGCTGCACACCTTGCCGGAGCGCGAGCTGGCGGCGGGCATCGCGGAAGTCATCAAGACGGCCGCCATCGCGGACGCCGAATTCTTCGACTGGATCGAAAGCAATATCGACGCGCTGAATCGCCGCGACGACGACGCCCTCGCGCACGCGGTGAAGCGTTCGTGCGAGATCAAGGCGTCGGTGGTGGCATCCGACGAGCGCGAGGGCGGGCAGCGCGCGATTCTCAATTTCGGCCATACGTTCGGTCATGCGATCGAAGCCGGTCTCGGCTACGGCGAATGGCTGCACGGCGAGGCGGTCGGTTGCGGCATGGTGATGGCGGCGGATTTGTCCGTGCGCCTCGGCAGGCTCGACGAAGCCGCGCGCCAGCGTCTCGTGCGCGTGATCGAAGCGGCGAAGCTGCCGGTCACGGCGCCGAAGCTCGGCGACGACCGCTACGTCGATCTGATGAAGGTCGACAAAAAGGCCGAAGCCGGTGAAATCAAATTCATTTTGCTGACCCGCTTCGGCGCGACCGAGATCACGAGCGCGCCCGATCAGGCCGTGCGCGCGACGCTCGCAGCCAGCGTCTGATCCGCGCGAGCGGCGGCCAGAACCATGACGATGCGGAGCAGCCGGTGAGCGAAGAAGAGCATCAAGTTTTGCCGGGCGCGCCGTCGACGCTCGCGCTCGAAGCGCATCTCGCGGCGTACGCCGCGCACGCGTCGCAATCGCGCGGACGGCGTTTCGCCGAAGCGCCCCCGGCGGCGCGCACCGAGTTCCAGCGAGATCGCGACCGCATCGTGCATTCGACCGCGTTTCGGCGGCTCGAATACAAGACCCAGGTCTTCGTCAATCACGAAGGCGACCTGTTTCGCACGCGCCTCACGCACAGCCTCGAAGTCGCGCAGATCGCGCGTTCCGTCGCGCGCAATCTGCGGCTGAACGAGGATCTCGTCGAAGCCATTTCGCTCGCGCACGATCTCGGCCACACGCCGTTCGGTCACGCCGGACAGGACGCGCTGCACGACTGCATGCGCGATCACGGCGGCTTCGAGCACAACCTGCAAAGCCTCGCGGTGGTCGATCAGCTCGAAGAGCACTACGGCGCGTTCAACGGCCTGAACCTGTGCTTCGAGACGCGCGAAGGCATTCTCAAGCATTGCTCGCGCGAGAACGCGCGCAAGCTCGGCGATCTCGGCGAGCGCTTTCTCACGGGCAAGCAGCCTTCCCTCGAAGCGCAGATCGCCAATGTCGCCGATGAAATCGCGTACAACAATCACGATGTCGACGACGGCCTGCGCTCCGGCCTCATCACGCTCGAGCAGCTTGCCGAAGTGAGCCTCTGGCACACGCATTTCGACGCGGCGCGCGCGGAGTATCCGGACATCGAAGGGCGCAGGCTCATTCACGAAACCATCCGCCGCATCATCAATACGCTGATCGTCGATCTGATCGAGGCGACGAGCCGCAATCTCCAACGCGTCGCGCCGCAATCGCTCGACGACGTGCGCAACGCGCCCACGCTCGTCGCGCACAGCGATGAAGTCGCGGCACAGGCGGCGCAACTCAAGCGTTTCCTGTTCAAGAACCTGTACCGGCACTATCGCGTGATGCGTATGGCCAACAAGGCGAAGCGCGTCGTGACGGGCCTTTTCGAAGCCTTCTCCGACGATCCGCGTCTCTTGCCGCCCGCGTATCAGGCGCGCGGACCGGTGACGGAGGAATCGGCGAACGACGCGGCTTCGTCGAGCCACGACAGTTCGCAGGCGCGGCTCATCGCGCATTACATCGCCGGAATGACGGACCGTTACGCATTGAAGGAATATCAACGACTGTTTGTCATCGATAACAATTAACTTATAACGTTTCATACGGAGACTCATCGATGGTCCGCAAGCCCCTGTTTCGCCTGGTCACGACCGCTGCCGCCTTGACGTTCGGCGTCAGCACCGCCGCGCACGCCGCGACGGAAATCCAGTTCTGGCACGCGATGGAAGCCGCGCTCGGCGAGCGCGTGAACGACATCGCCAACGATTTCAACAAGTCTCAGAGCGATTACAAGATCGTCCCGGTGTTCAAGGGCACGTATGACCAGGCGCTCGCAGCGGGCATCGCGGCGTATCGCAGCGGCAATGCGCCCGCGATCCTGCAAGTCTACGAAGTCGGCACCGCGACGATGATGCAGGCGAAAAAGGCCGTCATCCCGGTCTCCGACGTGTTCAAGCAGGCCGGCGTGCCGCTCGACGAAAAGGCGTTCGTGCCGACCATCGCCGGTTACTACAGCGACGCGAAGACCGGCCATCTCATCTCGATGCCGTTCAACAGCTCGACGCCCGTTCTCTACTACAACAAGGACGCGTTCAAGAAGGCCGGCCTCGATCCGAACCAGCCGCCGAAAACCTGGGCCGATGTCGAAGCCGACGCGAAGAAGCTGAAGGCCGCGGGTTATTCGTGCGGATATTCGTCGGGCTGGCAGAGCTGGATTCAGCTCGAGAACTACAGCGCGTGGCACGCCGCGCCGTTCGCGACGAAGAACAACGGCTTCGACGGCCTCGATGCGAAGCTCGAATTCAACAAGCCGCTGCAGGTCGCGCACATCCAGTTCCTGCAGAACATGGCGAAGGAAGGCACGTTCACGTATGTCGGCCGCAAGGACGAGCCGGTGTCGAAGTTCTATAGCGGCGATTGCGGGATCATCACGAATTCGTCGGGTTCGCGCGCGACCATCGCGAAATTCGCGAAGTTCGATTACGGCGTCGGCATGATGCCGTACGACGCGAATGTGAAAGGCGCGCCGCAGAACGCGATCATCGGCGGCGCGAGTCTGTGGGTTCTGGCGGGCAAGGATACGGCCGTCTATAAGGGCGTCGCCAAGTTCCTCGCGTATCTCGCGACGCCGGAAGTGGCGGCGAAGTGGCATCAGGACACGGGCTATCTGCCGGTCACGCAGGCCGCGTACGAGCTCACGCAAAAGCAGGGCTTCTACGACAAGAATCCCGGCGCGGACATCGCGATCAAGCAGATGCTGAACAAGCCGCCGCTCGCGTACACGAAGGGCCTGCGCCTCGGCAACATGCCTCAGATCCGCACGATCGTCGACGAAGAGCTCGAGCAAGTTTGGGCCGAGAAGAAGACGCCGCAACAGGCGCTGGACGCGTCGGTGCAACGCGGCGACGAACTGCTGCGCCGCTTCGAGAAGGCGGGCAATTAAGGTCACGCGCCCGCGTGTAGAAGCGCGGGCGCTTCCGGGAAATCAAAGCATGGAAAAGCGCTCTCGTTTCGATACGAGCGTCTTGCCGTATCTGCTCGTCGCGCCACAACTCGCGATCACCGCGCTGTTCTTTCTCTGGCCCGCGGGCGAAGCCCTCTGGCAGGCCACGCAAAGCCAGGATGCGTTCGGCACGTCGAGCGAGTTCGTCGGCCTGCAGAACTTCAAACAACTGTTCGCCGATCCGCTCTACCTGTCGTCGTTCAACACGACGATGATCTTCTGCGCGCTCGTCACCGTGTCGGGCCTCGTGATCTCGCTTCTGCTCGCCGCGTGCGCCGATCGCGTGACGCGCGGCGCGAAGGCGTATCAGACGCTGCTCATCTGGCCGTATGCGGTCGCGCCCGCGATCGCCGCCGTGCTGTGGTCGTTCCTGTTCAATCCGAGCATCGGGCTCGTGACGTATGCGCTGGCGAAGCAGGGCGTCATCTGGAATCACGCGTTGAACGGCACGCAGGCCATGTTCCTCGTCGTGCTCGCGTCGGTGTGGAAGCAGGTCAGCTACAACTTCCTGTTCTTCTATGCGGGTCTTCAGGCGATCCCGAAATCGCTGATCGAAGCCGCCGCCATCGACGGGGCCGGTCCGGTGCGCCGCTTCTTCGGCATCGCGCTGCCGCTCCTGTCGCCGACGTCGTTCTTTCTGCTCGTCGTGAATCTCGTCTACGCGTTCTTCGATACGTTCCCCGTCATCGACGCCGCGACCGGCGGCGGTCCCGCGCAATCGACCAAGACGCTCATCTACAAGATCTTCGCGGAAGGCTTCCAGGGACTCGACATCGGCAGTTCGGGCGCGCAGTCGGTCGTGCTGATGGTGATCGTCGTCGTGCTCACCGTGGTCCAGTTCCGCTTCGTCGAACGCAGGGTGCAATACTCATGATCGAAAACCGTCGCGGCTTCGATATCTTCTGTCACGCGGTGCTGTTGCTCGGCGTCGCGCTGATCGTGTTTCCTGTGTACGTCGCGTTCTGCGCGGCCACGATGAATTCGAAGGAAGTGTTCAGCGTGCCGCTCTCGCTCGTGCCGAGCACGCATCTGTTCGAGAACATCGCGTATATCTGGGCGCACGGCAGCGGCAACGCGGCCGCTCCCTTCGGACGCATGCTGGCGAACAGTCTCGTGATGGCGCTGGTCATCTCCATCGGCAAGATCGCGGTGTCGATCGTGTCCGCCTATGCAATCGTCTTCTTCCGCTTTCCGCTGAAGAACCTCGCGTTCTGGCTCATCTTCATCACGCTGATGCTTCCCGTCGAAGTGCGTATCTTCCCGACGGTGCAAGTCGTTTCGTCGATGCATCTGTCGAACACGTATGCGGGATTGACGCTGCCGCTGATCGCCTCCGCAACGGCTACGTTCCTCTTCCGGCAGTTCTTCATGACGCTGCCCGACGAACTGATGGAAGCGGCGCGCATCGACGGCGCGGGGCCGCTGCGTTTCTTCTGGGACGTTGTGCTGCCGCTTTCGAAGACCAACATCGCGGCGCTTTTCGTCATCACGTTCATCTACGGCTGGAATCAATATCTCTGGCCGATTCTCATCACCAACGAAGTGTCGCTGCAGACGGCGGTGGTCGGCATCAAGAGCATGATCGCGTCCGGCGACACAGCGACCGAATGGCACTACGTGATGACCGCGACGCTGCTCGCGATGCTGCCGCCGCTCGCGGTCGTCCTGACGATGCAGCGCTGGTTCGTGCGCGGACTCGTCGATTCCGAGAAATAAAACATGGCTGCATTGAATCTAAAAAGCGTCAAGAAAACATACGACGGCTCGAACTACGTACTGCACGGCATCGACGCCGCGATCGAGGACGGCGAATTCGTCGTGATGGTCGGGCCGTCGGGCTGCGGAAAGTCGACTTTGCTGCGCATGGTCGCGGGGCTCGAAAGCGTGTCCGAAGGCGCGATCGAAATCGGCGGCAAGGTCGTGAACAAGCTGGAGCCGAAGGATCGCGACATCGCGATGGTTTTTCAGAACTACGCACTTTATCCGCACATGAGCGTCGCGCAGAATATGGCGTACGCGCTGAAGATCGGCGGCGCGGACAAGAAGACCATCGAGTCGCGCGTCGCGAATGCCGCGCGTATCCTCGAACTCGAACATCTGCTCGAACGCAAGCCGCGCGAATTGTCGGGTGGTCAGCGGCAGCGCGTTGCAATGGGCCGCGCGATTGTCCGCGAGCCGGCGGTGTTCTTGTTCGACGAACCGTTGTCGAATCTCGACGCCAAGCTGCGCGTGCAGATGCGCCTCGAAATTCAGCGGCTGCACGCGCGTCTCGCGACCACGAGCCTGTACGTTACGCACGATCAGATCGAAGCCATGACGCTCGCGCAGCGCGTCATCGTGATGAACAAGGGTCACGCGGAGCAGATCGGCGCGCCGACCGCAGTGTACGAACGCCCGGCAACCGTATTCGTGGCGAGCTTCATCGGATCGCCGGCGATGAATCTGCTCGAAGGACGTCTGTTCGAAGACGGATCGACTTTCGAGATCGCGGGCGGCGGTCCGAAGCTGCCGGTCGCGGGCGCGAATGGCGTGACGAGCGCGATGCACGGGCGCGAGTGGATCGTGGGCATTCGTCCCGAGCACATGACGCCCGGCAACGAGAACGCGCCAAGCGCCACGCTCGATGTGGATTCGGCTGAACTGCTTGGCGCGGACAATCTCGCGCACGGCAAGTGGGGCAAGCACGACGTCGCAGCGCGCTTGCCGCATGAGCATCGCCCGCAGCGTGGCGAGCGGTTGAGCGTATCGTTGCCCGCGCGGCATCTGCATTTTTTCGATCCGGCAACGCGACTGCGCGCGAACTAAAGGAGGCGATGCGATGAGAACCTGGCCTTATCCCGCGATCGTCGCGCATCGCGGCGGCGGCAAACTCGCGCCGGAGAACACGCTCGAAGCAATCGACGTGGGCGCGCGCTTCGGCCACAAGATGATCGAGTTCGACGCGAAGCTTTCTGCTGACGACATCGTCTTCCTGCTGCACGACGACGCGGTCGATCGAACGTCGAACGGACGCGGCGCGGCAAAAGCGATGACCTACGCGCAGTTGCGCGCGCTCGATGCAGGCACCTGGTTCGGCGCCGAATTCGCAAACGCGCGTATGCCGACGCTCGCCCAAGTGCACGAGCGATGCGTGAAGCATGGGCTTGCGGTGAACATCGAGATCAAGCCGAGTCAGGGGCGCGACGTGGAAACAGGCGTGCTCGTCGCGCGTGAGGCGGCGCACTTGTGGGCAGACGCTGAAATCGCGCCGCTGATGTCGTCGTTCTCATATGCGGCGCTGGAAGCCGCACGCGACGTCGCGCCGAATCTTCCGCGAGGGATGCTTTACGAGCGCGTTCCCGTGAACTGGCGCGCGCAAACTTCAGCGTTATCGTGTGTGTCGCTGCACGCGAACCATCGCACGCTCGATGAAGCGCTCGTCGCGCAGATCAAGGATGCCGGCTTGCGCATTCTCGCCTACACGGTGAACGATCCGGCGCGCGCGCGGTTGCTCGCGCAATGGGGCGTCGATGCGATCTGCACGGATCGCATCGACATTATTGGCGCGGATTTTCTGGAGGCGTCGTAGGGTTGAAATGTCAGCGAACGCGAGCGAGCAGCACGCCCGCAACCAGCGCCAACCCGCCAACCAATGCAATGGTTTGCCAGGGCTTTTCGTGAAGGAAGGCGTCGGCGTCTTCGAACGCTGCGCCCGCGCGCTCGCGAAGCGCCGCGTGCGTATCGTTCAGACGTGCGCGCGCGCTGACGAGCCGGTCGCTGATCTGCGCGCGTAGCGCAGCCGCATCGGCCGACGTGCCTTCGGCCAGGGTGTTTTCGAGTTCGCTGAGAAGGGTGCGCAGTTCGGAGCCGATATCCTCGGCTGCTTCGCGGCCATGCCGTGCCATGCGTCGTGCGCGGCGGCTCGTCGTGGTCCAGGAATCTCCGATGGCGTCTCGCGTATTAGGCAGTGCGTTCATAGATCGCTCCGTCGATGGATGAGTCGTGGATAGCCCGCGCGAGGTGGCGGGGAAACTCATCATGCAGCAAATTCGATGCCGATGCTTCGACGTTGCGCAAAGCTTCGGTAAGCGCGACCGCGAAACACATTCCGCGCGCGATCGCGCGTAAGAACTGCAAGCAAACCGTTTTTACGAAGGTCACATTTACAAGGGCGATGCAAAAAGTAACGCCGGCATATGTGAATCATGCCGGCGTTATCTCTCTTTTTATGGCGCTTATATTGTCGTTACATGCTTGTGAGCAGTCTCACTTCAGAATCGATAGCCCACTCGCAAATATGTGACGATCGGGTTCAGCGTGATTTTCGCCTGCGATTGAACGTTGAGCGTGCCGACAGGCGTTTGAGCCTGCGTGTTCAACTTCGCGGTGGCCTTCAACGGAATGAACGACACGGAAAATCCGGCGAACCAGTGCTCCGTGAAATTGTAGGTTGCGCCGACATTAAACACGGGCGCCCACGAACTATCCGTGTCGACGGTGGTCGGACCATGCAGGACCGAGCCTTCGAATTGCTGATTCGTGATCTGCGCGTCGGTAAACCAGGTGCGCGTCACGCCAAGACCCACGAACGGACGGAACTTCGCCGTGGGAGCATTGAAGAAGTATTTGAATAGCAGCGTCGGGCTCCACTGCTTCGCGCTGCCGAGCTTTCCGTACTGGGACAAGGTGCCCTTGCCTTCGAGATCGAACGTGGGCGGCACGCCCATTTCGAGTTCGGCGGCAATGTGGTCGGTCGCGAAGTAGCCCAACGTGAAGCCGGCGGTGTCGGCGCTCGAAATGCCTGCGCCTGTGCCGGGAACGTCGATATTGACCGGAGATCCGCCTACACTTGTTTCTTTGAGCGGACCACTACTGTCTTGCGGGGCGAAGTGAAACCAGCCTGCTGTTGCATAGAAGGATCCAGCAGATTGCGCATGTGCCGCGGTGGACACACACGCTAATGCCGCGATCCCCGTGATGACTTGTTTTATTTTCAATTTGTGCTCCTCCGAAAAAGCACGCTCATTATGAACACAAGATTTCACATTAACCATAGCGGTGCCGTAGAGCATTCTCCCTAGGGCAAAGAGCGGCTTTGGGGTCTGGTTGCACGGCAATTGCATGTGTTTTGTCCACGCTGCCGCAACGGCTCCAAAAGGTCCCCGAACGGGGTAACACAAACGCGACCAACGGAAAATCCAGAATGGCACGGCTTGCACGACTCTACGTTCCCGAACAGCCGCAGCATGTCATCCTGCGTGGTCTCGACCAGCAACCCGCCTTCGTCGACGACCAGGACTACGAGCTCTTCATCGACTGCTTGAGGACTGCTTCACGTGATCATCACCTCTCTATCCACGCCTATGCGCTGATGCCGCAGGCGGTACATCTGCTCGTCACGCCGCGCGACGAATCCAGTCTGCCCAAAGCGATGCAAGCGGTGGGACGTCGTTACGTGGCGCACTTCAATCGCCGATACATGCGACGCGGCACGCTTTGGGAAGGCCGCTATCGCGCGACGGTCATCGAGGGCGAACGATACTTTCTGCTCGCCACGCGCGTCGTAGAAATGGCGCCCGTGCGCGCGCAACTGGTCGCGGCGCCGCAGGACTACAAATGGTCCAGCTTCCGTCATCACATCGGGCTCACGCTCGATAGCCTCATCACCGACCATCCGCTGTTCTGGTCGCTCGGCAATACGCCGTTCGAACGCCAGCACGCCTACAAGGAACTGTGCGAGCAACCGCCCGATGAGCGCGAGGCCAACCGTCTCCTGCAAGCGACACTTAAAGGCTGGGTGCTCGGCAGCGATGCCTATCGGGAATGGGCGTCGCATGCTGCCAACCGCCGGGTGTCGCCGCTGCCGCGCGGACGTCCGCCCAAGATTCGCGAAACTCCACAGACTCAATAACGGCCTTCACGGGCGTTCCTGAAGCAAAAAACGAAACGGCGTCTCGAATTTTCCGAGTCTCGCCGTTTCTTTTTGACTGTCAGCGATGCGACCCCAATATGTTGGGGCACCTTTGCACCATATCGATAATCGGTGTCAGATCATCAAGTTTTATTTGCCATCGCTTTGATTCGTCGCGTATATTTCGATTTCCGGCAATTGCCGCGGTGCAGCGTGCCGCGCACGACCGTGCTTCGTGACACATCAAGTTGAAAGAAACCGTCGCAAGCGACAAGAAAATGGTTCAACGGCCGAGTCGATTCGGCCCCTCACAGTAGAGACGGTGTCCCCATGAACGATCATCAGCAGCCGGCAGCCGGTTCGCTTCCCGCCGCGCAGGGCATGTACGACCCTGCGAACGAACACGACGCGTGCGGCGTCGGTTTCGTCGCCCATATCAAGGGAAAAAAGAGCCACGAGATCATTCAGCAGGGTCTCAAGATTCTTGAGAATCTCGATCACCGCGGCGCGGTCGGCGCCGATCCGCTGATGGGCGACGGCGCCGGCATCCTCATTCAGGTGCCGGACGGCTTCTATCGCGAAGAAATGGCCAAGCAAGGCGTGACCTTGCCGCCTGCTGGCGAATACGGCGTCGGCATGATCTTCCTGCCGAAGGAGCACGCATCGCGTCTCGCGTGCGAGCAGGAACTGGAGCGCACGGTCAAGGCCGAGGGCCAAGTCGTGCTCGGCTGGCGCGACGTGCCGGTCGATTCCACCATGCCGATTTCGCCGACCGTGAAGGCGAGCGAGCCGCTGATCCGCCAGATTTTCATCGGGCGCGGCAAGGACATCGTCGTGACGGACGCGCTCGAGCGCAAGCTGTACATCATCCGCAAGACGGCGAGCCATCGCATCCAGGCGTTGAAGCTCAAGCACGGCAAGGAATACTTCGTGCCGTCGATGTCGTCGCGCACGGTCGTCTACAAGGGTCTGCTGCTGGCCGGCCAGGTCGGCGTGTATTACCGCGATCTGCAGGACGAGCGCGTCGTGTCGGCGCTCGCGCTCGTGCACCAGCGCTTCTCGACGAACACGTTCCCCGCGTGGGAACTCGCGCACCCGTATCGCATGATCGCGCACAACGGTGAAATCAACACCGTGAAGGGCAACGTCAACTGGCTGAACGCGCGCACCGGCGCGATCGCGTCGTACGTGCTCGGCGACGATCTGCCGAAGCTCTGGCCGCTGATCTATCCGGGCCAGTCCGACACGGCTTCGTTCGACAACTGTCTCGAACTGCTCGTGATGGCCGGCTACCCGCTCGTCCACGCAATGATGATGATGATCCCGGAAGCGTGGGAACAGCACACGCTGATGGACGACAACCGCCGCGCGTTCTACGAATACCACGCCGCGATGATGGAACCGTGGGACGGCCCCGCCGCCATCGCGTTCACGGACGGCCGCCAGATCGGCGCGACGTTGGACCGTAACGGCCTGCGTCCGGCGCGCTATCTCGTCACCGACGACGATCTCGTGATCCTCGCGTCGGAATCCGGCGTGCTGCCTATTCCCGAGTCGAAGATCGTCAAGAAGTGGCGTCTGCAGCCGGGCAAGATGTTCCTGATCGACATGGAGCAGGGCCGCATCATCGAGGACAAGGAGCTGAAGGACAACCTGTCCAACGCGAAGCCGTACAAGAGCTGGATCGACGCGGTTCGCATCAAGCTCGACGAGATCGAGCCGAAGGCGGAAGACGTCGAAACGCAGCGCCGCGAAGCCGCCGCACTGCTGGACCGTCAGCAGGCGTTCGGCTACACGCAGGAAGACCTCAAGTTCCTGATGGCGCCGATGGCGCAATCGGGCGAAGAGGCCGTCGGCTCGATGGGCAACGACTCGCCGCTCGCGGTCATGTCCAACAAGAACAAGACGCTCTACAACTACTTCAAGCAGCTGTTCGCGCAGGTGACGAACCCGCCGATCGACCCGATCCGCGAAAACCTCGTCATGTCGCTCAACTCGTTCATCGGCCCGAAACCGAACCTGCTCGACACGACGAACATCAACCCGACGATGCGCCTCGAAGTGTCGCAGCCCGTGCTCGACTTCAAGGACATCGCGAAGATCCGCGCGATCGACAAGTACACCGGCGGCAAATTCAGCTCGTATGAGCTGAACATCTGCTATCCGGCGGCGTGGGGCAAGGAAGGCATCGAGGCGCGTATCGCGTCGCTGTGCGCGGAAGCCGTGGATGCCGTGCGCTCCGGCTACAACATCCTGATCGTGTCCGATCGCAAGATGGACCGCGACAACGTCGCGATCCCGGCGCTGCTCGCCACGTCCGCGATCCACTCGCATCTCGTCGCGCACGGTCTGCGCACGAGCACGGGTCTCGTCGTGGAAACGGGCTCGGCGCGCGAAACGCATCACTTCGCGCTGCTCGCGGGCTACGGCGCGGAAGCCGTTCACCCATACCTCGCGCTGGAAACGCTCGCCAACATGGCCGAAGGCCTGAAGGGCGATCTGTCGGCGGAGAAGGTCATCTACAACTTCACGAAGGCGGTCGGCAAGGGCCTGTTGAAGGTCATGTCGAAGATGGGCATTTCGACGTATATGTCCTACACCGGCGCGCAGATTTTCGAAGGCGTCGGCCTGTCGTCGGAACTCGTCGAGAAGTATTTCAAGGGCACGGCGACGAAGGTCGGCGGCATCGGCATCTTCGAAGTGGCGGAAGAAGCGATTCATCTGCATCGCGAAGCGTTCGGCGACAACCCGGTCCTCGCGAACATGCTCGACGCGGGCGGCGAATATGCGTATCGCGTGCGCGGCGAAGAGCACATGTGGACGCCGGATGCGATCGCCAAGCTGCAGCACTCGGCGCGCAGCAACTCGTATCAGACGTACAAGGAATACGCCCACATCATCAACGACCAGACGAAGCGTCACATGACGTTCCGCGGTCTGTTCGAGTTCAAGGTGTCGCCGTCGAAGGCGATTCCGCTCGATGAAGTCGAATCGGCGAAGGAAATCGTCAAGCGCTTTGCGACGGGCGCGATGTCGCTCGGCTCGATCAGCACGGAAGCGCACGCCACGCTCGCCGTCGCGATGAACCGCATCGGCGGCAAATCGAACACGGGCGAAGGCGGCGAGGACGAAACGCGTTATCGCAACGAACTGCGCGGCATTCCGATCAAGAACGGCGACACGCTGCAATCGATCATCGGCAAGGAAGTCGTCACCGACATCCCGCTGAAGGAAGGCGATTCGCTGCGCTCGAAGATCAAGCAGGTCGCGTCGGGACGTTTCGGCGTGACGGCGGAGTATCTGTCGTCGGCGGACCAGATCCAGATCAAGATGGCGCAGGGCGCGAAGCCGGGCGAAGGCGGTCAGCTGCCGGGCCACAAGGTGTCCGAATACATCGGCAAGCTGCGTTATTCGGTGCCGGGCGTCGGCCTCATTTCGCCGCCGCCGCACCACGACATCTATTCGATCGAAGACCTCGCGCAACTCATTCACGATTTGAAGAACGTGAATTCGTCGTCGAGCATTTCGGTGAAGCTGGTGTCGGAGGTCGGTGTCGGCACGGTGGCCGCGGGCGTTGCGAAGGCGAAGGCGGATCACGTCGTGATCGCGGGCCATGACGGTGGCACGGGCGCATCGCCGCTGTCGTCGCTCAAGCACGCGGGCACGCCGTGGGAACTCGGCCTCGCCGAAACGCAGCAGACGCTGGTGCTGAACCGTCTGCGCGGGCGCATTCGCGTGCAGGCCGACGGTCAGATGAAAACCGGCCGCGACGTCGTGATCGGCGCGCTGCTCGGCGCGGACGAATTCGGCTTCGCGACGGCGCCGCTCGTCGTCGAAGGCTGCATCATGATGCGCAAGTGCCATCTGAACACGTGCCCGGTCGGCGTCGCGACGCAGGACCCGGTGCTGCGCGCGAAGTTCTCGGGCCAGCCGGAACACGTCGTCAACTTCTTCTTCTTCGTTGCGGAAGAAGTGCGCGAAATCATGGCGCAGTTCGGTATCCGCAAGTTCGATGACCTGATCGGCCGCGTCGATCTGCTCGACATGAAGAAGGGCATCGAGCACTGGAAGGCTAAGGGCCTCGACTTCTCGCGCATCTTCTATCAGGTGCCGGTGGGCGAAGACGTCGCGCGCAAGCACGTCGACGTGCAGGATCACGGTCTCGACAAGGCGCTCGATCACGTGCTGATCGAGAAGTCGAAGGCGGCGATCGAGAAGGGCGAGCATGTGTCGTTCATCCAGCCGGTGCGCAACGTGAATCGCACGGTCGGCGCGATGCTGTCCGGCCTCATCGCGAAGACGCACGGTCACGACGGCCTGCCCGACGACTCGATTCACATCCAGTTGAAGGGCACGGCGGGCCAGAGCTTTGGCGCGTTCCTCGCGAAGGGCGTGACGCTGGATCTCGTCGGCGACGGCAACGACTACGTCGGCAAGGGCCTGTCGGGCGGGCGCATCATCATTCGCCCGACCAACGACTTCCGCGGCAAGTCCGAGGAAAACATCATCTGCGGCAACACGGTGATGTACGGCGCGATCGAAGGCGAATCGTATTTCCGCGGCGTCGCGGGCGAGCGCTTCTGCGTGCGCAACTCGGGTGCGACGGCGGTCGTCGAAGGCACGGGCGATCACGGCTGCGAATACATGACGGGCGGCACGGTGGTCGTGCTCGGCGAGACGGGCCGCAACTTCGCGGCGGGCATGTCGGGCGGCATCGCGTTCGTGTACGACCCGGAAGGCGCGTTCGCCGGCAAGTGCAACAAGTCGATGGTCGCGCTCGATCCGGTGCTGCAGCAGGCCGAACAGGAGCGCACGGTGGATCGCACGCTGTGGCACGCCGGCAAGACCGACGAAGCGCTGCTCAAGGGGCTGATCGAGCGTCACTTCCAGTTCACCGGCTCGCCGCGCGCGAAGTCGCTGCTGGAAAACTGGGATTCGGCTCGCCGTCAGTTCGTCAAGGTGTTCCCGACCGAGTACCGTCGCGCGCTCACCGAAATGGGCGCGAAGAAGGGCAAGGAAGCGGTCGCGGCTTAAGCCTCGTTCAATCAGACAGACGCGCGCTCCGGGAGCGCGCGCGATCCTCACTAAATACAGAGAAAGAAATGGGCAAGGCAACCGGTTTTCTCGAGTTCGAACGCCGCCACGAGGCGTACGAAGCTCCGCTTACCCGCGTCAAGCATTACAAGGAATTCGTCGCCGCGCTGACCGATGAAGACGCGAAGGTTCAAGGCGCGCGCTGCATGGACTGCGGCATTCCGTTCTGCAACAACGGCTGCCCGGTCAACAACATCATTCCGGACTTCAACGATCTCGTGTTCCAGCAGGACTGGAAGAGCGCGATCAACGTGCTGCATTCGACCAACAACTTCCCGGAATTCACGGGCCGCATCTGCCCGGCGCCGTGCGAAGCGGCGTGCACATTGGGCATCAACGACGATCCGGTCGGCATCAAGTCGATCGAGCACGCGATCATCGACAAGGCTTTCGCCGAAGGCTGGGTCGTGCCGCAACCGCCGAAGCACAAGACGGGCAAGAAGGTCGCCGTCGTCGGTTCGGGGCCCGCGGGTCTCGCGGCCGCGCAGCAACTCGGACGCGCGGGCCATGAAGTCGTCGTGTTCGAAAAGAACGATCGCATCGGCGGTCTGCTGCGTTACGGCATCCCCGATTTCAAGCTGGAGAAGTGGCTGATCGATCGCCGCATGCGTCAGATGGAGGCGGAAGGCGTGTCGTTCCGCACGAACGTGTTCATCGGCAAGGATGCGCTGCCGGAATACATCGCGAATACGGCGAAGGAAACCATCACGCCCGACGAGCTGAAGGAACAGTTCGACGCGGTCGTGATCGCGGGCGGCTCGGAAACGCCGCGCGATCTGCCGGTGCCGGGGCGCGAGCTCGAAGGCATCTACTACGCGATGGAATTCCTGCCGCAGCAGAACAAGGTCAACGCGGGCGACAAGCTGCCGGATCAACTGCTCGCGAAGGGCAAGCATGTCGTCGTGATCGGCGGCGGCGATACGGGTTCGGATTGCGTGGGCACGTCGAATCGTCATGGCGCGAAGAGCGTGACGCAGTTCGAACTGCTCGCGCAGCCGCCCGAGGAAGAGAACAAGCCGCTCGTGTGGCCGTACTGGCCGATCAAGCTGCGTACGTCGTCGTCGCATGAAGAAGGTTGCGAGCGCGACTGGTCGGTTGCGACGAAGCGCTTCGAAGGCAAGAACGGCAAGGTCGAGAAGCTGATCGCCGTGCGCGTCGAGTGGAAGGGCGGCAAGATGCAGGAAGTGCCGGGTTCCGAGTTCGAGATGAAGGCCGATCTCGTGCTGCTCGCGATGGGCTTCACGCAGCCGGTGTCGCCGGTGCTGGATGCGTTCGGCGTCGAGAAGGATGCGCGCGGCAACGTGCGCGCCGCGACCGAAGGCGACAAGGCGTATTACACGTCGGTCGATAAAGTCTTCACCGCCGGCGATATGCGTCGCGGGCAGTCGCTGGTCGTCTGGGCGATTCGCGAAGGACGTCAGTGCGCACGATCGGTGGATGCGTATCTGATGGGATCGAGCGAGTTGCCGCGGTAAGCGTCGCTCGACGCTTCATGCAAAAAGGCCACGCGATTGTGAACTGTCCCCGCAAAGTTGGACAGTTTTGGGCTAGGCCGCTAAGGGCTGAGTTCTGTACATCACAGGACTCAGCCCTTTCAGC
>NZ_JALQEK010000016.1:0-30469 GCF_023630765.1 Caballeronia sp. ATUFL_F2_KS9A | reverse complement strand
GAGTCGTGCGCTGTACTTGCTCATGAAAAAACACCCCAAATCGTTGAACGGGTGTCCAACTTTTGGGGTGCAGTTCAATTGCGTGGCCTTTTTGCTTCTGAGCGCGGACGGGTCAAACCTCCGCCATCGCCCTCTCGATCTCGATCTTGTAATCATGGAACATCGCGACCGACTCGCGATGCGCCACGCTCACAATCGCCGCCTTCGGAAGCCGCTCGACCAGCATGTTGTAGATATGCAGCTCGTTCTCGGCGTCGAGCGCGCTCGTGGCTTCGTCGAGGAACACGAAGTCCGGCTTGTGCAACAGCACGCGCGCGGCAGCAAGCCGTTGCTGCTCGCCCGGCGACAGACTCCGCGCCCAATGCGCGCTTTCCTCCAGCCGATCCGCATACGCCTCGAGATTGCACAGACGCAGCGCGTCGCGCGACTCTTCATCACTGAACGTTCCACCCGCCGACGGATACGAAAGCGCCGCGCGCAACGTGCCGATCGGCAGATAACTCATCTGCGGGACGAACATCATCTTCGCGTCGACGGGCGCGTCGATCGTGCCGTCGCCGAACGGCCAAAGACCCGCGAGCGCGCGCATCAACGTGCTCTTGCCCGAGCCCGATGGACCGACGACCAGCCAGCGCGAACCCGGCTCGATCGACACGTTCGCCACGCGCGAAAGCGGCGTGCCGTTGGGCAGCGCGAGCATGAGCCCGTTCGTCGTGAGCGACGGCGTGCTCGTGTAGTGCAGGTTGATGCCGCCGCGCTCCGTCGCTGGCGACGTTTCTTCGCGGATATGCGTCGAGCGCATCACGCGCTTGAATTCGCGCAGACGATTCACGGTCGCGCGCCATTCGACCAACGTCGAATAACTGTTGATGAACCACGAAAACGAATCGCTGACCGTGCCGAACGCCGATGAAATCTGCATCAGCACGCCGAACGAAAACGCGCCCGCGAAGTAGCGCGGCGCGGCGACCATGATCGGGAAAATGATCGCGATCTGCCCGTAGAACGACAGCACGAAGGTCATGCGCTTCGTGTACTTCATGATCATCCACCAGTTGTCGCGAATGCGCTGGAAGATGGTCTTTGCGTTCGCCGTTTCGGTCGCGATGCCGTCATAAAACGCAATCTGTTCGGCGTTCTCGCGCACGCGGATCAGGCCGAAACGGAAATCGGCCTCGACCTTCTGCTGCTGATAGTTGATCGACACGAGCGGATGCCCGACCTTCTGGATGATCAGCGAGCCGAGAATCGCGTAGAGCGCGGCGGCCCAGACCATGTAGCCCGGAATCGTGAACGGCGTGCCGCCGAGCGAGAAGGTCAGCGCGCCCGCGATGGTCCAGAGAATCGTGATGAAAGTGACGAGCGTGACGAGCGTCGAAAGCAGATCGAGCGAGAGCGAAAGCGTGGTGGTGGCGAAGGATTGCAGGTCGTCGGAAATACGCTGGTCGGGGTTGTCGGCGAGGCGGTCGCGCTCGATGCGGTAGAACGCCTTGTCACCGAGCCATTGTTCCAGAAAGCGGTTGGTGAGCCATTGACGCCAGCGAAACGCGAGCATCTGCCGCAGATATCGCCCGTACACCGCGAGCAGGATGTACGCGAACGCGAGGCCCGTGAAGATCAGCAGCAGATGCGGAAAGTCCTTGACGTTCTTGTTCTGCAGCGCGTTGTAGAAGTCGGCGTTCCAGCTGTTGAGCCGGACGTTGATCCACACAACGGTCATGTTGATCGCGATGATCGCGACGAGAAGGCCCCACGCGAAGCCGCGCTCCTCCGACACCCAGTAGGGCTTGATGAGGCTCCACGCCGAGACTTCGTCGGCCTTCTGCTGCGTGCTTTCGGTATGGGTGTTGGTCATGAGCTTCCTGCTGATGCGCCTCGTGGCGCCCGATTGTTACGTCCGCGGCCGGGCCGCGCGCGGCGTTTTCCGGCTCCGCAGATTGTTCCGGGGTTCGCTTAACGCTCACTTAATTTCGGGCGATCGTCCTGCGAACCATGTTCGCGGCATTGTGCCAGAGTGCCGCCGCGCACGATAAAAGGCGGGGAATCCCGGTTTGCAGCGCCTTCGCCTTTCATGTTTTAATGACCCTCGACGAAACAGGGGTGCTTCGCGTGCATCGGCGGCCGGAACGGTCGGCAGCGCGGCGAGGCTGAGAGAGACCCTTTGCACCCGATCCGGGTAATACCGGCGAGGGAAGTTTCCGGAGACCGCGCGAGCCTCGCGCCATTCCTCCAGTCTCTTCCAGTCCTTTCTTCGCGCCCGGCGCGCTTCATGCGCTGCCGAGCCGGTCTCTCCCGCTGATTTCGTCCTCGTGATGTGGCGCCGCGCCAGCACGATCGGGATCGCGTCTTTCGTCTCCATCGTGCAGCGCAGCGTTACGCGTATGGAGACATCGAATTGATGAACAGAATCGATCAGGGCGCCGCGCGCCGGCCGGATTTCGCCGTCGTCGGCGGCGGGCTCGTCGGACGGCTCGTCGCCTGGCAACTCGCGGGCGCGGGTCACGACGTCGCGCTTTACGAACGCGGCGACGCCGCCGGCACGCAGTCGGCCGCGTGGGTCGCCGCCGCCATGCTCGCGCCGCTCGCGGAAGCGGCGAGCGCGGAGCCGCTCGTCGTCGGGCTGGGGGCGGCATCGCTCGAACGCTGGCCTGAACTCATCGCGCAATTGCCCGAGCCGGTTTTCTTTCAGCGCAACGGCACGCTCGTCGTCTGGCACGGCGCGGATCGCGCCGAAGCGCCGCTCTTCGAACGCCGTCTCAAGGCCAATTCGCCCGCCAATCTGCTCGACGGCGGCTTCGTCAAGCTCGCGGGCGCGCAAGTCGCGCAAGCCGAACCGGCGCTCGGAACGCGCTTCGCGCAGGGCTGGCTGCTGCCGAACGAAGGCCAACTCGACAACCGTCAGGCGCTTGGCGCGCTCGCCGCCGGACTTGCCGCGCGCGGCGTGCGTACGCACTGGAACACCGCCGTCGATGCGATGCCCGACGCGCGCTGGATCATCGATTGCCGAGGCCTCGGCGGCAAGCCCGCGTGGCCCGCGCTGCGCGGCATTCGCGGCGAAGTCGCGCGCGTGCACGCGCCGGGCATCGGGCTGACGCGGCCGGTGCGGCTCTTGCATCCGCGCTATCCGCTCTACATCGCGCCGAAGGAGAACGATCTCTACGTGATCGGCGCGACGGAAGTCGAGGGCGAGGACATGTCGCCCGTGAGCGTACGTTCGGCGCTCGAGCTGCTGAGCGCCGCGTTCGCGGTGCATCCGGGTTTCGGCGAGGCGCGCATCCTCGAACTGAACTCGCATTGCCGGCCGACCTTGCCGGATCACCGGCCGGCGATCGTCTGGGACGGGGCGCGGACCTTGCGCGTGAACGGCTTGTACCGGCACGGCTTCATGATCGCGCCCGAAGTCGCGGATGCCGCGTGCCGTCTCGCCGACGCGCTCGCTTCCGGCGATATCGCCGATGCCGAGGCCTTCTCCGATTTCCGCAGCGCCGCGCGCTGGCCCGAACTGCTGCACGGCGAGTTCGCGGTTGCGCCAGCGCTCTAGTCATCAGGAAACAACCATGAACATCCACATCAATCAGCGCGTCTTCGATTTGCCCGACGCCACCACCGTCACCGACGCGCTCGCCGCGTTCGGCGCGAAACCGCCGTTCGCGGTCGCGCTGAACGGCCAGTTCGTCGCGCGCGGCGAACACGCCACGAAAACGCTCGCCGCCGGCGACAAGCTCGACGTCGTGTCGCCCGTCGCGGGCGGCTGAACTCCGAACCGAAGGATCGAACCATGACCAATTCCACCGCCGACGTCCTCACGCTCTACGGCGAGACGTTTCCGAGCCGCGTGCTGCTCGGCACGTCGCGTTATCCGTCGCTGCAATCGCTTTCCGACTCCATCGACGCCGCTCGGCCGGGCATGGTCACGGTCGCGCTGCGCCGTCAGTCGGAGACTGGCGAAGCCGGCTTTTTCGATGTGCTCAAGCGCCACGGCGTCGCGCTTTTGCCGAACACGGCGGGCTGCCAGAGCGTAGACGAGGTGCTCACGACCGCGCACATGGCGCGCGAGGTGTTCGAGACGCCGTGGATCAAACTGGAATTGATCGGCGACGACTACACGCTGCAGCCCGATCCGATCGGCCTCGTCGAAGCGGCGGCCAAGCTGATCCGCGATGGCTTCAAGGTGCTGCCTTACTGCACGGAAGATCTCGTCATCGGCCGGCGTTTGCTCGATGCCGGCTGCGAAGCGCTGATGCCGTGGGGCGCGCCCATCGGCACGGGCAAGGGCGTGACGAATCCATACGGGCTGCGCACCTTGCGCGAGCGTCTGCCGGATGTGCCGCTGATCGTCGATGCCGGTCTCGGCGTGCCGTCGCATGCGTGTCAGGTGATGGAATGGGGCTTCGATGGCGTGCTGCTCAACACGGCCGTCTCGCAGGCAACCTTCCCGCCGCAGATGGCGCGCGCGTTCGCGCTCGGCGTCGAAGCGGGGCGCACCGCGTTCCTCGCGGGCCCCATGGCCGAGCGCGACAGCGCGCAGGCGAGCACGCCGGTCGTCGGCATGCCGTTCTGGCATCAGGACGGAGGCGCGGCATGAGCTTGTTGAATCGTGAAGTGTTCTGGCCGCCGGCGGACGAGCTGACTGAAGTCGCCGAGCGGATTCGCGCGCGTCTCGGCGAATGGCCGACGGCGGAAACGCGCTGGCGCATCTGCCTGACCGCGCCGGAATCGCCGCAGGCGAGCGACATCATCGTGTTCAACGAGCCGCACGATGTGGCCGCGAACGGCGCCGCGGCAATCCTCGAAGCGCATGGCGATCGCGTCACGCTGCGTCGTGGCGACGAGCGTTTCGCGCTCGAAGGCGAATGGTCGGATGATTGGCTTTCCGCGCTCGCCGCTTTCCTCGACTGCAACTTCGAGCCGCACGACGCGCTGACGCTCGCGCTCGCCTGGCGCGCGGGCGATGAGAACAAGGACGACGCGTGGCCCGTCGAATTCGCGACGTTTCCGCGCGTCGCCGATCTGCCCGCCGCGCCCGAAGGCGGATTCCCGGCGTGCCCCGATCGGCTCGGCCTGTATCCGGTGCTGCCGAGCGCCGACTGGGTCGAGCGCGTGCTCGATCTCGGCGTCCGCACGACGCAACTGCGCCGCAAAACCGCCGACGCCGCCGACTTGCAGCGCGAAATCTCGCGCTCGGTCGAAGCGGGACGTCGGCATGACGCACAGGTTTTCATCAACGATCATTGGCGCGAGGCGATTGCGGCGGGCGCGTACGGCGTGCACCTCGGACAGGAAGACGTGCAGACGGCCGACCTGAGCGCCATCGCGAAAGCCGGCGTGCGGCTCGGTCTGTCGACGCACGGCTATTACGAGATGTTGCGCGCGCTGCACTTCAAGCCGAGCTACCTTGCGCTCGGCGCCGTCTTCCCGACCACGACGAAAGTCATGCCGACCAAGCCACAAGGATTGGCGCGCCTGTCGCGCTACGTGCAACTGCTGTCGGGCCGGGTGCCGCTTGTCGCCATTGGTGGAATCGACGCCAAGGCGATGCCGGGCGTGCTGGAAACCGGCGTGCTCAGCGCGGCGGTCGTGCGCGCGGTCACCGAGGCACCGGACACAGCCGCGGCGGTTTTGTCACTGCAAAAAATGTTCGCAGGTCAACGGTGAAAAGTCCCAAAAGCAAGGGGATACACGCCTAGGCAAAGCACCGATTGCGCGCAGGCCCTATAATTCGGCCTCTTGCGCCAACGGAATCTCTTACCCAGTGCCTGCTTTCTCCGAGACTCTGCTAGAGCTACGCGACGTCGACTTCGGCTACGGCGACCGGCTCGTCCTGTCGAACCTGAACATGCGATTCACGCGTGGGCAGGTGGTCGCGGTCATGGGCGGCTCAGGCTGCGGCAAAACCACGACCTTGCGTCTGGTCGGCGGTCTCGTGAAGGCGAGTCGCGGCAAAGTCATGTTCGACGGACAGGACGTCGGCGCCCAGACGCGCGACGGTCTGTACGCGCTGCGCCGGAAGATGGGCATGCTGTTCCAGTTCGGCGCGTTGTTCACCGACCAGACGGTGTTCGAGAACGTCGCGTTCCCGCTGCGCGAACACACGGACCTTCCAGAAGCGCTGATCCGCGATCTCGTGCTGATGAAGCTGAACGCGGTCGGCCTGCGCGGCGCGCGCGATCTCGCGCCGTCGGAGATTTCGGGCGGCATGGCGCGCCGCGTGGCGCTCGCCCGCGCAATCGCGCTCGATCCCCAGTTGATGATGTACGACGAGCCGTTCGCCGGCCTCGATCCCATTTCGCTCGGCATCACGGCGCAGCTCATCCGCACGATCAACGACGCGCTCGGCGCAACGTCCATTCTCGTTACGCACGACGTACCGGAATCCTTCGCGATCGCGGACTACGTGTATTTCATCGCGAACGGCGGCATTCACGCCGAAGGCACGCCGGCGCAACTGCGCGCATCGCAGGATCCGACCGTGCGCCAGTTCATCGACGGCACGCCCGACGGCCCATTCAAGTTCCACTATGCGAGCACGCCGCTCGCCGCAGATTTCGGCATCGGAGGGCAGGCATGATCAGCGCGCTCGGACGCTGGGTGCTCGACGGTTTCGGCACCGCAGGCTACGCAACGCGCATGTTCCTGCGCCTCGTGGTCGAATTTTTTCCGCTGTTGCGCCGCCCGCGCCTCGTCACGAAACAGATCCACTTCGTCGGCAATTATTCGCTCGTCATCATCGCGGTGTCGGGTTTGTTCGTCGGCTTCGTGCTCGGCTTGCAGGGCTATTACACGCTGAGCCGCTACGGTTCGGAACAGGCGCTCGGGCTTCTGGTGGCGCTCTCGCTCGTGCGCGAGCTCGGGCCGGTCGTCACGGCGCTACTGTTCGCGGGGCGCGCGGGCACGTCGCTGACCGCCGAAATCGGCTTGATGAAAGCCGGCGAGCAACTCACCGCAATGGAAATGATGGCGGTCGATCCGCTCAAGGTGGTCGTCGCGCCGCGCATGTGGGCGGGCATCGTCGCTATGCCGGTGCTGGCGGCCATTTTCAGCGCGGTCGGCATCATCGGCGGCTATGTCGTCGGCGTGATGCTGATCGGCGTCGATCCGGGCGCGTTCTGGTCGCAGATGCAAGGCGGCGTGGACGTGTGGCGCGATGTCGGGAACGGCGTCATCAAGAGCATCGTGTTCGGCTTCGCGGTGACGTTCATCGCGTTGTTCCAGGGCTACGAAGCACGGCCAACGCCCGAAGGCGTGTCGCGCGCGACGACGAAAACCGTCGTATATGCGTCGCTCGCCGTGCTCGGGCTCGATTTCCTGCTCACCGCACTGATGTTCAGCTAATGAACCAAGCGCAGGCGCCGCACGAGGCGCAGGCGTTGTGAAGGGCACAGACCGTCACGCGCCATCTGCGAAAAGATTCTCTTTGGGAAGACGATGAAAAAGACTGCTCTCGACTTTTGGGTCGGCCTCTTCGTGGTGCTCGGTTTCGTGGCGCTGCTCTTTCTCGCGCTGAAGGCGGGCAACATGAGCTCCCTGTCGTTCCAGCAAACCTACGCGGTGAAACTGAAGTTCGACAACATCGGCGGACTGAAGGCGCGCGCGCCCGTGAAGAGCGCGGGCGTGACGGTCGGGCGCGTCGGCAGCATCGGCTTCGATGCGAACACGTATCAGGCCGTGGTCACGATCGATATCGACAAGCAGTATCAGTTTCCGAAGGATTCGTCCGCGAAGATCCTGACTTCCGGCTTGCTCGGCGAGCAATACATCGGCCTCGAGCCGGGCGGCGACGATCAGATGCTCAAGAACGGCGACACCATCACGATGACGCAATCGGCCGTGGTGCTCGAAAACCTGATCGGCCAGTTCCTCTACAACAAGGCGGCGGATTCGGGCGCCTCGAAATCGTCGGGGGCGCCGGCTGTGCCCGAGCCCGCACCCGCGCCGGCTTTCCCGGGCGCGGCGAGCGCGATGGGCGCATCGGGTGCGGCGGGCGCGGCAGGTGCGAGCGCCGCATCGGGCGCCGCTCAATAAGGAGAAGAACATGCAGGCGATTGGGATGCGGCGCGCAATCATGGTGGCGGGCGTCGTTGCGCTCACCGGTTGCGCGACGGTGACGACGCCGACCAAAGGGGACCCATTCGAGAGCTATAACCGGACGATGTTCACGATCAACGACACTGTTGATCAGTACGCGGTGAAGCCGGTGGCGAAGGGTTACGTGTGGCTCGTACCGGAGCCGGTGCGCAACAGCGTGACCAACTTCTTCTCGAATATCGGCGACGTCTACATCGCCGCGAACAATCTGGCGCAACTGAGAATTGCGGACGGCGTGTCGGACATCATGCGCGTCGCGATCAACACGCTGTTCGGCGTCGGCGGCCTGTTCGACGTCGCGACCATCGCGCGGCTGCCGAAGCATTCCGGCGATTTCGGGCTGACGCTCGGCCACTATGGCGTGCCGTCCGGTCCGTACGTGGTGCTGCCGCTGCTCGGGCCGAGCACGGTGCGAGATTCCGCCGGACTCGTGGTCGACTATTTCGGCAATCCGCTCACCTACGTGAGCCCGGATTCGGTGAGCTGGGCGCTCTATGGCGTGAACCTCGTCAACGTGCGCGCGAATCTTCTGGGGGCGACCGACGTGCTCGCCGATGCCGCGCTCGACAAGTATTCGTTCGTCCGAAACGCATACTTGCAGCGTCGTCAGTATCTGATTTCGGGCGGCGACGGCAGCATGCCGGACTACGGCGAAGCGCCGCTGCCGAATTACGGCGATGAAGGCACGGAAGGCGCATCGGCGACGGCGGCGCCTGCCGCGGCCGCATCGGCGGCTTCGGGTACGGCGGCGGCACCCGCACCGGCGAGCGGTAGCGCCAACACCGTGCCGGGCAACCAGTATGTTCCGCCGCGCGCGCCGCCGGGTTTCCCTTCATTCCGCTTGCGTTGAGCGGCCTGTCGCTAACGCGCGGTAACATATCTAACGATATTTCTTACGCTTTGGATGCCGCGTCGCCTGAACTCGAATCGGGCGGCGCGCTCAAACCGGAGCATCTACTTTTGCAGGGTCCGTGATGAAAAAATTCTTGCTTCTCCCCATCTTCGCGATGTTCGTCGCGTTTTGTGGCACAGCGTCGGCGCAAAGCGTCGATACGAGCTCGCCCGACACGATGATCAAGACGGTCACGCAACAAGTCCTCGACGAAATCAAGTCGGACTCGAAGATCCGCTCGGGCGACATCAACAAGATCACCGAGCTCGTCAATCAAAAGATCCTGCCGTACACGGATTTCACGCGCACGACGCGTCTCGTGATGGGCCGCAACTGGAATTCGGCGACGCCCGAACAGCAGAAGCAGATCGTCGAGCAGTTCAAGATGCTCCTGATCCGCACGTATTCCGGCGCGCTCGCGCAAGTGCGCGACCAGACGGTTCAATACAAGCCGTTCCGCGCCAATCCGGACGACACCGACGTCGTTGTCCGCTCGGTCGTGATGAACAACGGCTCGCCGGTCGAGCTCGACTATCGCCTGTACAAGACGGCGCAAGGCTGGCGCGTGTACGACATCAACGTGCTCGGCGCGTGGCTGATCCAGGCGTATCAGCAGCAATTCAACGAGCAGATTTCGCGCAATGGCGTGAGCGGCTTGCTGCAGTTCCTGACGCAGCGTAACGAGCAACTCGCGAGCGGCAAGGCATCGTGAGCACGCCAGCCACAGGCGGCCGTTTTCAGACGGCCGCGACGCTGACCCACGAGAGCGCGAAGGCCGCGCTCGAAGCGGGTCTGTCGCGCATCGCTGCGGGCGCGACCGAAGTCGATTGCGCGCCGCTCACGCAGTTCGATTCTTCCGCGCTCGCCGTGCTGCTCGCATGGCAGCGCGCAGCCACCGCGCGCGGCGCCGCGCTCGGCGTCGTCAATCTTCCTTCCGGGCTCGTCAGTCTTGCGCGAGCCTATGGCGTCGATACGCTCCTCTCGTTCCGACATTGATCCTGTTCTGACTCCGCGCAGAAGCGGCGGCCCTGCGTCGCCGCAATCAGGATCGCTCCGAAGTCGGCTCCAACGGCTTTGCCCTATAATCAAACGTTTTTTTCGCAGCCGCTCCCGGCCCTTTTTGTCTGAGGAAGGGAACGTCAGGCGAAAGTCCGCACAATCGAGGCGCGGCCGCACGAGGCGCGCGCACTGTCCATGTCAGCCATAGAAATCCGAAACGTCAGGAAGCGCTACAAGGATCTCCAGGCGCTCAAAGGCGTGAGCCTCACGGTGGAAGAGGGCGAGTTCTTCGGCTTGCTCGGCCCCAACGGTGCGGGCAAAACCACGTTGATCAGCATTCTGGCCGGTCTGGCGCGCGCCGATAGCGGCACGATCTCCGTGCGTGGCCACGATGTCGTCAGCGACTTCCGGGCCGCGCGCCGTGCGCTCGGCGTCGTGCCGCAGGAACTGGTGTTCGATCCGTTCTTCACCGTGCGCGAGTCGTTGCGCATCCAGTCGGGCTATTTCGGCTTGCGCAACAACGACGACTGGATCGACGAGGTCATGGCCAATCTCGATCTCACCGAGAAAGCCGACGTCAACACGCGCGCCCTCTCGGGCGGGATGAAGCGCCGCGTGCTCGTGGCGCAGGCGCTCGTGCATCGGCCGCCGGTGATCGTGCTCGACGAGCCCACCGCCGGCGTCGATGTCGAACTGCGTCAGACACTCTGGAAATTCATCTCGCGCCTGAATCGCGAGGGCCACACGATCGTCCTGACGACGCACTATCTCGAAGAAGCCGAGTCGCTGTGTCATCGGCTCGCGATGCTTCGTCGCGGCGAAGTCGTCGCCCTCGAACGCACGAGCACGCTGCTGCAGCGCTTTTCGGGCATGCAACTGTATCTGCGTCTGTCGAACGGCGCGTTGCCGGCGGACTTGCGCGCGCTCGAAGTCGATCCGCACGCGGTGATGGGCGCGCAACATCTGCTGCGTCTCGCGAGCTATGACGACGTCGAGCCGATTCTCGCGAAATGCCGCGCGGCCGGCTGCACGTTCGATGAAATCGAAGTGCGCAAGGCCGATCTGGAAGACGTGTTCGTGCAGGTGATGAACGAGCCGGAAGTGGTCGAGGGACTTTCATGAGCGGCTTCCAGACGTTGTTCTACAAGGAGCTGCTGCGCTTCTGGAAGGTTTCGTTTCAGACGGTCCTCGCGCCGATCGTGACGGCGCTTCTGTACCTGACGATCTTCGGTCATGCGCTTTCCGGCCGCGTCGAGGTGTATCCCGGCGTCGGTTATACGAGTTTTCTCGTGCCCGGCCTCGTGATGATGAGCGTGCTGCAGAACGCGTTCGCGAACAGTTCGTCGTCGCTGATCCAGTCGAAGATCACCGGCAATCTGGTGTTCGTGCTGCTGCCGCCGATCGCGCATTGGGAGATGTTCTTTGCGTATGTGCTGGCGTCGGTCGTGCGCGGCCTGTGCGTCGGCTTCGGCGTGTTCGTCGTGACGATATGGTTCATCCCGATGTCGTTTTCCGCGCCGCTCTACATCATTGCGTTCGCGATCCTCGGTTCGGGCATTCTCGGCACGCTGGGTCTGATCGCGGGCATCTGGGCCGACAAGTTCGACCAGCTGGCCGCTTTCCAGAACTTCCTCATCATGCCGCTCACGTTTCTTTCAGGCGTGTTCTACTCGACACATACGCTGCCGCCCGTGTGGCGCGCGGTGTCGCATCTGAACCCGTTCTTCTACATGATCGACGGCTTTCGCTATGGCTTCTTCGGCCTGTCCGACGTGAATCCGTTGATGAGCCTCGGCATCGTCGGCGGATTTTTGGCCGTGCTGGCGTTGATCGCCGTGCGACTGCTCGCGAGCGGCTACAAGCTGCGTCACTAATTCTCAAGGAGACTTCCACCATGTTGCCGACTCCGGAGCAGGTGAAGGATTACATCGCCAAAGGCCTCGCTTGCCAGCATTTGGAAGTGGAGGGCGATGGCCAGCATTTTTTCGCGACCATCGTGAGCGACGCGTTCGTCGGCAAGCGGCTGATCGCGCGTCATCAACTGGTTTATGCGGCGCTCGGCGAGCGCATGAAACAGGAGATTCATGCACTCAGCATGAAGACCCTGACCCCCGACGAGTGGAAATCGGCCTGAGTCCACCCGGCGAAGCCAAATCAGGTCATACGACTCAACACACGTAACACCGGCATCACCGGAAAGACAAAGGCAGTAAAGAGTGCGATTCATTCAAGACAACGGCGGCGCTGAAAAGGGCACCGCAGGCAGCTCGGTCGAAGGACAAGCCATGGATAAACTGGTCATCACGGGAGGCGCGAAGCTCTCCGGCGAAATCACCGTTTCGGGTGCGAAGAACGCGGCGCTGCCGATTCTTTGCGCAAGCCTTCTCACCGCCGACGACGTCCATCTGTCGAACGTGCCGAATCTTCAGGACGTTCGCACGATGGTCAAGCTGTTGCGCCAGATGGGCGTGCAGTCCGAAGTGTCCGGCGACGGGCGCGTGAACCTCAACGCGTCGAAGGTCGACAAGCTCGTCGCGCCGTACGAAATGGTCAAGACGATGCGCGCGTCGATTCTCGTGCTCGGTCCGCTCGTCGCGCGCTTCGGCGAAGCGAAGGTGTCGCTGCCCGGCGGCTGCGCGATCGGCGCGCGTCCGGTCGATCAGCACATCAAGGGCCTGCAGGCGATGGGCGCCGAGATCAACATCGAGCACGGCTTCATCGAAGCGCGCGCGAAGCGTCTGAAGGGCGCGCGCATCATCACCGACATGATCACCGTCACCGGCACCGAGAACCTGCTGATGGCGGCGGTGCTGGCCGACGGCGAGACGGTCATCGAGAACGCCGCGCGCGAACCCGAAGTGAGCGACCTCGCGCATCTGCTCGTGAAGATGGGCGCGAAGATCGACGGCATCGGCACCGACCGTCTCGTGATTCAGGGCGTCGACAAGCTGCACGGCGCGAAGCACGACGTCGTGCCGGACCGCATTGAAGCGGGCACGTTCCTGTGCGCGGTCGCGGCCGCGGGCGGCGACGTCACGCTGCGTCGCGTGAGCTCGCATCTGCTCGACGCCGTGACGGCGAAGCTGCGCGAAGCCGGCGTGACGATCGAGGAAGGCGACGACTGGATGCGCGTGCGTATGGGCAAGCGCGCCGAAGCGGTGAATATCCGCACGTCCGAATACCCGGCGTTCCCGACCGACATGCAGGCGCAGTTCATGGCGCTCAACACGATCGCGAAGGGCACGTCGCAAGTCGTCGAGACGATCTTCGAGAACCGCTTCATGCACGTTCAGGAGCTGAATCGTCTGGGCGCGAGCATCACCATCGACGGCAACACGGCGCTCATCGCCGGCGTCGAGAAGCTGTCCGGCGCGAAGGTCATGGCGACCGATCTGCGCGCGTCGGCGAGTCTCGTGATCGCGGCGATGTGCGCGGACGGCGAAACGCTGATCGACCGCATCTACCATCTGGATCGCGGCTACGACCGCATGGAATCGAAGCTGACGGCGGTCGGCGCGAACGTGCGCCGCATCAAGGGCAGCGGGAGCGAGCAATGAGTTCGCTGCCGCAGACGTCGTCGTCGGTGCAGCCGAGCGCGCCCCTCACGCTCGCGTTGTCGAAAGGGCGTATCTTCGAGGAGACGCTGCCGCTGCTCGCCGCCGCCGGCGTGCAGGTGGCCGAAGATCCGGAAAGCTCGCGCAAACTGATCCTTCCGACGACGAATCCGAATCTGCGCGTGATCATCGTGCGCGCGACCGATGTGCCGACTTACGTCGAGTACGGCGCGGCCGATTTCGGCGTCGCGGGTAAGGACGTGCTGATCGAGCACGGCGGCAGCGGCCTGTATCAGCCGGTCGATCTCGATATCGCGCGCTGCCGTATGTCGGTGGCCGTGAAGAACGGGTTCGACTATGCGAGCGCGGTGCGCCAGGGCGCGCGTCTGAAGGTCGCGACGAAGTACACGGAAACCGCGCGTCAGCATTTCGCGGCGAAGGGCGTGCACGTCGATCTGATCAAGCTGTACGGATCGATGGAACTCGCGCCGCTCGTCGGCCTGGCCGATGCGATCGTCGATCTGGTCAGCTCGGGCGGCACGCTGCGGGCGAACAATCTCGTCGAAGTCGAAGAGATCATGCAGATTTCCTCGCGCCTCGTCGTGAATCAGGCGGCGCTGAAGCTGAAGCGCGCGGCGCTCAAGCCGTTCCTCGACGCGTTCGAGCGCGCGACGGTCAGCAAGGGAAATTAGGCGGGCCGCACGACGCGGCGCGCCAACAGCAAAACGGAAAACCAGCATGTCTATCAAGATTCGCAAACTCGATTCCAGCGCCGACGGTTTCCAGAAGGCGCTGCGTGCGGTCCTCGCGTTCGAAGCGAGCGAGGATGAGGCGATCGAGCGCTCGGTCGCGCAGATTCTCGCGGACGTGAAGGCGCGCGGCGACGAAGCCGTGCTCGAATACACCAACAAGTTCGATCGTCTGAAGGCGGACAGCGTCGCGGCGCTCGAACTGCCGCTCTCGGAGATGGAAGCCGCGCTCGAAGGGCTCGAACCGAAGCGCCGCGCGGCGCTCGAAGCGGCGGCGGCGCGCGTGCGCGGCTATCACGAGAAGCAGCGCATCGAATGCGGCAGCCATAGCTGGCACTACACCGAAGCCGACGGCACCGTGCTCGGCCAGAAGGTCACGCCGCTCGATCGCGCGGGCATCTATGTGCCGGGCGGCAAGGCGGCGTATCCGTCGTCCGTGCTGATGAACGCGATTCCGGCGCGCGTGGCGGGCGTGAAGGAAATCGTGATGGTCGTGCCGACGCCCGATGGCGTGAAGAATCCGCTGGTGCTCGCGGCGGCGCTGCTCGGCGGCGTGGATCGCGTGTTCACGATCGGCGGCGCGCAAGCGGTGGCCGCGCTCGCGTACGGCACGCAAAGCGTGCCTGCCGTCGACAAGATTTGCGGTCCGGGTAACGCGTATGTCGCGTCGGCGAAGCGGCGCGTGTTCGGCACGGTCGGCATCGACATGATCGCGGGGCCGTCCGAAATTCTCGTGATCTGCGACGCCACCACCGATCCGCGCTGGGTCGCGATGGACCTCTTCTCGCAGGCCGAGCACGACGAGCTCGCGCAATCCATTCTGCTGTGCCCGGACGATGACTTCATCCAGCGCGTGGAAGACGCGATCGTCGAGCTGCTGCCGGCGATGCCGCGTCGCGACGTCATCCAGCGCTCGCTCGAAGATCGCGGCGCGCTCATCAAGGTGAAGGACATGGCCGAGGCGTGCGCGATCGCCAACGATATCGCGCCGGAGCATCTTGAGATTTCCGCGCTCGATCCGCATCAGTGGGCCGCGCAAATTCACAACGCAGGCGCGATGTTCCTCGGCCGCTACACGAGCGAAAGCCTCGGCGATTACTGCGCGGGCCCGAACCACGTATTGCCGACGTCGCGCACCGCGCGCTTCTCGTCGCCGCTCGGCGTCTACGACTTCATGAAGCGTTCGAGCGTGATCGAAGTGAGCGCGGACGGCGCGCAGACGCTCGGCGAAATCGCGGCGGAACTGGCGTACGGCGAAGGCCTGCAGGCGCACGCGAAGAGCGCCGAATACCGGATGAAAAAAGTCGGCTGAAGCGAAAACCGGCCCGAATGAACGAGGCGGCCTGAGAGCCGCCACCCGAACCGGCGAGAGAGACGCCGGGAAAACATGACGACATCACAAGACATCATCCGACCTGACGTCCTCGCGATGACGAGCTATCCCGTGCCCGATGCCACGGGCCTCATCAAGCTCGACGCGATGGAAAATCCCTACACGCTGCCCGCCGACCTCGCCAAAGCATTGGGCGAGCATCTCGCGGGCGTCGCGCTGAACCGTTATCCCGCGCCGCGTCCGGCGGAATTGCTCGCCAAGATCAAGCGCACGATGAACGTGCCCGACGCCTGCGACGTGCTGCTCGGCAACGGTTCGGACGAGCTCATCAGCATGATGTCGGTCGCGTGCTCGAAGCAGGGCGCGAAGGTCGTCGCTCCGGTGCCGGGCTTCGTGATGTACGAAATGTCGGCGAAATTCGCGCATCTCGAGTTCATCGGTGTGCCGCTGAAGGCCGACTTCACGCTCGACGCCGACGCGCTCGTCGCCGCCATCGATGAGCACGCGCCGGCGCTCGTCTATCTGGCGTATCCGAACAACCCGACCGGCACGCTCTACGACGACGCCGACATCGAACGCGTGATCGCCGCGTCGAAGAAGAGTCTCGTCGTGATCGACGAGGCGTATCAGCCGTTCGCCGAAAAAAGCTGGATGCCGCGCGCGGCGGAGTTCGACAACGTCGTCGTGATGCGGACTGTCTCGAAGCTCGGGCTCGCGGGCATCCGTCTCGGCTACATGGCGGGCCGGCCCTCGTGGATCACGCAGTTCGACAAGGTGCGCCCGCCGTACAACATCAACGTGCTGACGCAGGCCACGGCCGATTTCCTGCTCGATCACCTCGACGTTCTCGACGCTCAAGCGGCCGAACTGCGCGCGCAACGCACGAAACTCGCACGCGAAGTGGCGGCGCTGCCCGGCATGACGGTATTCCCGAGCGCGGGCAATTTCCTGCTCGTGCGCGTTCCGGACGCCGCCGTTGCTTTCGAAACCCTTCTGACTTCGCGGGTTTTGGTAAAAAACGTGGGTAAAATGCACCCATTGCTGGCTAACTGCGTGCGTTTGACGGTCGGCTCTGCCGAAGAAAACGCGCAAATGGTCGCCGCGCTCAAGAAGCTCCCCACTCTCGATTAAGTCTCAAGGAATCACCATGCGTATTGCGGAAGTCGTTCGCAACACCAGCGAAACGCAGATCCGTGTGAAGCTCGATCTGGACGGCACCGGCAAGCAGAAGCTCGCCACCGGCGTCCCGTTCCTCGATCACATGCTCGACCAGATTGTCCGTCACGGGCTCATCGATCTCGACATCGAAGCGCATGGCGACCTCCATATCGACGATCACCATACGGTAGAAGACACCGGCATCACGCTCGGAATGGCCATCGCGAAGGCCATCGGCGACCGCAAGGGCATTCGCCGTTACGGGCATTCGTACGTACCGCTCGACGAAGCGCTGTCGCGCGTCGTCGTCGATTTTTCGGGGCGTCCGGGGCTCGAGTTCCATGTGCCGTTCACGCGCGCGCGCATCGGCACGTTCGACGTCGATCTGACCATCGAATTCTTCCGCGGATTCGTGAATCACGCCGGCGTGACGCTGCATATCGACAACCTGCGCGGCATCAACGCGCATCATCAGGTCGAAACCGTGTTCAAGGCGTTCGGCCGCGCGCTGCGCATGGCGTGCGAAGTCGACGAGCGCGCGGCGGGGCAGATTCCGTCGACCAAAGGCAGTCTCTAAGCCGACTGACCGGTTCGGCGCGTTGCTGCGCCGGAAAAAAGATGGATTTGTTCAAGTCGTTTATCTCATTGCTCGCGCTGATCAACCCGATCGGCGCGATACCGTTTTTTCTCAGCCTGACCTCGCAGCAATCCGATCTCGAAAGACGCAACACGATTCGCGTCGCTTCGATTTCAGTCTTCTGCGTGATCGCGGTGACGGCGCTGCTCGGCCAGCAGATCATCGCGTTCTTCGGGATTTCGGTCGGGTCGTTCGAAGTGGGCGGCGGCATCATCATGCTGCTCATGGCGATCAGCATGTTGAACGCGCAGGTCGGCAATGCGCGTTCGACGCCGGAAGAACGCATGGAAGCCGAGGAGCGCAATAGCATCGCGGTCGTGCCGCTCGCGATTCCGCTGCTCACCGGTCCCGGCTCGATCAGCACGGTGATCGTCTATGCTGCGAATGCGCAACACTGGTACGACCGCTTCGGGCTCGTCGTGCTGGGCGCGATCATCGCGGGGCTGTGCTTCGGCGCGCTGAATCTCGCCGAGCCGATCGCGCGCGTCGTCGGGCGCACGGGAATCAACATCGGCACGCGTCTCATGGGTTTGATGTTGTCCGCATTGGCGGTGGAGTTCATCGTCGACGGGTTGAAGGCCTTGATGCCATCTTTGAAATGAATACTTCGATTGCGATTGTTGATTACGGAATGGGCAACCTGCGCTCGGTCTACCAGGCGCTGAAGAAGGCTGCACCCGAAGCGAACGTGGCGATCGTCGATCAGCCGCAAGGCATTCACGCGGCGGATCGCGTCGTGCTGCCGGGCCAGGGCGCGATGCGCGACTGCATGGGGCATCTCGCCGAATCCGGTTTGCAGGAAGCGGTGATGCAGGCGGCGCGCGAAAAGCCGATGCTCGGCGTGTGCGTCGGCGAGCAGATGCTCTTCGACTGGAGCGAGGAAGGCGACACGAAGGGCCTCGGTCTTCTGCCCGGCAAGGTCGTGCGCTTCCAGCTCGACGGTCTGCTGCAGGACGACGGCTCGCGCTTCAAGGTGCCGCAAATGGGCTGGAATCGCGTGCGTCAGACACAGGCGCATCCGGTCTGGGACGGCGTCGCGGACGGCGCGTTCTTCTACTTCGTCCACAGCTACTACGTGGTGCCGGACAATCCGGCTCACACATCCGGCGAAACCGTGTACGGCAGCGCGTTCACGTCGGCGGTGGCGCGCGACAATATCTTCGCCACCCAATTCCACCCCGAAAAGAGCGCGGACGCAGGATTGCGTCTCTATCGCAATTTCGTGCACTGGAACCCGTGAAATACCGTGCCCGCTAGCGTTTTCGCCTATTACTACGGGCGCATGACCGTTGCAAGACTTGTACTACACTAGCGAGACGGCCCGCGGCACAGGCACGAAAGACCGCACGCGCGCCGTTTTGATCAACTTCACCCAGAAAATACGCGATACCTATGCTGCTCATTCCGGCCATCGATCTTAAGGACGGTCAGTGCGTGCGCCTCAAGCAGGGCGATATGGACCAGGCGACCATTTTTTCAGAGGATCCGGCGGCCATGGCCCGACATTGGGTCGATCGCGGCGCACGGCGATTGCATCTGGTCGATCTGAACGGCGCGTTCGCCGGCAAGCCCAGAAACGGCGACGCGATCCGCGCGATCCTCGATGAAGTCGGCAGCGAGATTCCCGTGCAGTTGGGCGGCGGCATCCGCGACCTGGAAACCATCGAGCGCTATCTGGACGACGGCCTGTCGTACATCATCATCGGCACGGCGGCGGTGAAGAATCCGGGCTTCTTGCAGGACGCGTGCAGCGCGTTCGGGGGACACATCATCGTCGGGCTGGACGCGAAGGACGGCAAGGTCGCGACGGACGGCTGGAGCAAGCTCACGGGTCACGAGGTCGTCGATCTCGGCCGCAAGTTCGAAGACTACGGCTGCGAATCGATCATCTACACGGACATCGGCCGCGACGGCATGCTTGAGGGCCTCAACCTCGAAGCAACCGTGCGTCTCGCGCGGGCGGTGAAGATTCCGGTGATCGCGAGCGGCGGGCTGTCGAGCATCGCGGACATCGAATCGCTCTGCGAAGTCGAGGACGAAGGCATCGAAGGCGTGATCTGCGGCCGCGCGATCTACTCCGGCGATCTCGATTTCAAGGCCGCCCAGACCCGCGCCGACGCGCTGCGCGAGGCCGACGGCGCCTGATACGCCCGAGCGCGAGCACATCTGAGCAGCACTCCGGGCGGCCGCGGCGCCGCCCTTACTCCGTAAGTGGCAAGAACATGGCTCTCGCAAAACGCATCATTCCCTGTCTCGACGTGACCGCCGGCCGCGTCGTGAAGGGCGTCAATTTCGTCGAACTGCGCGACGCGGGCGATCCCGTCGAAATCGCGCGGCGTTACGACGATCAGGGCGCCGACGAACTCACGTTCCTCGATATCACCGCGACTTCCGATCAACGCGATCTCATTCTGCCGATCATCGAATCGGTGGCGTCGCAGGTGTTCATTCCGCTGACGGTCGGCGGCGGCGTGCGCGCGGTCGAAGACGTGCGGCGTCTGCTCAACGCGGGCGCGGACAAGATCAGCATGAATTCGTCGGCGGTCGCGAATCCGCAACTCGTGCGCGACGCGTCGGACAAGCACGGCTCGCAGTGCATCGTCGTCGCGATCGATGCGAAACGCGTGTCGGCCGAAGGCGAAACGCCGCGCTGGGAAGTCTTCACGCACGGCGGCCGCAAGGCGACGGGCATCGACGCGATCGAATGGGCGCGCAAGATGGCCGAATTCGGCGCGGGCGAAATCCTGCTCACCAGCATGGATCGTGACGGCACCAAAGCCGGCTTCGATCTCGCGTTGACGCGCGCCGTGTCGGACGCGGTGCCGGTGCCGGTGATCGCGTCGGGCGGCGTCGGATCGTTGCAGCATCTGGCCGATGGCATCGTCGAAGGTCACGCGGACGCGGTGCTTGCCGCGAGCATCTTCCACTACGGCGAGCACACCGTCGGCGAAGCGAAGCGCTTCATGGCCGATCACGGCATTTCGGTGAGGACTTGAAACCGTGAGCGATCAGATGATCTGGCTCGACAAAGTCAAGTGGGACGCGAACGGCCTCGTGCCGGTGATCGCGCAGGAAGCATCGACCAACGACGTGCTCATGTTCGCGTGGATGAATCGCGAGGCGCTCGCAAAGACCATCGAACTGAAGCGCGCGGTGTATTTCTCGCGCTCGCGGCAGCGCCTGTGGTTCAAGGGAGAAGAGTCGGGCCACGTTCAGCACGTTCACGACGTGCGCCTCGATTGCGACGAAGACGTCGTGCTGCTCAAGGTCGAGCAGGTTTCGGGCATCGCGTGCCACACCGGCCGCCATTCCTGTTTTTTCCAGAAATTCGAAGGCACGGCGGAGAACGGCGAGTGGGTCGCCGTCGAGCCGGTCCTGAAAGACCCAGAAAGCATCTACAAATGACGCAAGCCAATACGCTGGACACGCTGCTGCGCCTCGCCTCGGTCATCGACAGTCGCAAGGGCGGCGATCCGGAACAATCTTACGTTTCCCGACTCTTTCACAAGGGCGACGATGCGGTCCTGAAGAAGATCGGCGAGGAAGCGACGGAAGTCGTGCTTGCCGCGAAGGACGCCCGTCATGGCGGCGCGCCGAAGGCGCTCGTCGGCGAAGTCGCCGATCTGTGGTTTCATTGTCTCGTCATGCTGTCCCATTTCGATCTGAGCCCCGCCGACGTGGTCGCGGAACTGGAACGTCGCGAAGGTCTGTCGGGAATCGAGGAAAAGGCGCTGCGCAAGTCGCGCGAGCGTGAGCAGAACGGCGGCTGACGAGCGTCTGGCATCAGCGAAGGAGGGCACGAATGAACCGGCAATATGAACCCTATCCGCCGCCCGTCGTTCAGAACGCGAACGATCCCGAACGCCTGCGCAACATGCGCACGTTCACGCATGTTCTGTACGGCTTGTACGCCGTCTATTGGCTGACCGGCGGTCTCACGGGACTGGTCGCGATCATCCTCAACTACATCAAGCGCGGCGATGCGGCGGGCACGCCGTACGAAGATCACTTCACCTGGCAGATCCGCACCTTCTGGTGGGCGGTGCTGGGCCACGTGATCGGTTTCGCGACGATCTGGATCGGCATCGGCTTTCTGATTCTCGGTGCGGTCAGCATCTGGACGCTTTATCGCATCATCAAAGGCTGGCTGTTTCTCTACGAGAACAAGCCGATCGAACCGCGCGCGTGGTTTTGATCACATCCGTCAACGAAATCCGGCAACTCAATGAGTCAAGACAACTGCATTTTCTGCAAGATCGCTTCCGGGCAACTGCCGAGCACGAAGGTCTATGAGGACGATGAGTTCGTCGCCTTCAACGACATCAATCCTGCGGCGCCGGTGCACGTGCTGGTCATTCCGCGCAAACATATTGAAACACTTTCCCACTGCACAGAAAGTGACAGTCCGCTACTTGGTAGAATGGTGAGTCTCGTCGGACGGTTGGCGAAAGATCTGGGTGTCTCCTACACGGGAGGCGACACCGGCTTTCGAACGGTAATCAATACCGGTCCGGGCGGCGGGCAAGAGGTGTATCACATCCACGCGCATTTGTTGGCCGGCGAGCGCCCGTGGCGCCGAATGGGGTAATGCTGCAATCTTTGTTTGCATTCTCCTTTCCAATGAAATATTGGGCGAGCAAAATCGATAGTTGAGCCGAGGCGACGTGCCTCGGCCGGGGCCGCCAGGCCGATCTTCCGTCATCGGTACCCAAATCGGGGCGGAATCACGGAGAGTTTTCATTCATGGGTTCGTTAAGCATTTGGCATTGGTTGATCGTTCTGCTGATCGTGGCGCTCGTGTTCGGCACGAAGAAGCTGCGCAATATCGGCGGCGATCTGGGCGGCGCGGTGAAGGGCTTCAAGGAAGGCATGCGCGAGGGCGACACGCCGGCGAATTCGGCCGATCAGCGCGAACTGCCGCGTAACGGCGCCGTGGACGTCGAGGCGAAAGACAAGTCGCGCTCGGGCGACTATCGCTGATCCGTCTGCCGACGGTAACTCTCCACTTTTCGTTCAATGCTCGATCTCGGTCTGACCAAAATGGCGGTCATCGGCGTCGTGGCGCTGGTGGTCCTCGGGCCGGAGCGCCTGCCCGGCGTCGCACGTACGGCGGGGGCGCTCTTCGGGCGCGCGCAGCGCTATATCAACGACGTCAAATCGGAAGTCGCGCGCGAGATGGAACTCGATGAGCTGAAGAAAATGCGGACCGAGTTCGAAAACGCGGCGTCGAATGTCGAATCGACGATTCACGACACGCTGAAGCGCCACGAATCCGAGCTGAACGATGCCTGGAAAGACGGCACGTCGGTCGCGCCGAGCATCGCTGGCGGCGCTGATTCAGCGGACAGCGCCGCGTCGGACAAGCCCTGGGCCGCTACGTCTTCATCGACGTCGACCCGGCGCAAGAACTGGCGCGTGAAGCAGGCGGCGATTCCCAACTGGTACAAGCGCACGACCTCGCGTCGCACGCGGGTTCAATCGGGCGCGGCGCGCGTCGCTCGCCACACGCCCGCCACCCTGCGCCGGCAGACGAAGTTCTTCTGAGCGTGCCGCGATTCCTTCATCGATGATTTCTACCGAGGGCCGGCGTGAGCGACCCGCAACACACTAAAGAAGAGCCCGTCGAAGAGACGTTCATTTCGCATCTGGTCGAATTGCGCGACCGCATCATCCGCGCGGGCGCATCGGTCATCGTCGTGTTCATCGCGCTTGTGTATTGGGCGCCGGACATCTTCAAGCTGCTGGCGCGTCCGCTGATGCAGAACCTGCCCGCGGACGGCAAGATGATCGTCACGGACGTCACCGGCTCGTTCTTCGTGCCGATGAAAGTCACGATGCTCGTCGCCTTCGTGATCGCGCTGCCCTTCGTGCTGTATCAGGTCTGGGCGTTCGTCGCGCCGGGTTTGTATCAGCATGAAAAGAAGCTCGTCGGGCCGCTCGTTTTCAGCAGCTATACGCTTTTTCTGTGCGGCATGGCGTTCGCGTACTTCGTCGTGTTCCCGACCATCTTCCGCGTGATGGCGCACTACAACGCGCCGCTCGGCGCGGAGATGACCACGGATATCGACAATTACCTGAGCTTCGTGCTGACGATGTTCATCGCGTTCGGCGTGACGTTCGAGGTGCCGATCGTCGTCGTGCTGCTTGCGCGCATGGGCGTGGTGTCGATTCAAAAGCTCAAGCAGATTCGTCCTTACGTGATCGTCGGCGCGTTCATCATTTCCGCGGTCGTCACGCCGCCCGACGTTTTCTCGCAACTCATTCTCGCGATTCCCCTCGTCATTCTTTATGAAGCGGGGATCATCGCGGCGCGGCTCGTCGTCGGCAAGGAACAGGTCAAGAACGAGGAGCCGGCGGCGGAGTAAAGTGCGGCGTATTGTCGCGCCAGAGCGAGTGTTCGAGATAAGAAAAAGGCAGCTTCGAGCCATCGAAGCTGCCTTTTCGTTTTACGGACGTCGCGTTTTACTCGTCGCCCTGATCGCCTTGATCGTCATCCGGCATTTGCGGTGCGCGCGGCGGCGCGGGGCGCTTGCCGATCATCACGTTGAGATCCAGTTCCTTGTTCTTGCGCATCAGATGGACCTTCACCGACGTGCCCGGCTTGATCTGCGCGACGACGTTGAGCAGGCGCGTCGTGTCGGTGATCGTGTCGTCGTTGATCGACACGAGGATATCGCCCGGCTTGATGCCCGCCTTGTCCGCCGGGCCGCCCTGCAGCACGCCCGCGACAATCGCGCCGGACTTCTGATCCAGCCCGAACGATTCGGCGATCTCCGGCGTCACGTCCTGCGGTTCGACGCCGATCCAGCCGCGCGTCACGCTGCCCGTCGTGATGATGCTTTCCAGCACGCTGCGCGCGGTCGACACGGGAATCGCGAAGCCGATGCCGAGCGAGCCGCCGCTGCGCGAATAGATCGCCGTGTTGATGCCCAGCAGGTTGCCGTTCACGTCGACCAGCGCACCGCCCGAATTGCCGGGGTTGATGGCGGCGTCGGTCTGGATGAAGTTCTCGAACGTGTTGATGCCGAGGTGATTGCGCCCGAGCGCGCTGACGATGCCCATCGTGACCGTCTGGCCGACGCCGAACGGATTGCCGATCGCGAGCACGACATCGCCGACGCGCGTCTGATCCATTCGCCCGAGCGTGATGGTCGGCAGGTTGGTCATGTTGATCTTCAGCACGGCGAGGTCGGTTTCCGGATCGACGCCGATCACTTTCGCGCTGGACGTGCGACCATCGGCGAGCGCGACTTCGATTTGATCCGCCCCGTCGACGACATGCTGGTTCGTTAGAATGTAACCTTCCGAGCTGACGATGACACCGGAGCCGAGATTCGACGCGGGCGGCTCGTCGCTCTTGCGCTTGTTCTTGTCGCCGAAGAAGTAGCGGAACAGCGGGTCTTTCGCGCGCGGGTCGGGCGGCAGATTGCCGTCCTTGCTGGAGAACACGTTCACGACGGCCGGCATCGCCTTTTGCGCGCCTTCCGAAAAGGACGACTGAACGGGGCGCGAGCCGATGCTCGGCGCCACTTCCTGCAACGCGACGATCGGCTCGGCAAGCTGCTTGCCGAATTGACCCTGACGTTGAAGCCACTGCGGCTTCAAGGTCGCGATGATGAACATCAGGGCCAAAAGCACGGTGACCGCTTGGGCAAAAAATAGCCAGAAGCGTCTAAGCATTTGAAGGGATAGAGGAATTCATGGATCGGATCGAACTCGAATTGTATCTGAACAATCTGCTGGAAATCGGCCGCTTCAAGGACTATTGCCCGAACGGTCTGCAGGTTGAAGGCGCGCGCCGCGTGCAGAAGATCGCAACCGGCGTGACCGCCTCGCAAGCCTTTCTCGAAGCCGCGCTGGAGTGGGGCGCGGACACGGTGCTCGTGCATCACGGCTACTTCTGGCGCAATGAGGCGCCGCAGATCACCGGGCGCAAGCATCGAAGATTGCGCACGCTGATTGCCAACGACATCAATCTCTTCGCCTATCATCTTCCGCTCGACTCGCATCCGGAACTCGGCAACAACGCGCAGATCGGCGCACGCCTCGGACTGATCGCGGACGCGCGCTTCGCGAATCAGGATCTCGGCTGGATCGCGACGCTCGGCATGCCGCTCCCGCTCGAGCACTTCAGCGCGATGGTCGAGAACGCGCTCGGCAGGAAGCCGCTCGTGTTCGGCGACACAGACAAGGAATTGCGCCGCGTGGCGTGGTGCACGGGCGGCGCACAAGGTTACTTCGAAGAGGCCATCGCGGCGGGCGCGGACGTGTATCTGAGCGGCGAAGTCTCGGAGCAAACCATGCATATCGCGGCGGAATCGGGCGTGGCGTACATCGCGGCCGGGCATCATGCGACGGAGCGCTATGGCGTGCAGGCCGTGGGCGCGCATCTGTCCGAGCAATTCGATATCGAGCATCTTTTTATCGATATCGATAATCCGGTTTAATGGCCGATTAAGCTGTGGGCGCGATTATCTGCGCTTGCGGTTGCCTTAAATGAACGCTTCACGATGTTGCGCGAAAAACGTGGGGAAAACCCTGAAGCATCAATCACTTCGAGTGATTTTTGCTAGTCAGCCCTTGTAAATGCCAACTCCATTCGCGCACACTAACGGCGGAACAACTGATGTGACGGTATAAATCCAACTCAGAAGTGGGGCGTGTGATGCGAGACAAGGATGAAAAACGCGTCGACGGCGGCCGCCGTACCTGGCTGATTGCGACGACCGCAGCAGGTGGTTTCGGAGCAGTGGCAACCGTAGTTCCCTTTGTAGGTTCGTTTGCTCCATCGGAGAAGGCCAAGGCGGCGGGCGCGCCTGTCGAGGTCGATATCAGCGGACTGAAGCCGGGCGACATGATGACCGTCGCCTGGCGCGGCAAGCCGGTGTGGATCGTGAATCGCACCGACGAAATGCTGGCCGACGTCAAGAAGGCCGACAACGAAGTAGCCGACCCGAAGTCGAAGATGGAATTCTCGATGCCGTTGCCGGAGTACTGCAACAACGAGTATCGTTCGCGCGCGGATCACAAGAACATTTTCGTGGCGGTTGCCGTGTGCACGCATCTGGGCTGCACGCCGACGCCGCGTTTCACCGAGGGTCCCCAACCCAATCTCCCCGATAACTGGCCGGGCGGCTTCCTTTGCCCGTGCCACGGCTCGACCTATGACATGGCCGGCCGCGTCTTCAAGAACAAGCCCGCGCCGCAGAACCTGGACATTCCACCGTTCATGTTCACTTCCGCGACGCAACTCGTGATCGGCAAGGACGAAAAGGGAGAGGCGTAAATGGCGACCGCAGACAAGGAAGTAGAGACAACGGGCCTGACCGGTTGGATCGATCGCCGGTTTCCGCTGACCTCGACCTGGAAGAAACACGTATCCGAGTATTACGCGCCGAAGAACTTCAACTTCTGGTACTTCTTCGGCTCGCTCGCGTTGCTCGTGCTGGTGAATCAGATCGTCACCGGTATTTTCCTCACGATGAACTACAAGCCCGATGCGACGCTCGCGTTCGCCTCGGTCGAGTACATCATGCGCGAGGTGCCGTGGGGCTGGCTCATTCGCTACATGCATTCGACGGGCGCGTCGATGTTCTTCGTCGTCGTGTATCTGCACATGTTCCGCGGGCTGATGTACGGGTCGTATCGCAAGCCGCGCGAACTCGTGTGGATCTTCGGTTGCGCGATCTTCCTGTGCCTCATGGCCGAAGCGTTCTTCGGCTATCTGCTGCCGTGGGGGCAGATGTCGTTCTGGGGCGCGCAGGTGATCGTCAACCTGTTCTCGGCGATTCCGTTCATCGGTCCGGATCTGTCGCTGTGGATTCGCGGCGATTACGTCGTTTCCGATGTCACGCTGAACCGCTTCTTCGCGTTCCATGTCATCGCGATTCCGCTTGTGCTGATCGGACTCGTGGTCGCGCACCTCGTCGCGCTGCACGAAGTCGGCTCGAACAATCCGGACGGCGTCGAGATCAAGGCGAAGAAGGACGCGAACGGCATTCCGCTCGACGGCATTCCGTTTCATCCGTACTACTCGGTGCACGACTTCATGGGCGTGTGCGTGTTCCTGCTGATCTTCGCGGCGATCATCTTTTTCGCGCCGGAAATGGGCGGCTATTTCCTCGAAGCCAACAACTTCGTGCCGGCCAATCCGTTGCAGACGCCGCCGGAAATCGCGCCGGTGTGGTACTTCACCGCGTTCTACGCGATGCTTCGCGCGACGACCGATCCGTTCAAGATCGTGCTGATGATCGTGATCGCGCTGCTCGGCGTGCTCGCGCTCGTCAAGGCGCGCGGGAAATGGAAGCTCGGCCTGCCGGTGCTCGCCGTGGTGGTGCTGGTTTTCATGGCGCTGACGGAGTCGAAGTTCTGGGGCGTCGTCGTGATGGGCACGGCGGTCGTGTCGCTGTTCTTCCTGCCCTGGCTGGACCGCAGTCCGGTGAAGTCGATTCGCTATCGGCCGCTCTTTCACAAGGTCTTCTACGCGATATTCGTGTTCGCGTTCCTGATGCTCGGCTTCCTGGGCACGCGACCGCCATCGCCGGCCGCGACGCTGATCGCGCAGATCTGCGCGCTGATCTACTTCGCGTTCTTCCTCGGCATGCCTTTCTGGACGCCGCGCGGCAAATTCAAGACGCCGCCTGAGCGAGTGCACTACAAACCTCACTGAGCGCACGTCCGGAGACGAATACGATGAAAAAATGGCTCTCTACAATAGCGATGATCGGTGCGGCGATGCTCTCGTTCTGCGCACCGCCGGCGTTCGCGCAGGAAGAAGCGGTGCTCGATCGGGCGCCCGACAGTTCCGACAATCTCGCGTCCTTGCAGCACGGCGCACAAGTTTTTGTAAACTACTGCCTGAATTGCCACAGCGCGACGTTGATGCGGTACAACCGGCTGACCGATATCGGCATCAGTGAGAAGCAGATTCGAGAGAATCTGCTCTTTACTACGGACAAGGTCGGCAACACGATGTCGATCGCGATGCGCCCGGAAGATGCGAAAGCGTGGTTCGGTGCGTCGCCGCCGGATCTGTCCGTCGAAGCGCGGGCGCGCGGCAGGGACTGGCTCTACACGTACCTGCGGAGTTTCTATCACGATCCGACGCGGCCGACCGGCTGGAATAATCGCGTCTACGAAAACGTTGGCATGCCGCACGTGCTTTGGACGCTCCAAGGCGTCCGGGACGCGAAATTCGAGACCGATACGGACGAAAAGACGGGCGAAAAGGTACGAAGATTCGTCGGTTACACTCAGGTTACACCTGGTGCCATGTCGTCCGTGGATTATGATTCAACTGTGGCCGATCTCGTTTCGTACATGTCGTGGATGGCGGAACCCGCGCAGCAGACGCGCAAGCGGCTCGGCGTCTGGGTTTTGCTGTTCCTGGCGTTCTTGAGCTTCCTCGCGTGGCGCCTGAACGCGGCATACTGGAAAGATATCAAATAGCGCGCCTTCGAAGGCGTGGGTCGGCGCGACGGCGTTTTCCGCGAGGAAACGCCGCGGCCGGCCCTTCGAGTTTACTGAAGGAACTTTAAAAACATGATGGTTCTGTATTCCGGCACTACTTGCCCCTTCTCCCAGCGCTGCCGGCTGGTGTTGTTCGAAAAGGGCATGGATTTCGAGATTCGCGACGTTGACCTGTTCAACAAGCCGGAAGACATCGCGGTGATGAACCCTTACGGACAGGTCCCGATCCTCGTCGAGCGCGACCTGATCCTGTACGAGTCGAATATCATTAACGAATATATCGACGAGCGTTTCCCGCATCCGCAACTCATGCCGGCCGATCCGGTGCAGCGCGCCCGCGCACGTCTGTTCCTGCTGAACTTCGAAAAGGAACTGTTCGTTCACGTCGGCACGCTGGAAAACGAAAAGGGCAAGGCCGCCGAGAAGAATCACGAGAAGGCGCGCAGCGCGATCCGCGATCGCCTCACGCAGCTCGCCCCGATCTTCCTGAAGAACAAGTACATGCTGGGAGAGGAGTTCTCGATGCTCGACGTCGCGATTGCGCCGCTGCTGTGGCGTCTGGATCACTACGGCATCGAACTGTCGAAGAACGCAGCACCGTTGATGAAGTACGCCGAGCGGATTTTCAGCCGTCCGGCCTATATTGAAGCGCTGACGCCTTCCGAAAAGGTGATGCGTCGATAGTTTGAGTGCGTTGGGACGCGGCGGCGCGCGTTGCGCGGCCGCATTCCGACAGAGGAAAGTTGATGCAAGAGATTTCCACCAAGCCGTATTTGTTGCGCGCACTGTACGAATGGTGCACGGACAATGGTTTTACGCCTCACATCGCCGTTCGGGTCGATGCGGCTACGCGCGTGCCGCGCCAGTTCGTCCGCAACGACGAGATCGTGTTGAACATCAGTTTCGAGGCGACGAGCCAGTTGCAGATGGGCAACGAGTGGATCGAGTTCAGCGCGCGTTTCTCTGGCAAGTCACACAAGATCGAAGTGCAGGTCGCGAACGTGCTCGCTATCTACGCACGCGAGAACGGACAGGGGATGGCGTTCCCGGTCGAGCAGTCGCATTCCGGCTCGGATTTGACGAGCGCTCCCGTGGGCGTGCGATCGGCCGAGCGCAATACGCGGCAGATCGAGGAACCCGCGGACACCGCGCCGAAAGAGGATGCGCAAACTGCAGCGGATGACGATTCGAAATCGCCTGCGAGGTCTCACCTCAAAGTCGTTAAATGAAGTAGAATTCCGTGCTTCGCCGGCTTAGCTCATCTGGTAGAGCAGTTGATTTGTAATCATCAGGTGGCGGGTTCGAGTCCTGCAGCCGGCACCAAGACTTATGTCGACGGGTCGTGCGATGTCCGCACGACCCGTTTGCTTTGAGTCGGTAAGACGAGTAGGTCGAATCGATGAGAAACGTTTCAAAAACTTGTTGACACGAACCGAAACGTTCTTCATAATCTCGTTTCTCTGCTGCTGATGCAGCGACGCAAGATGGAAGTTGAAGTAAGGCTTGTCTTGCGATGTGCTCTTTAAAAACTAACAGCCGATAAGTGTGGGCGCTTGATGGCGAGTGCGGCTGGTTCTTCGGAATCGGCAATAG
>NZ_JALQEK010000015.1:0-51402 GCF_023630765.1 Caballeronia sp. ATUFL_F2_KS9A | reverse complement strand
GGACCGTGAAACGACTCCACGCCGATGATAGTGCGGATACCCGTGTGAAAGTAGGTAATCGTCAGGCTCCTCATGCTCCAAACAAAAACCCCACCCCAAAAGGTGGGGTTTTTGCGTTTGAAGCGCGGTATCTGCGAATCCGCGAAGTGCGCGTTGCGCAAGCGCTAGAATCTCTCTACAGCTTTTCAAAAAGTACGGCAGCGCCGTCGATTTCCCCATGCTACGTCTAAGCGAACTCAAGCTCTCGCTCGATCATCCCGAATCGGCTATCGAAACTGCGGTTCTCGCGCGTCTCGCGGAAATCGGCGTTGGCGCGAACGAACTCGTGAGCTTTCACGTATTTCGCCGCGCACACGATGCCCGCAAGCGCGCCGATATCAAGCTCACCTACATCATCGATGTCGAGTTGCGAGACGAAGCGTCGGTGTTGAAGCGACTGGAAGCGCATCCGCATCCGCACTGCGGCGTGACGCCCGACATGGCGTATCGTTTCGTCGCAAAAGCGCCGGCGCAATCGACGATGCTGCGTCCCGTCGTCATCGGCATGGGACCGTGCGGGCTTTTCGCCGGCTTGATCCTCGCGCAGATGGGCTTTCGGCCGATCATTCTCGAACGCGGCAAAGCGGTGCGCGAGCGGACGAAAGACACGTGGGGCCTCTGGCGTCGCAACGAGCTCAATCCGGAATCGAACGTGCAGTTCGGCGAAGGCGGCGCAGGCACGTTCTCGGACGGCAAGCTCTACAGCCAGATCAAAGATCCCAAACATTACGGCCGCAAGGTGCTCGACGAGTTCGTCAAAGCTGGCGCGCCGGAAGACATTCTGTATTTGAGCCGGCCGCACATCGGTACCTTCCGGCTGGTGAGCATGGTCGAGAAGATGCGCGCGCAAATCCATCAGCTTGGCGGGGAAGTGCGATTTCAGCACCGCGTTGAAGACATCGACATCGATAACGGCAAGGTGCGAGGGCTCAAGCTTTCGACGGGCGAAACGCTGCGCTGCGATCACGTCGTGCTCGCCGTCGGTCACAGCGCACGCGATACGTTCGAGATGCTGCACGAACGCGGCGTCTACATGGAGGCCAAGCCGTTCTCGCTCGGCTTCCGGATCGAGCATCCGCAAGGCGTGATCGACAGAAGCCGCTTCGGCAAATTCGCCGGCCACGAAAAGCTCGGCGCCGCCGACTACAAAGTGGTCCATCACTGCAGCAATGGACGCGCGGTCTATAGCTTCTGCATGTGCCCGGGCGGCACGGTCGTCGCGGCGACGTCCGAGCCGGGCCGCGTCGTGACGAACGGCATGAGCCAGTATTCGCGCGCCGAGCGTAACGCGAACGCGGGCATCGTCGTCGGCATTACGCCGGATGACTACCCGGGCGGCCCGCTGGCCGGCATCGCGTTTCAGCGCAAGTGGGAAGAGCGCGCGTTCGAACTCGGCGGCGGCGACTACTCCGCGCCGGGGCAACTCGTCGGCGATTTCATCGCGGGGCGCGCATCCACTTCGCTCGGTTCCGTGGCGCCGTCCTACAAGCCGGGCGTAAAGCCGACCGATCTGAGCACCGCGCTGCCCGATTACGTGATCGAAGCGATTCGCGAAGCGTTGCCCGAGCTCGACAAGAAGATCAAGGGATTCGCGATGCACGACGCAGTGTTGACCGGTGTCGAGACGCGCACGTCGTCGCCGATCCGCGTGCGTCGCAAGGACGACTATCAGAGCGTCAATGTGGAGGGGCTTTATCCGGCGGGAGAGGGCGCGGGCTACGCTGGGGGCATCTATTCGGCTGCGATCGACGGCATCGAAGTGGCGGAAGCCGTCGCGTTGCAGATGATGGCGCAACACGCCGAGACGGTCTGATCGTCCGCGCTCCCAACGAGGTCGCGAACATGCCATCCGATGCGCTTCTCATCACCAATCGAGCGGTTGCTGTCGTCTTGCCGAAGCAGCCGTTCGTCGATTGGATCAACCGCGCCGATCCGGCACCAGACCCGCAGCGTCCCGTTCTTTTCGACGAGGCGCGCGACGACCCAAACACGTTCCTGATTCCATGCGGAGGCGACGATGTTATTGAGTCCGCCGAGAAATGGATCAACCGAAACTGGCAGACGATTTTCGACCAGATGCTCGACGACTGGCACACGGACGACGCATTGTGGCCGCAGAGGCGATCGCTCAAACTCTTTCGCGAATGGTGCGAAGTGCGGCTTCACGGCACAGTGTTCGACTGTTCCGACGAGCCAATCCAAATCGACCTCGGACCGGCCTGATCAAAGAAAAACGCGCCGGAACACGGCGCGTTTTTTTCACCAAAATAGAAGCCTCAAGTCACCACACCCACCTGCCAAGGCACGAACTCACTCTGCCCATACCCGTGGAGTTCGCTCTTCGACGCCACGCCTGACGCACAGTCGAGCATCATCTGGAAGATTTCGTCGCCGAGTTGTTCGATGGTCGCGGAGCCGTCGATCACGCCGCCGCAATTGATATCCATGTCCTCTTCCTGGCGTTCCCACAGCGCGGTGTTCGTCGCCAGTTTGAGCGACGGCGACGGCGCGCATCCATAAGCCGAACCGCGTCCCGTCGTGAAGCAGATCAGATTTGCGCCCGATGCAACCTGGCCCGTCGCCGACATCGGATCGTAGCCGGGCGAATCCATGAACACGAAGCCTTTCGCGTCGATGCGCTGAGCGTACTCGTACACTTCGACGAGATTCGTTGTCCCGCCTTTCGCGACCGCGCCGAGCGATTTCTCGAGGATCGTCGTCAATCCGCCGACCTTGTTGCCTGCCGACGGATTGTTGTCCATCGCCGCGCCATTGCGCGCGCAGTATTCTTCCCACCACTTGATACGCGTGAGCAGTTTCTCTCCGACCTCGCGGCTCACCGCGCGGCGCGTCAGCAGATGCTCCGCGCCATACACTTCCGGCGTTTCGGAAAGAATCGCCGTGCCGCCATGCGCGACGAGCTTGTCGACCGCCGCGCCCAACGCGGGATTCGCCGAAATGCCCGAATAGCCATCCGACCCGCCGCACTGCAAACCGACGATCAGGTGCGACGCCGGCAGCGGCTCGCGCTGCACGCGATTGGCATCGGCGAGCATTTCCTTCACCAGCGCGATGCCGCGTTCGATCGTCTTGCGCGTGCCGCCGCTATCCTGAATCGTGAAGCTCTTCAGATGCGAACCGTCCTTCAGCCCGCTCGATTCGAGCACACCGGAAATCTGATTGGTCTCGCATCCCAGACCCACGAACAGCACCGAATGAAAATTCGGATGCACCGCGTAACCCGCAAGCGTGCGCCGCAAGATGCCGAGCCCTTCGCCCTGCATGTCGATGCCGCATCCGAGACCGTGCGTCAGCGCGATCACGCCGTCGACGTTCGGGTAATCCGCGAGCGCTTCCGGATGCACGTCGCGCCGGAAATGATCGGCGATCGCGCGGGCGACCGTCGCCGAGCAGTTCACGCTCGTCAGCACGCCGACGAAATTGCGCGTGGCGACGCGGCCGTCCTCGCGGCGGATGCCCATGAAAGTCGCGGGCTTGTCGACGAACGGCGTCGGATGCAGATCGACGCCGAACTCGTGCTCGCGCGCGAAATCGGCCATCGACAGATTGTGCGTGTGGACGTGCTGCCCGCGCGCGATCGCTTCCTTCGCCACGCCGATGATCTGGTTGTAGCGCTTCACGGGCGCGCCCGCCGCGATATCGCGCGTCGCGATCTTGTGGCCCGGCGGAATCAGCCCGGCGACGACGAGATCCTCCGACGCGATCCGCGCGCCGGAGAGCAACTGACGCGTCGCGATCACGACGTCGTCGTTGGGATGCAGCCGGATGACCGCATGGTCGGTGGATGTGGTGGACATGGTTTTGTTCTCAGACTCAGACCGTGGAAGGTGCGCGACCGTCGTCGCGCCGGGCTTGCTCTTCTTCGGCGCGATTGAGCGGTTCGATCTTGCCGACAATGAAAAGATAGCTGAACGCGCCGAGGAAGCAGAAGCCGCCCGCGACGCACAGCGGAATCACGAACGAGCCCTTGGTGATCGCGAGCATCACGCCGGTGAACGTGGTGATGACGATGCCCGCCAGATTCGACGCGAAATTCTGGATGCCGCCGATCGACGCGACGTGATCCGGCGTCGGCGCGACGTCGCTCGGGAGCGACCAGATCGATGCAGCGGCGAACGCGAGACTCGCGTAAGCGATGCCGAAGAACGCGAGCATCAGATAAATGTTTTCGACGAACGCGCACAGCGTGATGACGGACGACATCAGCATGCCGCCGACCATGCAGGTCTTGCGTGCGGCGGTCAGGCTCCAGCCGCGCTTGAAGAGCGAATCGGAGATGAAGCCGCCGAGCCAGCCGCCGGGAATCGACATCAGCGCGGGAATCGTGCCGAGCGTGCCGAGCGATTTCAGCGAGAAGCCGTGCGCCTGCACGAGATAGCTCGGGAACCAGGTGATGAAGAAGTAGATCACGAAGTTCAGGCAGAAGAAGCCGAGCATCATGCCCCACAGCGTGCGGTACTTGAACAGCGACGCCCACGACACCTTGTTCTTCGGCGCAACCGGCACCGGCGCGACATCGGTCTCGCCGGTGAGATCGCCCTTCGACTTGTTACGGTAGATCAGGAACCAGCCGAGAATCCACACGAAGCCGATCACGCCGGTAATGACGAACGACGCTTCCCAGCCGAACGAGCTGATGATGAACGCGACGACCGGAATGGACAGTGCCGAACCCACGCGCGAGCCCGAATCGAAGATGCTGGTCGCGAATGCGCGCTGCGATTTTGTGAACCATTGCGACACGAGCTTCGCGCACGACGGATACGCGCCCGCTTCGCCGACGCCCAGCATCAGGCGGCAGCCGAACATGCCGACGACGCTCGTCGCAACCGCGGTCAACGCCGTGAACACCGACCACCAGCCCACCGCGAGCGGCAATGCGATGCGTGCGCCGACGCGATCGACGAACCAGCCGAACGGCATCTGCATGAGCGCGTAGCTCCAGAAGAAGCCGCTCAGGATGAAGCCCATTTCGGCCGGGCCGATATTGAGCGCTTTTTCGATTTGCGGCGCGGCGACCGCAAGGTTTGCACGATCGATGTAATTGATCGCGATTGCCAGAAAGGCCAGAAATATCACTACCCAACGCATTTTGCGCATCGTTTGTCTCCTCAATGGGGCGGCACTTCAATGTGTTCCAGCTCGATCCGCGATGCCGGCGCGGTGAGCCGTGATTGAAAATCGGTCGGGCCGGTCGTCAGGCGGTTTCGAGTGCGTCGCGAAGACGCGTTTGTTCGATGTCGAGCTTCAGTTCGCGCGCCAGATCGATGACGGGCTGAAAGCGTCGAACTTTCTTCTCGTCGTGATTGCGCGCGATGTCAGCGAGCCGATGGACGAGAAACGGGTTCTCGAAGCGGTCGCGCACGCTCGCGAGGTAGTCGGCCGCAACGTCGCCCTTGCCGAGCGCCGCGAATACGGGAAGCACTTCGTCGCGCCACGTCGCTTCGAGCGGCTCGCGATAGGCCGGATCGCGCATCGCGTCGAGTACGGTCATGTCCGGCGAGCGGTCGCGCGTGCGCCAGATCTGCGCGAGCATCGTGTGGCCGAGATTCAGCATCAGAAGCTTGAAACGTTCGTAGTGCGCGAGATCGTCGGTGACGACGATGTCCTCGTGCTCGCACGGCAATACCATGCCGTCCTGACGCTCGATCGCCCACAGCGCGTACGGCTCCGCGATCGCGCCGACAGGTTGTATCGGCTCCGACACGATGCGGTCCACGAGCGAATTCACCCACACGCAGTCGTTCGTCAGATAAGCGATGAACGCGTCGTCGACGTTCCAGCCGCGCGCCACGCCGATGACCAGATCGCGCAGCGTATCGCCGTTGCGCGAAACGAGTTCGCAGGGCAGAAGCGTGATCGGCGCGCCGCCGGCGCGATGCCGCGCGTGCAGCAGCACCGCGAGCTTTGCCGCGAAGCCGCGCGGCGTGCGCTGGCCGTCGAGCAGATCGGCGGTGTCTTCATCGAAAAGCGCGTACCCTGCGTCGGCGGTGTTCGAGACGATCACTTTCACGTCGCGCTTCACGCGCTCGATCAGCAAGGGCCAGTCTTCGTTCGCGTGCAGCGCTTCGGTGATGGCATCGCATTCGACCGTCATATCGATGGTTTCATCGCGCTGACGGCCACGGATGCGCACCGGATAACGCCCGGCCGAGCGCAAGGCCTCGACACGCGCGCGGCTGTCGGCGCTCGACGTCGTCTGGACGACGGTGATCTTGCCGAGCGCTTTCGCCGGATCGCGGCGCGCTGCAACGGTCACGAAAAAATCGACGTGTGCCTGCAAAAAGCGGCTGGTGCCGAATTGAAGAATCGGATTGCTCATCGTCGCGCGCGCTAGGGAGGAATTTGGTCTGGGAACGGTTCCAGATCGCCGTAAAAAAATTGGCCCACCTGGCCTTACCGGATTGCATACTAGTGTCTTGAAATAGAATTGGTCAAGCCACTTGTAAGCAGTCTGCGGACGGCAAACGCCCGCCCCACGGCGCGTCAACCCTTCCACTGATTACAATCCACGTTTTCCCCGAGACGAAAAGCAGGAGCCAGCTCGTGAGCGTCAAACCAGCCGAAACGCGTCGCCTCTATCTACAGATCGCCGACAAGCTGCGCGGGCTGATCGAACAGCAGGATTTCGCGCCGAACGGCCGCTTGCCGTCCGAGCGCGAACTGGCGCAGACGCTCGGCGTGTCGCGGCCATCGGTGCGCGAGGCGCTTGTCGCGCTGGAACTGGAAGGGCGCGTCGAAATTCGCATGGGCTCGGGCGTGTACATCGTCGCGGCGCCGTCGGCGAAGCCGGCGACGAGCGAAGCGGAACTGGGCGAAAGCCCGATCGAGATCATGAACGCGCGCGGCGTAATCGAGGGCGCGATCGCGGCGAGCGTCGCGCCGTTCGCGAAACCGAAAGAGATCAAGGCGTTGCGCGCCGTGTACGAGACGATGGCGCGCGAAGTCGCGAACGGCCAGGTGCCGATGGCGGCCGATCGCGCGTTTCACATCGCGATCGCGCAGATGACCGGCAACGACGTGCTCGTGCGAACGGTCGGCAGCCTGTATGACGAGCGGCATAGTCCGCTGTCATCGACACTGCGTGGGCACTTCGAAGGAGAGGAAACGTGGGCGGCCGCGCTTGGCGAGCATCGCGAGATTCTGGAAGCACTGGAAGCGCGCGACGCCATACAGGCGCAAGCCGCGATGCAGCGGCACATGCGTCAGTCCGCGGCGCGCCTCATGACCAAACGCAAAAGCTGACGCCGGCGCGCGCTCGGAACGCGCACCGGTTTCAGACGCGCGATCGCGTCAGCCCGGATAGGCTTCATCGACCTTCAGACCCGCCAGCTTGAAGATCACGCGCAACGTTTGCGGCGCAATCTCGCGGCGTGACGCGAGCGTCGTCAGGACGAAATCCATCACCTTGGCGTACTTCAGCATGGTCAGGCACGTTTCGATATCGGTGGAGCCGTCGCGCATCGATTCGGCGAGGCGCAACATCTCCACGGAAATCTCTCGTGCCATTTCGAGTTCGAGTTGCTGCTTTTCGCTCCACGCGGGCATCGCGGTCAGTGCCGCGAGCATCTCCTGAAATTGTTTCTCTGCTTTCTTGTCCGGGATCGCATCCATCGCCGTCCTCTCATGTTCATGGCGCCGGCGAGTCGCATTCGCCGCGCTGTGCGTTAGGTGTTACGTAACAAGGTGGGCGCGGGTGACGACGTTCGACGTGTCGAGGCACGGCTTGTTACTGGCTTGTTGCTCCTGCTTGCTGCATCGGTACGCAGCCGCGAGGCCACGCTGTGTCGTCTTTTCCAATGGCCTCATTGTCCGACGATGCACAATCCGTTCCATGCGTTTGCTGCCACGCATTGGCCGATCAGCCGTGGCTGGAACAAGAGCGTCTTCGCGCTTTTGGGTAAACTTCCCCTTTTGAGACGGCAGAACCAGCGGTTAGCGCACATTCGGCGCGAACTGCTCCGCTTTTTTTATTCAACACACCTTCAAGATGACCAGGAAGTCCTCCGCGTCGGCTCCGGGCACACCCGACCCATCCACCAAACACGAGATTCGTCCAGGCCAGTCGATCGAACTGCTGAAGGAACTCCATATCCTCACGCGCGACGGCAAGATGAATCAGGACAGCCGCCGCAAACTGAAGCAGGTCTATCACCTCTATCAGTTCATCGAACCGCTTCTCGCCGAAGTTCACGAGCGCCAAGGGGCCGTATCACTTGTCGATCACGGTGCAGGAAAATCCTATCTTGGGTTTATTCTCTACGATCTCTTCTTCAAGACTCTGCGCGATCGGTCACACATCTTTGGAATCGAGACGCGCGAAGAGCTCGTAAAAAAATCGGAAGAATTGGCTGGCCGACTCGGGTTTACGGGGATGTCATTTTTGAATCTGTCGGTGGCCGAATCAATTGATTCAGATCGTCTACCTGATTCGATCGATATCGTCACCGCGCTTCACGCGTGCAACACCGCCACCGACGACGCCATCCAGTTCGCTCTGCAAAAGAAAGCGAAATACATCGTCGTGGTGCCGTGCTGTCAGGCGGAAGTGGCTTCGGTGCTGCGCAAGAACAAGGGCCACTCGCTTTCGAAGAACGTGCTGACGGAAATGTGGCGGCATCCGCTGCACACGCGCGAATTCGGGAGCCAGATCACGAACGTGCTGCGCTGCCTGCAGCTCGAATCGCACGGTTATCAGGTGAGCGTAACGGAACTCGTCGGCTGGGAACATTCGATGAAGAACGAGCTCATCGTTGCGCAATTCAAGGACTTGCCGCGCGGCCGGCCTGCGCAAAGGCTGTCTGACGTGCTGGAAACGCTCGGGCTGGACGAGTTGCGCGAGCGCTTTTTCGCGCCCGCGCACTGATCAGGACTTCTCTTTCATCCACGCTGCGAAGCCGTCGTGCCCGAGACGGCGCAGCGTTTCGATATTGCGTTCGTAGATGTCGGCCGCATCGGGAAATGCAGCCACCGCGCGATCGATGCTCGCTTCGCGGATCAGATGGAACGTCGGGTACGGCGCGCGATTCGTGTAGTTGTCGATATCGTCGGGCCCGGTGCCTTCGAACCGATAGTCCGGATGAAAACTCGCGATCTGCAATTCGCCCGCGAGTCCCAATTGATCGACGAGGCGCTCGGCGAAGAAGAGCGCGTCGTTATAGTCGGCGAAATCGGCGAACGCGTGCGGCGTGATGAAAAGCGTCGTGTCGATTACTTCCGCGGCGGTGTCGCGCAAGAGGCGAAGTTCATCGGTCAGTTCCACGACGAGGTCGTCCACGCCGCGCGCCTCGCTCACCACATAGCGAATCTGCTCTTTGACATGCACGCTCTTCGCGAACGGGCACAGGTTGAGTCCGATCACCGCGCGGGTGAGCCAGTGTCGGGTCGCCGCGATCACTTCGTCGCGGTTGCTGCTGTCATTCATGAATCTTCCTGTTTGCGATGCCCGGCGCAGGCCGCCGCGATCAGCGTGCGCGCGATGCGCGGCGCGGCGAGCAGCGGGCCCGAACCGGGGCCGTAGGTCTGGCTCGTCGCGTAGATGCCGTCGACGAGCAACGCGAGCGATTCCGCCAGCTCGACGGGATTATCCGCTCCGGCGGCCGTCGAAATTTCGACGAGACGGGTCATCAGGTAACTTTTGTTGCGTTCGACCGATTGGCGCGCGGGATGCGCCGGATCGCCGAATTCGCACGCGATGTTCACGAACGGGCAGCCGCGGTAATCGGGCGACGACGCGCGCTTCACCAGTTCTTCGAGCGCCTGGACGAGCTGTTTCGCCGGCTCGCCGGGATGTTTCGCGACGCTCGCCTCGAAGCGCCGCCGGAATCTTTCATCCATGCGCTCCAGATACGCGACGACGAGTTCGTCTTTCGACGCGAATTGCCGATACAGGCTCATTTTATTGACGCCCGCCCGCTCGACGACGGCATCGACGCCGATCGCGCGGATGCCGTCGCGATAGAAAAGCTCCTGCGCCGCGTCGAGCAATTGCTCCTGCGCGGTCGCCGCGTCCGTGCGCGCGTTACGACGGGCGGCGGTTTTCGGCTGATCGGACGTTACTCGGGTCAAGATCGGATCCTCGATGATTTCTGCTGCATGCTTGACATGTTACCGATCGGTAACTAAGCTCGCAACTCTGATGTGACAGAACGGTAACGAAGGTTCTTGCTTGAGATAAAAATCAACCTGACGGAGCAGCGATGAATTGGGTAGCGAGACGGCTGAACGGCCGTATGCATTACGGCTGGGTCGCGGTGGGCGTCGTGTTCCTGGTGTTGCTCGCGGCGGCTGGCACGCGCGCAACGCCGAGCGTCATGATGTTGCCGCTCGAAAAGCAGTTCGGCTGGTCGCGCGGCACGATTTCGCTGGCGATCTCGATCAATCTCGCGCTCTACGGTCTCGCGGGCCCGTTCGCCGCGGCCGCGATGCAGCGTTTCGGCGTGCGCCCGACCGTGCTGGCCGCAATTGCGACGCTTGCCGCCGGCGTCGGCATTTCGTCGATGATGACCGAGCCGTGGCAAATGGTACTCGTCTGGGGCGTGATGGTCGGCAGCGCGACGGGCGTGGCCGCGCTCACGCTGTCCGCGACGATCGTGAATCGCTGGTTCACGACGCATCGCGGCCTCGCGATGGGCATTCTCACCGCGAGTTCCGCGACCGGCCAGCTCGTGTTCCTGCCGTTCCTCGCTTCGATCTCCGAGCATTACGGCTGGCGTCCGGTGGTGTTCGTCGTCGCGGCGGCGGCGGCGATCGTGTTGCCGCTCGTCGCGTGGCTGCTGCCCGAGCGCCCGGCCGATCTCTCGCTGCGTCCGGTCGGCGAGACCGCCGACTTGCCGCCCGGCGCGCTCCCGCCGCCGAAAAATCCGATCAAGGTCGCGTTCGGCACGCTCGCGATGGCTAGCAAGACGCGCGATTTCTGGCTGCTGTTCTTCAGCTTCTTCGTCTGCGGCGCGAGCACGAACGGTTACGTCGGCACGCATCTGATCGCGATGTGCTCCGACTACGGCATGACGCAAGTGCAGGGCGCGACGCTGCTCGCCGCGATGGGCATTTTCGATCTGTTCGGCACGACGCTCTCCGGCTGGCTTTCCGACCGCTTCAACTCGCGCGTGCTGCTGTTCTGGTACTACGGCCTTCGCGGACTGTCGCTGATCTATCTGCCGTATGCGTTCGGCATCGATTTCTTCGGCCTGCCGCTCTTCGCCGTGTTCTACGGGCTCGACTGGATCGCCACCGTGCCGCCGACCGTGCGCCTCGCCACCGATGTCTACGGCAAGGAATCGGCGCCGATCGTGTTCGGCTGGGTCGTCGCGGGCCATCAGCTCGGCGCGGCGTTCGCGGCGCTCGGCGGCGGCATGCTGCGTTCGAGCCTCGGCAGCTATACCGTCGCCACGATGATCTCCGGCGGCCTGTGCCTCGTCGCCGCCGTGACGGTGCTGCGCATCAATCGCGCGGGCCGGACGATGGGCGTCGCCGCGACCTGACGATCTGCACGCGCGCGCGAGCTTGTTTATCCTTGTCGCGTTGAACGGCGCGCATCTTTGCCGATGCGCGCCGTTTGTCTTTCATCACGCCAACGAGGATCAACATGAGCACGAAACCCGCTCCGACCGATGTCGACATCCACGAACTGATCGCCGGCCGCTGGAGCCCGCGCGCCTTTTCCAATGCGCCGATCGACCGCACGACGTTGCATCGCCTGCTCGAAGCGGCGCGTTGGGCGCCGTCGTCGAACAATTTGCAGCCGTGGCGTTTCATCGCGTTCGATCGTCATCGCGACGAAGCCGCGTTCAAGCGCGCGTTCGATACGCTCGCGCCGTCGAATCAGAAATGGAACGTGAACGTGCCGCTGCTCGTCTGCGTGACGGCGTCCACGCTCACGCCGAAAGGCGACGCGAACCGCACCGCGACTTATGACACCGGCGCGGCCGCGATGGCGCTGGTGCTCCAGGCGCACGCGCTCGGACTCGCGACGCATCAGATGGGCGGCTTCGACCGCGACGCCTTCCGTCAGGCGTTCTCGGTTCCCGCCGATGTCGAGATCATCGCGATGATCGCGATCGGGCATCACGGCGACGCGAGCGAGCTCGACGACGCGCTGCGCGAGCGCGAAGCGGCGCCGCGCGCACGCAAGACGCTGGCTGAAACGGCCTTCGAAGGCGCGTGGGACAAGGCGTTCAAGTAAGCGCGGTCAGTGCTCGTCCGCCGCCGACAGCGGACGAGCGACATCTTCGAGCGATTTGCGCTCCGCCGCGACGCCCCAGATTCCGGCGACGACCGCCGCCGCGATCATCAGCAGCGAGCCGATCAGATAGCCGACGAACACAGGGCCGCGCTCGTGCGTGTCGATCAACTGGCCGAAAAGCGTCGGCCCGATAATGCCGCCGAGCGCCGTGCCGAACGCGTAGAACACGGCGATGGCGAGCGCGCGAATTTCCAGCGGGAACGTCTCGCTCACGGTCAGATACGCGGAACTCGCCGCCGCCGACGCGAAGAAGAAAATCACCATCCACGCGATGGTTTGCGTCGTCACGGTGAGCATGCCGTGCATGAACATCCAGCCGCTCACCGTCAGCAGCACGCCCGAGATCGCATACGTCGACGCGATCATGCGACGCCGTCCGAGCACGTCGAAAAGTCTGCCGAGCAGCACCGGACCGAGAAAATTCCCGGCGGCGAACGGCAGCACGTACCAGCCGATGTGATCGCCCGGCACATGATAGAAATCGGTCAGCACGAGCGCGTAGGTGAAGAAAATCGCGTTGTAGAAGAACGCCTGCGCGGTCATCAGCACCAATCCGACGAGCGAGCGGCTGCGATGCGCCTTGAACAGCGTGTGGACGACTTCGCGGATCGGCGTGCCATCACGCGCGTGCAGACGCAGCGGCTTGACGGGCGTGTCGGGAATCTCGACGCCGTGCTGCCGAAAATGCGCCTCGATTTCCTCGACGACGTGCCTCGCCTCGTCCGCGCGATTGTGCGTGATGAGCCAGCGCGGGCTTTCCGGCACCCACATGCGCATGAAGAGAATCGTGAGCCCGAGCGCCGCGCCGATCAGAAAGCACGCCCGCCAGCCCCAATCGGGCGGAAGCAGCGCGGGATCGAGCAGCACGATCGAGCCCGCCGCGCCGATGCCCGCGCCGACCCAGAACGTGCCGTTGATCGCGAGATCGGTCCAGCCGCGCAGGCGGGCGGGCGTGAATTCCTGAATCGTCGAATTGATTGCCGTGTATTCCCCGCCGATGCCCGCGCCCGTCAGAAAACGGAACAGTACGAACGTGGCGAGATTCCACGAGAACGCGGTCGCGGCGGTCGCGGCCACGTACAGAAAGAGCGTGATGAAGAACAGCTTGCGCCGGCCGAGCCGGTCCGTGAGCCAGCCGAACCCGAGCGCGCCGAGCACCGCGCCCGCGATATACGCGCTGCCCGCGATACCGACATCGGCATTCGAAAACTGCAGCGCCGGGCTCGATTTCAGCGCGCTCGCGACCGCGCCGGCGAGCGTCACTTCGAGGCCGTCGAGCAGCCAGGTGATGCCGAGCGCAAGGACGATCAGCGTGTGAAAGCGTCCCCACGGCAGGCGATCGAGCCGCCCGGGCAGATCGGTTTCGATGATGGCCGGGCGATCGCTGGCTGTATCGCTCAAACGGGTCTCCCGTGGCGTGGCGGTTTCGTTCATGCGTCCGGAGCGTGCTCTCGAAATCAAACAAATTGCCGCGAGGCGAGCAAGTTATATTCCGCTTTTGTCGAATAAACTCAATGGTTTAAAAATATCTGAAATGCGGTTGATGCGCCCGCGCGAACGTGTTAAAAACGCCGTCCATGTTTGAATGCGGCGTCTTTCAGGACGCCGCCGATGCCCATGACTTATTGCGCGATCGATTTCGGCACATCGAATTCAGCGGTGGCTTTGCCCGACGGATTGTCGATCCGGCTGGCGCCCGTCGAAGGCGAAGCGACGACGCTGCCCACCGCGGTTTTCTTCAACACCGACGAGAATAACCAGTCCTACGGCCGCGCGGCGCTCGAAGCGTCCATCGACGGCTTCGACGGCCGCCTGATGCGCTCGATGAAGAGCATTCTCGGTTCGCCGCTCGCGGACAACAGCACCGACCTGGGCGACGGCTCGGCGATCAAATACACCGATGTCATCACACTCTTTCTGCAGCATTTGAAGCAGAAGGCGCAGGCGCTCGCCGCCGAACCGCTCACGCGCGCGGTGCTCGGCCGCCCCGTATTTTTCGTCGACGACGATCCGCGCGCCGACCATCTCGCGCAAAAGCAGCTCGAAGCGTGCGCGCACGCGGTCGGCTTGCGCGAGATCCATTTCCAATACGAGCCGATCGCGGCGGCCTTCGACTATGAGGCCGGGCTGACGCAGGAAGGCCTCGTCCTGGTCGCCGATATCGGCGGCGGCACGTCGGACTTTTCGCTCGTGCGCGTCGGTCCGGAGCGCGCGCGGCATCTCGAGCGCAAGGGCGATGTGCTCGCGCACCACGGCGTGCACGTCGCCGGCACGGATTTCGACCGGCGCGTGGAACTCGCGACGGTGCTGCGCGAACTCGGCTATCAATCGCTCGATCCGAAAGGGCGCGAAGTGCCGAGCCCCGTGTATTTCGATCTCGCGACCTGGCATCTGATCAACACGGTCTATACGCCGAAGCGCGTGAGCGAATTGCAACTGATGCGCCATCTCTACACCGACGTGCGGCATCACGATCGGCTGATGCGCGTCGTGTATCGCCGGCTCGGGCACGCGCTGACCGCGCACGCCGAGGAAGCGAAGATCGACGTCGCCGCGGGCGGCACGACCGAAATCGACATGGAAGAGGTGGAAGAAGCGCTGCGCGTCGGGTTCGACGAGACGCAGCTCATCGCGGCCGGCGCGGACGAAACGCGGCGGATCGTCGAGGCGGCGCACGAGACGCTCAAGCGGGCGGGCGTCGCGCCGGCGGACGTGGGCGCGGTTTATTTCACAGGTGGCACGACGGGTCTGCGATTCCTGTCGGACGCGCTTTCGGCGGCGTTTCCCGGCGCGAGACCGGTATTCGGCGATCGCCTCGCCAGCGTGGCGAAAGGACTCGGAATCTACGCGCAACGCATCTTCGCCTGATGCGGATCACGCAGCCGCGCAGAAAACAAAAAACCCCGCCGAAGCGGGGTTTTTCATACGAATTCTAGCGGGTCTTAGACCGGCTTGATGTTCGCGGCTTGCTTGCCCTTCGGGCCGGTCTTCACTTCGTAGGAAACCTTTTGGTTTTCCTGAAGCGTCTTGAAGCCTTCGATGCGGATTTCCGAGAAGTGCGCGAACAGATCTTCGCCGCCGCCATCCGGAGTGATGAAGCCAAAGCCCTTTGCGTCATTGAACCACTTGACGGTACCGGTTTCCATGTTACTTGTTCCAAAAAAATGATGAATAAGGCCGAAGCCCAGGGGTGCGGAAAATCAAGGAAGGGGCAATGGGACCAACCGGAGTACCGTGATGGCGAACTCGAAAGAACCAATTCACTCGCCACTTGAAATCCTGCAAGAAGCTTTATACGGCGAAACGATTTCGCGGTCAATTAATATCCGACAACTCTGAAGGGATTTTTTTGAGATGCGTAAGCAAATTTTACAGCGCTTGCGCATCCGGTCTCGACTGGCTCAAGGAATCCCCGCTTTGGGGCGAACTTCTCTCCAATATGCACTGCATTCGAAAGGTGCAACCGTTAAACTACGCGCCTTCTTGACGGTTGCACCGATATCGCCGGCTGCCAGACATGGTCGTTGCTAGATCGGGCAACGGCGGCTCCGCGAGCCGTTTCTTTCCGGCAGTGCGAGATTTTGGAGGAAAAGTGACAGAGAAGTCGATTAAGCGAAACATCGGTCCGTTGGCGCTGATGCTGACGGGCCTCGGATCCATCATCGGGTCGGGGTGGCTGTTCGGTGCGTGGAAGGCGTCGCAGATCGCCGGACCCGCCGCGATTTGCGCGTGGATCATCGGTGCGGTGGTCATCCTGGCGATTGCGCTGACCTACGCCGAACTGGGCGCAACCTTTCCCGAATCCGGCGGCATGGTGCGCTACGCGCGCTATTCGCACGGCGCGCTGGTCGGATTCATCAGCGCTTGGGCGAACTGGATCGCGATCGTGTCCGTCATTCCGATCGAAGCGGAAGCGTCCATCCAGTACATGAGCACCTGGCCGTACGAATGGGCGCACGAGCTGTTCGTCGGACATACGCTCACGACTACTGGCCTGCTGTTGTCGGCCGTGCTGGTCGTCATTTACTTCCTCCTGAATTACTGGGGCGTCAAGCTGTTCGCGCGCGCGAACTCGATCATCACGATCTTCAAGTTCCTGGTGCCGGGTTTGACGATCGGCGGTCTCGTCTTCTCGGGCTTCCATTCGGAGAACTTCGGCACGGCGTCGAATTTCGCGCCGTTCGGATGGTCCGCGGTTCTCACCGCCGTGGCGACGAGCGGGATCGTGTTCAGCTTCAACGGCTTTCAGAGCCCGGTGAACCTCGCGGGCGAGGCGCGCCATCCGGCGAAAAGCATCCCGTTCGCCGTGGTCGGTTCGATCCTGATCGCGCTCGTGATCTACGTGCTGCTTCAGATCGCGTACATCGGCGCGGTGAATCCGGCGGATGTGGCGAAGGGCTGGCAGCACTTCAACTTTGCATCGCCGTTCGCGGAACTGGCGATCGCGCTCAACCTGAATTGGCTCGCCATCCTCTTGTACGTCGATGCGTTCGTCAGTCCGAGCGGCACCGGCACGACCTATATGGCCACGACCACGCGCATGATCTACGCGATGGAGCGCAACAACACGATGCCGAAGATGTTCGGCAACGTGCATCCGTTTTACGGCGTGCCGCGTCAGGCGATGTGGTTCAACCTGTTCGTGTCGTTCGTGTTCCTGTTCTTCTTCCGCGGCTGGGGCACGCTCGCGGCGGTGATCTCGGTGGCGACGGTCATCTCGTATCTCACCGGCCCGGTCAGCCTGATGGCGTTGCGCCGCGCGGCGCCGGATCTGGATCGCCCGGTCAATATTCCGCTGATGGGCCTGGTCGCGCCGTTCGCATTCGTGTGCGCGTCGCTCGTGCTGTTCTGGGCGAAGTGGCCGCTGACCGGCGAGATCATTCTGCTGATGGTCGTCGCGTTGCCGGTGTACTTCTATTTTCAGAGCAAGGTCGGTTTCGCAGGCTGGGGCCGCGATCTGAAGGCTGCTTGGTGGCTCGTGGCCTATCTGCCGTCGATGGCGGTCATGTCGCTGATCGGCAGCAAGGACTTCGGCGGAAACGGATTGCTGCCGTACGGCTGGGACATGGCGGCGGTCGCCGTGCTCGCGCTGATCTTCTATTACTGGGGCGTGCACACGGGTTATCGCACGACCTATCTCGAAGAGCGCGAAAGCACCGACGACATTCTTCACGAAGTCGGCGCGTAAGCGTTTCGCCTTCGCCGAACAAAGCCCGCCTGAGCGATCAGGCGGGCTTTTTTCGATCAGTCGTCGGTGAAGACGTAGTTGGTCATCGCGAGCGCACGCTGGAATGTGCCGAGCGACTGGATGCCGAGCCGATAATCGTCCGCCGCCGCGCCGAGCGCGCTGAACACCGGCAGCAGATGCTCGTCGGTCGGATGCATCAGCGCGGCGTGCGGCGCGCGTGCGCGATAGTCGAGCAGGGCGTCGATGTCGCGTTCGGCCATGCGGCTCTCGAACCAGTCGGTGAATTCGGCCACGCGCGGATCGGCGTCTTCAGGGCGAGCGCTGAAATCGGCCATGCGCAGATTGTGCGTGATTTGCCCGGAACCGACGATCATCACGCCGTCATCGCGCAACTCGCGCAGCGCCCGGCCGATGCGGAAATGGTGCGCGGCATCGAGATGCGGCTGAATCGATAGCTGCGTGACCGGCACCTCGGCGTCGGGGAACATCAGCAGCATCGGCACCCATGCGCCGTGATCGAGCCCGTGATTCGTCGTCGCGGCAGGAATGCCTTGCGCGCCGAGCAGCGCGGCGGCGCGCTTCGCCAGATCGGGCGCGCCGGGCGCCGGATAGCGCAGTTCGTAGAGCGCGCGCGGGAAGCCGTAGAAGTCGTGGATGGTCTCCGGGCGCTCGGCGGTGCTAGCGACCGGCTGCGCCGTGCCCCAATGCGCGGACAGCATCAAAATGGCGCGGGGGCGGGGCAGCGTCTGACCGAGCGATGCGAATTCGGCGGACGGCATCGACGGGTCGATCGGCAGCGTCGGCGCGCCGTGGGAAATGAAAACGGTGGGGAGTCGGCTCATGGCGGCAAATTCCTAAGCGGTATGCCGTGAATGTAGTACCGCTAACTCCGTTTATAAACGGTCCGGCGGGCAACGAATTGTGTCGCCGGCGTTGTCAATCCGACGCTTCGCCGCGCAGCCCGCGCCACGCGGGTGCAACCGGTTGGGCAAAGCCGAACAGATCGATGACGCGCGCGACGGTGTGATCGACCATTTCGTCGATAGTGGCCGGCTTCTGATAGAACGCCGGCAACGGCGGAAAGATCACACCGCCCATTTCGGTGACGGCCGTCATATTCCGCAGATGCGCGAGGTTGAACGGCGTTTCGCGCACAAGCAGCACCAGACGGCGACGTTCTTTCAGCACGACATCGGCGGCGCGAGTGATGAGATTGTCCGAAAGACCGTGCGCGATGCTCGCGAGCGTTCGCATCGAACAGGGCGCGACGACCATGCCGTCGGTTGCGAACGAACCCGACGCAATGGTCGCGCCGACATCGCGCACGCTGTGGACGACATCGGCGAGCGCGTGGACCGCGGCTTTATCGAGTTCGAGTTCGTGCTGGATATTGAGCCAGCCGGCGCTGGAAACGAGCAGATGCGTCTCGACGCCGGACAGGCGGCGCAGCGTCTCGAGCAGACGCACGCCGTAGATGGCGCCCGTTGCGCCGGTGATCGCGACGATGAGCCGTCGTTTCGCGGCAGCGGGCGCGCTCACTTGCTAAAGACTTAAGCGGCGGCGAAAAGCTGTTGCAGTTCGCCCGATTGATACATCTCCATCATGATGTCCGAGCCGCCGATGAACTCGCCCTTCACGTAGAGCTGCGGAATGGTCGGCCAGTTGGAGAATTCCTTGATGCCCTGGCGGATGTCGTCGTCTTCGAGGACGTTCACGGTCTTGATCTGATCGACGCCGCATGCCTTGAGCACTTGAATTGCGCGGCCGGAGAAGCCGCACATCGGGAATTGCGCCGTGCCCTTCATGAAAAGGACGACCGCGTTCTGATCGACGATTTGCTTGATGCGTTCTTGCGTATCCATGGCGTTCCTGCGCTTGAGATTTCGGTGAGAGTTCTCGAAATGATAGCGGATTTCGATTACACGAGCCGGGCCGTCAGGCCGTGAACCGGCCGCCCGAGCAACGTTCGATGCCCGCGAGATCGCGCATCGAGTACACGTCGCTGAAACCGCGTGCGGTGAGCAGCGCGCGCACCGATTCCGCCTGGTCGTAGCCGTGCTCGATCCACAGCGCGCCGTCGTGCGCGAGAAGACGCGGCGCGTTATCGACGATCGTGCGGATCGCGGACAAACCGTCGGCGTCGTCGGTGAGCGCGCCGCGCGGCTCGAAGCGCAGGTCGCCTTGTTCGAGATGCGGATCGCCGCTCGCGATATACGGCGGATTGCTGACGATCGCCTCGAACCGCAACGACGGATCGATGTTCGCGGTCCAATCGCTTTCGACGAAGGTCACGTTACCGCTCTTCAGCAGGCGCGAAGCGTTGCCGCGCGCGACATCGAGCGCGGCGCGCGACCGGTCGACGGCCCACACGCGCGCATCGGGCCGCGCGTGGGCGATCGAAATCGCGATCGCGCCGGTTCCCGTGCCGAGATCGAGCACGCGCGGGTTCGACGCATCGGCGATGGCTTCGAGCGTGAGTTCCACGAGCAACTCGGTTTCCGGCCGCGGGATCAGCACGTCGGGCGTCACGTCGAATTCGAGGCCGAAGAATTCGCGCTTGCCGATCAACTGCGCGATCGGCTCGCCGTTCGAGCGCCGCGCCGCGAGCGCCTCGAAACGCGCGACCGCGTCTTGCGGCAGCGTCTCGCGATCGCGCGTGATGAGTTCCGTGCGCCGCCAGCCGAGTACGTGCATCAAGAGAATGCGCGCTTCGAGCGGCGGCAGCGCGCACGCGCGCAATAACGCGGCGGCGTCGCTCACTCCGTTTCCCCGAGCGCCGCGAGCTGCTCGGCCTGATGCTCGGACACGAGCGCGCCGATCAGTTCGTCGAGATCGCCGTCCATGATGTACTCGAGCTTGTAGAGCGTGAGGTTGATGCGGTGATCCGTCATGCGCCCTTGCGGGAAGTTGTACGTGCGAATGCGTTCCGAACGGTCGCCCGAGCCGATCAGACTCTTGCGCGTCGCCGCTTCCTTCGCGTGCTGCTCGTGATACTGCTTGTCCTTGATGCGCGCGGCCAGCACCTTCAGCGCGCGATCCTTGTTCTTGTGCTGCGAGCGGTCATCCTGACATTCGACGACGATGCCCGTCGGCAAGTGCGTGACGCGCACCGCCGAATCCGTCTTGTTGATGTGCTGCCCGCCCGCGCCTGACGCGCGGAACGTATCGATGCGCAAATCGGCCGGATTGATGACGACTTCGCTGATCTCATCGGCTTCCGGCATCACCGCGACCGTGCACGCGGACGTATGAATGCGGCCTTGCGTTTCCGTCGCCGGAACCCGCTGCACGCGATGCCCGCCCGATTCGAACTTGAGCCGCGAATACGCGCCCTGTCCGGCGAGCCGCACGATCACTTCCTTATAGCCGCCGAGATCCGAGACGCTTTCCGACATCGTCTCGGCCGTCCAGCGATTGCGTTCCGCATAACGCAGATACATGCGCAGCAGATCGCCCGCGAACAGCGCGGATTCGTCGCCGCCCGTGCCCGCGCGAATTTCGATGAAGATGTTGCGATCGTCGTTCGGATCTTTCGGCAGAAGCATCGTCTGCAGTTCGCCTTCGATCTTCGTCATGCGCTCGCGCGCCTCGCCGATTTCCTCTTCGGCGAAATCGCGCATCGACGGATCGGAAAGCAGTTCCTGCGCGGTCGCTTCGTCGGTCAAAGCCTGTCGCCACAGAGCGTATTGCTCGACGATCGGACTGATTTCCGCGTGCTCGCGCGTGAGTTTCCGGTACTGATCCATGTCGGAAGTCACGTCTTCGCGGCTCAGCAGTTCGTTGAGATCGACCAGCCGCTTTGCAAGCTGGTCGAGCTTGCCTTGCATGCTCGTTTTCATCGGACGGAGATGACGCGGTGAGCGTCAGGAAGAACTGCGATCGGAAAGCCGCCGCGTAAATCGCGGACAGCCTTTGAGAATAGCAAAGAGAAGGCCGCTAACGTTCCGACGAATCGGACGACGAGCCGTGACGGTAGAAGCCGCTCATCAGGTCGATGAGCTGGTTGCGCTCCTCGCTGCTTGCTCGGTTGAGCGCGTGCGTCGGACCGTGAATCAGCTTGTTCGTGAGCGATTGCGAGAGCGCTTCGAGCACGGCGGCGGGGTCGTCGCCGCGCGCGAGCATCTTGCGCGCGCGTTCGAGTTCGGCGCGGCGCAGCGCGTCCGCCTGCGTGTGCATGTGGCGGATGACCGGCACGATGCTGCGCGCATCGAGCCATTGCATGAAATTCGCGACGCGCGTCTCGATGATCGATTCGGCCTGCGCGACCGCCGCCTGACGCGACGCGTTGCCCTCGCGCACGATCGCACCGAGATCGTCGACGGTGTAGAGGAACACGTCCTGCAAATTGCCGACTTCCGGCTCGATATCGCGCGGCACGGCGAGATCGACCATGAAGATCGGGCGATGCCGGCGCGCGCGCACTGCACGCTCGACCGCGCCGAGACCGATGATCGGCAGCGTCGACGCCGTGCACGACACGATGATGTCGAACTCGTGCATGCGCGACGGCAATTCGGAAAGCGGAATCGCGCGGCCGTTGAAGCGGCCGGCGAGCTTCTCGCCGCGCTCCGCCGTGCGGTTGGCGACGACCAGCTCACGCGGATTCTGCGCCGCGAAATGGGTGGCGCAGAGCTCGATCATTTCGCCCGCGCCGATGAACAGCACGCGCTGGCTGGAGATATTCTCGAAGATGCGCTGCGCGAGGCGCACGGCGGCGGCGGCCATCGAGACGGATTGCGCGCCGATTTCGGTCGTCGTGCGAACTTCCTTCGCGACTGCGAACGTGCGCTGGAACAACTGATTGAGATACGTGCCGAGCGCGCCGGCTTCGGACGCGGTGCGCACCGCGTCCTTCATTTGTCCGACGATTTGCGTCTCTCCGAGCACCATCGAGTCCAGCCCCGATGCGACGCGGAACGCGTGACGCACCGCTTCCGACTGCGGCAGCGCATAGACATGCGGCGCGAGCTCGGGAACGGGGATGTTGTGGTACTTCGAGAGCCACTGGATCGCAGCTTCGCGGGCGGCGGAGTCGTCGGTGGCGCAGTAGAGTTCTGTGCGATTGCAGGTCGAGAGAATCGCCGCTTCGGGCGACGCCTTCGCGAGCGGGCCAAGCCAAATGTCCTTCAGCGCGCCCAGCGCGGGCTTCAGCTGTTCGAGCGGAAACGCCACGCGTTCGCGCAGAGCGACAGGCGCAGTGTGGTGGTTGATTCCGATCGTGAGGAGCTGCATTTTTTTGGGCTGATGCTTTGGGCCTAAGCCGATGGCCTTTCAGATAGCCCAATATTATAGCCTTTTGCGTATTTCTTCATTTATAGGTGGCATTTGGGGCGCGACCGCGCCCGAAGTGCCGAAAACGCCCGCGCAGCCGGGCGTCGAGCGGTTTGCCGGAACCAGCGTGTGGCAGAAAGCCGCGCCTGTCAGCGGAAATACTTCGCAAGCTCGAGCGCTCGCGCCTCCAGTTCCTCGATCGGCATTTCATCGGTTCGGCGCGCCATTTGCCGGTTTCGCGCGCTATGTTCTTCCTCGCAGATCGCGGCGCGTGACGCGGAGTCATGATTCAGATGAAACAGCGAGGAATCCGGTCCGGCAAGTGCATGCCAACGCAGACCGAGCCGCGCGCCGCGGATGAACAGGTCGTCGTCCTCGCCGCCCCAGCCCGTGAACTGCGGATCCACGCCGCCGATACGGATGAATTCCGGGCGTTTAAAAAGGTTGATTGCGCCCGGCGTGTTGGCGTAGAGCACATTGATATCGTCCGGTAAATCGCCTTCCATGAACGGAGCGAATTCGTCGAAGTTTCCCGATTCGATAAACGTTTGGCGTCGATCGCCTGAAACATTCAGCACGCGCGAGAATGGGCAAAGCACGTCGCTGGCATCGCCGTCCATTAATGCGTCGACGGCCGATTTCATCATGCGTGGATTGGCGATCATATCGGCATCGTGCATGCAGATAATCGGGCTTTTTGCCATTAACGCACCGAGATTGACGAGCCTCGCTTTCGGAAACGGGCCGGTATCGTGCACGAATACGTGCCGGATGCGCGAATCGCCGATCTCGGTCCAACTGAACGTGGGCGCGGCGTCCGCTTCGATCAGCCAGATGTGAAAGTCCGAATAGGTGCGGACAAGGTGGCGCAGAACGCCACGCAGGTTATCGCGCCTTTCCTGACCGGAGCCGCGATACGTGACGATCATTTCGAGACCACGCAGGGAAATTGGATTGGCTTCAGTCATAGGAAAATGCCGCCTTTGAAACCGTCAATTCGTCGCGTGAAAATCAGTAACGCGATTAACGAAGTGGCGATAAATGTGAAGTTCGCTTTATAAATGGCAAGAATATATATAAAGCGCAAAGATGAAAGGATTTTATCATTCGGCCGAGCGGCGGAGTTTCGGAAAACTCGCATAATCTTCTCAGAAAGAAGAAGCGCGCTTTTGGTTCCCTTCGATGCGATTTCGGTACGCGCATTCCGAGCCTTGCGCTCCCCATATCCGGCCCCTAAACTCAAGCGCTACGTCGCGCCGAGGATTGCCCTAAATCATGTACATCCACCGATCTGCTCCGCTTTGCAACGAATCGACACCGATGGAGCATCGCCGCTGATGGGCTGGATCGGACTGATTTTTCTCGGTGCGGTGATCGGCGCGGCGGGCTGGTGGCTGCATCCGCTACGCCGTGCGGGACGCGTCGCGCGCGGTCCGGCGGGCTACGTCTGGACGGCCATCGCCGCTGGCATACTGGCGACGGTTGTTGCGCGCATGCTCGGCAATATCGTCGATGTATATCACGACGGCGACACGCTCGAATGGCTCGCGTGCGCGGTCTTCGCGCTCTTCGTCGTGACGACGACTGTCGGACTGGCGGCGCGCCGCTGATCTCGATTTTGTGACGCGGGCGGGTGATCCTTGCCGCGCGTCGTGCTCTTCGCGCCCTACGCGGGCTTTCAAGCAGGTGACTTCATGAACGATCGCATTGCAGATTCAGCCATTCCGGAACCCGCCATGTTCGCGAGCCGCATCGAGTCGTTGCGCGGCCAGATGGCGCGCGAAAAGCTCGCCGCCGTGCTGATTCCATCGGCGGATCCGCATCTTTCCGAATATCTGCCGGAACGCTGGCAAGGGCGTCAGTGGCTTTCGGGCTTCACCGGCTCGGTCGGCACGCTCGTGGTGACGGCGGACTTCGCGGGCGTCTGGGTCGACAGCCGCTACTGGACGCAAGCCGAGACGCAACTCGCCGGCACCGGCATCGTGCTCATGAAGATGATGGGCGGGCAGCAGACCGCGCCGCACGTCGACTGGCTCGCTGAAAACGTCGCATCGGGCGCGACGGTCGCCGTCGACGGCACCGTGCTCGGCGTCGCGGCGGCGCGTGCACTGTCCGATGCGCTGAGTGCGCGCGGCATCGTATTACGCACCGATGTCGATCTGCTCGATGCCGTGTGGCCCGCGCGCCCCGGCTTGCCGGAGGCGGCCGTCTACGAGCATGCGGCGCCGAATGCGAGCGTCGCTCGCGCGGACAAGCTCGCGCAAGTGCGCGACGCGATGCGTGCCAAAGGCGCGCAATGGCACTTCGTTTCCACACTCGACGATCTCGCGTGGATCTTCAATCTGCGCGGCGGCGACGTGAGCTACAACCCGGTTTTCGTCGCGCACGCGCTGATCGGTCTCGACGATGCGACGATTTTCGTCGCGGACGGCAAGATTCCGGGCGCGCTCGTCGAATCGCTGTCGCGCGACAACGTGCGCGTCGCGCCGTACGCCGCCGCATCGGAATCGCTCGCGTCGCTGCCCGCGGGCGCGACGCTCCTGATCGACCCGCGCCGAATCACGCACGGCTTGCTGGAGAAAGTGCCGTCGGCGGTGAAAATCGTCGAGGCGGTGAATCCGTCGACGTTCGCGAAGTCGCGCAAGACCGCGGCGGAAGCGGAGCATATCCGCGCGACGATGGAGCAGGACGGCGCCGCGCTCGCCGAATTCTTCGCGTGGTTCGAGGAAGCGCTGGGACGCGAGCGCATCACGGAACTGACCATCGACGAGAAGCTGACTGCCGCGCGTGCACGCCGCCCGGGTTTCGTCACGCTGAGCTTCGGCACGATCGCGGGCTTCAACGCGAACGGCGCGAAGCCGCATTACCGCGCGACGGAAGCGTCGCATGCGGTCATCGAAGGCAACGGTCTGCTGCTGATCGATTCGGGCGGCCAATATCTGAGCGGCACCACGGACATCACGCGTGTCGTGCCGATCGGCGAGATCACGGCCGAGCACAAGCGCGATTTCACCGTCGTGCTGAAGGGTACGATGGCGCTTTCGCGCGCGCGTTTTCCGCGCGGCATCCGTTCGCCGATGCTCGATTCGATCGCGCGCGCGCCGATCTGGGAAGCGGGCGCGGACTACGGCCACGGCACGGGACACGGCGTCGGCTATTTCCTGAACGTGCACGAAGGCCCGCAAGTAATTTCGCACTACGCGCCCGCCGAACCGTGGACGGCGATGGAAGAGGGCATGATCACGTCGGTCGAGCCGGGCATTTATCGGCCGGGCAAGTGGGGCATCCGCATCGAGAATCTCGTGATGAACCAGGCGGCGGGCAAGACCGAATTCGGCGATTTCCTCGAATTTGAAACGCTGACGCTTTGTCCGATCGACGCGCGCTGCATCGATGTGTCGTTGCTGCGCGAAGACGAACGCGCGTGGCTCAACGCGTATCACGAAACCGTGCGGCGCCGCGTGTCGCCGCATGTGACGGGCAAGGCGCTGGCATGGCTCGAAGAGCGGACCAAGGCGATCTGACCCACGGAGCAGCGAGCAATGACCATCAAGGCAGTCGTATTCGATTTCGGCGGCGTGCTGATCGACTGGAATCGCGAATATCTCTACAAGCATCTGATTCCAGACGACACGGAGCGCCGCTGGTTCCTCGACAACGTCTGCAAGATGGAATGGGTCGTGCAACAGGACGGCGGGCAGACCATCGAGGACGGCACCGCCGAACTGATCGCCGTCTATCCCGAGCACGAAGCGCTGATCCGCGCGTTCTACGCACGCTGGCCGGAAATGGTGTCCGGCGTGCTGGAAGAGGGCGTGGCGCTCGTCGACCGGCTCGAAGCGGCGGGCGTGCCGCTCTTCGGCCTCACGAACTGGTCGGCGGAGACGTTTCCGTATGCGTGGGAACGCTTCGACGTCTTGCGGAAGTTTCGCGAGATCGTCGTGTCAGGGCGCGTGGGCCTCGTGAAGCCTGATCCGCAGATTTTCGGTTTGATGCGCGCGGAAATCGAACGGCATCTGCCGGGCGTTCAGCCGAACGAACTCGTGTTCATCGACGACAACCCGATGAACGCGCAAGCCGCGACGGCGCTCGGCTGGCACGGCGTTCACTACACCGGCGCGCTGGAAACCGAAACGAAGCTGCGCGCGCTGAATCTGCCGATCTGAAAGTAAAGCGAGAAGGCGACGCGCTATTGCCCGAGCAGGTTCTTCAGCGCGTTGCCGATTCCCCGAACCGTATCGCCCGCGCCGCGCGCGACGCCTTCAGCGCTGACGCCCAGCGCCTTCGCGAATCCCGCCGCGAGCTTCTTGGACAGACTCTCGCTCAGCGAAAATTTCGGATCGCGCAGATCGCCTTCGAGCGTGAAGTCGAGCTTGATCTGTTCCTTGCGGTCTTTGAGCGCGGCGATCGCGGCTTTCGTCGGAATCGAGAGAAAGGTGTCGAGCGCGTTGCCGGTATCGCTGATCTGCAGATGATTCAGCGTCAACGTGCCGGGCGCGTGAATGCGGTAATTCTTCACGGTTGCATCGATCGTCATGTCGATGGTGCCGCCTGTCACCGCCGCCTTTGCGCCGGCCTTCTTCAGCAGATACGGATCGAGCGTCGCGACATCGACGTTGCGCAGTGTCGCGCGCGTCTGCGAATCCTTGTTGGCGATGATCATCCAGCCGCCCCACGTGACGTTGCCCGTGTGCGACGGACCTTTGATGGAACCGGTCATCGAAAGCTCGGTGCGCTCGGTGAGCGCGGGCAGATGCAGATGATCGACAGTGGCGCGCGCATCGCCGATCAGCACGCGATACGGCGGGTTCGGCACGGAGCCGTCGAAGAACTCCATCGAGCCGCGCTCGAACGACACGCGATCGATGATTTTTTCTTCTTGCGCGTGCTCCTGACGTTCCTTGCTGTCGGGCCGGGCGTCGGCTTCGCGCGCGGTTTCCTTGAGGCCGGGCAGGATGCGTACGCGGCCATCGGCGGAGCGGACGATCGACAGATAGTAGTTGTCGACGCTCACGCTGCGCAGATGAATCGGCCTCGAGATGAGCGATTGCATGTCGACGTCGAGCACGATGCGCTCCGCGCGCATCGCGTCGCCGGCTGGCCAGTCTTTCGGGCCGCGCAGCCGCACGCGCGAGAGCGTGACGTGCCCGAAGCCGACGTCGATCTCTTCCACCGAACCGTTCGGGCCGAGCGTCTCGAGGATCCGCTCTTTCATCTGATGGACGACGAAAAACCAGCCGCCGATCACCACGACGACGAGCGCCACGACGATTCCGATTGCCCAAAGCGCTCCCCGCCGCGCGCTCGATCCCGCCATCTGCGTGTGTCTCCGTGTCGGCTTGCTGGAAAGCGTCGCTCGAAAAAGTAAGTGGCGACTGCGCCCTACACAGTCGCCACTTTTACGCCTGATGTCGGTGCGCGCGCCCGCATAGGCTATTTCGTCAGACGTTAGCGCGTGATCGGCTTGTAGCGCAGACGCTTGGGCTTCGCGGCTTCCTCGCCGAGACGCTTGCGCTTGTCGGCCTCGTATTCCTGATAGTTGCCGTCGAAGAATTCGACGTGCGAATCGCCCTCGAACGCGAGGATGTGCGTCGCGATGCGGTCGAGGAACCAGCGGTCGTGCGAAATCACCATCACGGAGCCGGCGAATTCGAGCAGCGCGTCTTCGAGCGCGCGCAGCGTTTCGACGTCGAGGTCGTTCGACGGTTCGTCGAGCAGCAGCACGTTGCCGCCCGCGATGAGCGTCTTCGCCAGATGCAGACGTCCGCGCTCGCCGCCGGACAGATTGCCGACGAGTTTCTGCTGATCGCTGCCCTTGAAGTTGAAGCGGCCGATATACGCGCGCGACGGCGTTTCGTATTTGCCGACCGTGAGGACGTCGGCGCCGCCGGAGATTTCCTCGAAGACGGTCTTGTCGGCGGCGAGCGCATCGCGGCTCTGATCGACGTACGCGAGCTTGACCGTCGGTCCCTTGACGATTTCGCCCGAATCCGGCTGCTCCTTGCCGGTCAGCATGCGGAAGAGCGTGGACTTACCGGCGCCGTTCGGCCCGATGATGCCGACGATCGCGCCCGCCGGAATCTTCATGTTCAGGTTGTCGATGAGCAGGCGGTCGCCATACGCCTTGCTGACGTTCTTGAACTCGATGACTTCATTGCCGAGGCGATCGCCGACCGGAATGAAGATTTCCTGCGTTTCGTTGCGCTTCTGGTATTCCTGGCTGTTGAGTTCCTCGAATCGCGCGATACGCGCCTTCGATTTCGCCTGACGTCCCTTCGGATTCTGTCGCACCCATTCGAGTTCTTTCTTGATCGCCTTCTGACGCGCGGATTCGCTCGCCTCTTCCTGCTTCAGGCGGTCTTCCTTCTGATCGAGCCAGCTCGAATAGTTGCCCTTCCACGGAATGCCGTGTCCGCGGTCGAGTTCGAGAATCCATTCGGCGGCGTTATCGAGGAAGTAGCGATCGTGCGTCACCGCGACGACGGTGCCCGGATAGCGCGTCAGAAACTGTTCGAGCCATTCGACGGATTCGGCGTCGAGGTGGTTGGTCGGTTCGTCGAGGAGCAGCATGTCGGGCTTTTGCAGCAGCAGCTTGCACAGCGCGACGCGACGCTTTTCGCCGCCCGACAGATGTTCGATTTTCGCGTCCCACGCGGGCAGGCGCAGCGCGTCGGCGGCGACTTCGAGTTGCTGCTCGGGGCTACCGCCATCGCTCGTCGAGAGGATGGCTTCGTACTTCGCCTGTTCGGCGGCGAGCGCGTCGAAATCGGCGTCGGGTTCGGCGTAGGCGGCGTAGATTTCGTCGAGCTTCTTTTGCGCCAGGAAGACATCGCCGAGACCTTCTTCGACGGCTTCACGCACGGTCTGCTGCGGATCGAGCTGCGGCTCCTGCGGCAGATAGCCGATGTTCAGATTGGGCATCGGCGTGGCTTCGCCTTCGATGTCCTTGTCGACGCCCGCCATGATGCGGATGAGCGTCGATTTGCCGGAACCGTTCAGGCCGAGCAGACCGATTTTGGCGCCGGGGAAGAACGAAAGGGAGATGTCTTTCAGGATCTGACGCTTCGGCGGGACGATCTTGCCGACGCGGTTCATGGTGAAGACGTATTGGGCCATGTTGTCCTAGCTGGATGGATGAATGCGGGGCGCCCGGTTCGGCGCGCGAGGATGTTCGGTGGCGCGGATTCGCGCGTTCCCGCCGTGGCGTTTCGCGCAGGCGGGATTAGGTGGCATTGTACTTCGCGGTGGAGGCGGTCATTGCCAGGCGGCTACGCCCCCGTGCCGCGAGCATGTGCCGCTGTGATGCTGGCTGAAGCTGTAGGAGCCGTCGCGGCATTGCGCGGTCGCGCCCGCGGGGACAGCGCCGGAGCGCGTGCGCGCGGGCGAGTGGACGACGTTGCCGTCGCGGTTGACGTAATGACCGTGGTTGTCGAGATCGGACTCGTCGGGCTGCGGTTGATACTGGTACGGGTTGCCGCGATAGGCGAAGGCGTCGGACGTTGCGAGCAAGCTCGCCGCGATCAGCGTGAAAGCTGTGAATGCGCGCAGTGCGTGTCTCTGCATCTCGTGGTTATGTCTCGTTGTTTTTGTCGATCGCAGCGTTGCTGCGTTGTCTCGTCCGCGCAAGAAAAAAGCGGAGTGTCCATGAAAAGACACTCCGCTTCGCGAGGCAAGCAGCTTTGACGTTTCTTTACGTCGCGCGTCAGACGTTAAACAAGAAATTCATGACATCCCCGTCGTGCACGACATACTCCTTCCCTTCGGCGCGCATCTTCCCGGCTTCCTTCGCCCCTTGCTCGCCCTTATATGCGATGTAGTCATCGAACGAGATGGTCTGCGCGCGAATGAACCCGCGCTCGAAATCCGTGTGAATGGCACCCGCCGCCTGGGGCGCCGTATCGCCGATATGAATCGTCCACGCGCGCACTTCCTTCACGCCCGCCGTGAAGTACGTCTGCAGGCCGAGCAGCTTGAAACCCGCGCGAATCACGCGATTCAAGCCCGGCTCGTCCATGCCCATGTCGGCGAGGAATTCGAGCTTGTCGGCATCGTCGAGATCGGCGATTTCCGCTTCGATCGCCGCGCACACCGCGACCACCGGCGCGTTTTCCGCTTCCGCATGCTTGCGCACCGCGTCGAGATGCGGGTTGTTCTCGAAGCCGTCGTCCTTCACGTTCGCGACGTACATCGTCGGCTTGGACGTGATCAGGCAGAACGGCTTGATGAGCAGCAGTTCTTCTTCCGTCAGCGAAAGGCCGCGCACCGGCTTCGCCTGATCGAGCTGCGCGCGCACTTTTTCCAGCACGGCGACGAGCTTGATCGCTTCCTTGTCGTTGCCCGACTTCGCCGCCTTCGAATAGCGCGCCTGCGCTTTTTCGACCGTCGCCAGATCGGCGAGCGCGAGTTCAGTATTGATGACTTCGATATCCGCGATCGGATCGATCTGGCCCGCGACGTGGATCACGTTCTCGTCCTCGAAGCAGCGCACGACGTGCGTGATCGCGTCGGTTTCGCGGATGTTCGCGAGGAACTGATTGCCGAGGCCTTCGCCTTTCGACGCACCGGCGACGAGCCCCGCGATATCGACGAATTCGACGACCGCCGGCAGGATGCGCTCGGGCTTCACGATTTCGGCGAGCGCGTTGAGGCGCGCGTCCGGCACTTCGACCACGCCGACGTTCGGCTCGATGGTGCAGAACGGATAGTTTTCGGCGGCAATGCCCGCCTTGGTCAACGCATTGAAAAGAGTGGACTTGCCGACATTAGGCAAGCCGACGATGCCGCATTGGAGGCTCATGGAATCCTTCGAACTGGTAAGACGGCGCGGGCCGCGCGGGTTTCGTCAAAAATGGTGCGCAATGAGCGGGCGAGAACCGCCCGCCACGCTACGGCCGCGTGCGGCGGCCAGGCAAACCGCTATTGTACCGCCGCACCGTCGCGGGCAAGCGCCGCCGCCGGCTCGCAAACCCGTTCGAACCCCACGGCTATAATGCCCGGATGACTCCGCATCCACTGAAATTTCACGCTATCGTCGTCGGCGGCGGGCTCGTCGGCAAGACGGCGGCGCTCGCGCTCGCGCAATCCGGGCTGCGCACCGCGCTCGTCGCGTCGCGCGCGGCTGGCCTGCCGCCGGGCGCGGCGTTCGATTCGCGCATCTACGCGCTGTCGTCGAGCTCGCAGGCGCTGCTGGAGCGTCTGCGCGTCTGGCAGGCGCTCGATCGTTCGCGGCTCGGTCCCGTCTTCGACATGCGCGTGTTCGGCGATGCCCACGCGGAATTGCACTTCTCGGCGTTTCAGGCGTCGGTGCCGCAGCTCGCGTGGATCGTGGAATCGTCGCTGATCGAGCAATCGCTCGATGCCGCGTTGCGCTTTTCGCCGAGCTTGTCGTGGTTCGAATCGCGCGCGCAGGGCATGACGGTCCAATCCGACGCCGCGCACATTGCACTCGCGAGCGGCGAAATGCTGGAGACGGATCTGATCGTCGGCGCGGACGGCGCGCATTCGTGGGTGCGCGCGCAAATGGGCGCGAAGATGAATCGGCGCGATTATCGGCAGACGGGCGTCGTCGCCAATTTCAAGGCCGAAAAGCCGCACGGCGAAACGGCGTACCAATGGTTCCGCGATACCGAAATCATCGCGCTCTTGCCGCTGCCGGGCGATCACGTTTCGCTCGTGTGGTCCGCGCGCACCGAACACGCCGACGAACTGCTCGCGCTCGATCCGGCGCAACTCGCCGCGCAAGTCGAAACGGCAACGCAAAACCAGCTCGGCACGCTCGATTGCGTGACGCCGGCGCAAGGCTTTCCGCTCGGGCTGCAAACCGTCGACAAACTCGTCGCGCCGCGTGTCGCGCTCGTCGGCGATGCCGCGCATCTGATTCATCCGCTCGCGGGGCAGGGCATGAACCTCGGCCTGCGCGACGTCGCCGCGCTCGCGGACGTCATCGCGAACAAGGAGTCGTTCCGCGATCTCGGCGATCCGATCCTCCTTCGCCGATACGAACGCGCGCGCCGTGAAGACATCCAGAAGCTCATGTTCGCGACCGACGGCCTGCAGCGGCTTTTCGCCGTGCCGGGCACGCTCGCGCGCGCGGTCCGCAACACCGGCATGGCGTTCGTCGGCGCGCAGCCGCTCATCAAGCGCTGGCTCGTCTCGGCGGCGCTCGGCTGAAACAATCTCACTTTCTCGGGCGCGATGCCGCACGACTCACAGGAAACCGCATGAAAACCACCCTCAGACTGGCCCTGGCGACGGCCGCGGCGCTCGCCGTGACGCTCGGCGTCGGCTGTTCGGCGCAGGCCGATCAGACCACCGACAAGCTCAAGTCGGCGCTCGAATCGCGCATGGGCGACGCGACCATCAAGAGCATCGAAAAGACGCCGATTCCCGGTCTCTACGAGGTGAATCTCGGCTCGCAGATCGTGTATAGCGACGCGAGCGGCAATTACGTGCTGATCGGCGATCTCGTCGATACACGGAACAGCAAGAACCTGACCGAGGCGCGGCTTGCCGAAACCAACAAGATCGACTTCGCGAAGCTGCCGTTCGAGAACGCGGTGAAGGTCGTGAAGGGCAACGGCAGCCGCAAGATCGCGGTGTTTTCCGATCCGAACTGCCCGTACTGCAAGCAACTCGAATCGACGCTGAAGTCGATCGACAACGTGACGGTCTACACCTTCCTGTATCCGGTGCTCTCGCCCGATTCGACGGCCAAGTCGAAGTCGATCTGGTGCGCGCAGGATCGCGGTGTGTCGTGGGAAAGCTGGATGCTCGATCACAAGGCGCCGACCGCGTCGGCATCGTGCGATACGACCGCCATCGACAAGAATCTAAAGCTCGGCCGCGCGATGAACGTCACCGGCACGCCGACCGTATTCCTCGCCGATGGCCGGCGTCTGCCAGGCGCCGTGCCCGCCGACCGGCTCGAAAAGGAACTGTCCGCCGTGCGCTGAGCGCGGTCCGAAACGAAGAAGGGAGGCGCGTCATGCGCCTCCTGTGTTTTTACGGCCTTGCTTTTCCGAAAGCGCAGCGTAAACAAGCAAGGCGCCGGGCGCGGTTCGTTCAAGATCGACGCGCCCAGAACAAGAACAAAGGACATCGAGATGACTACGCTTTTGCAAACGGTGCAGCCCGTCCGCTACCGCATCGTTCCGAAAAATCCCGCCGCGCATCTCTTCGAAGTGACGCTGACCGTAGCCGTTCCCGATCCGGCCGGCCAGCGCTTCATGCTGCCGGTCTGGATTCCGGGCAGCTACATGATCCGCGAGTTCGCACGCAACATCGTGACGCTGCAGGCGTTCAACGCGGCGGGCCGCAAGATCGCCATCGAAAAGATCGACAAGCACGCGTGGCAAGCCGCGCCGACCGACGGCCCGATCACGCTGCGCTACGAGGTCTACGCGTGGGACATGTCGGTGCGCGCCGCGCATCTCGACGACACCGTCGGCTTCTTCAACGGCACGAGCACGTTCCTCGCGGTGGAAGGGCAGTCGGGCGCGCCGTGCGTCGTCGATATCGAACCGCCGCAGGGCGGCGCGTATCGCAACTGGCGCGTCGCGACGGCGCTTTCAGAAGCGCGCGGCACGAAGCGCTACGGTTTCGGCGCCTATGAAGCGGCGAATTACGACGAACTCGTCGACCATCCGGTCACGCTCGGTGAATTCGCGCTCGGCAGTTTCAGCGCGCACGGCGTGAAGCACGACATCGTGATTTCGGGGCGCGTCGTCAATCTCGATATGAACCGGCTCGCCGCCGACCTGAAGCGCGTCTGCGAAGCGCAGATCTCGCTCTTCGAGCCGCGCACGAAGAAAGCGCCGATGGATCGCTACGTGTTCATGACCGTCGCCGTCAGCGATGGTTACGGCGGGCTGGAGCATCGCGCATCGACGGCGCTCATCTGCAATCGCACGGATCTGCCGGTGCAGGGCCGCCCGGAAACGACCGAGGGTTATCGCACGTATCTCGGCCTGTGCAGCCACGAGTATTTCCATACGTGGAACGTGAAGCGGATCAAGCCGGCGACGTTCGCGCCGTACGATCTGTCGCAGGAAAATTACACGACGCTCTTGTGGCTCTTCGAAGGCTTCACGTCGTACTACGACGATCTGATGCTCGTGCGCAGCGGCCTGATTTCCGCCGGCGATTATTTCAGTCTGCTCGGCAAGACGATCGGCGGCGTGCTGCGCGGCTCCGGGCGGTTCAAGCAATCGGTCGCGCAAAGCTCGTTCGACGCCTGGGTGAAGTACTACCGCGCCGACGAAAACGCGTCGAACGCGATCGTCAGCTATTACCAGAAAGGCTCGCTCGTCGCGCTGGCGTTCGATCTGTCGATTCGCGCGCAGACCGACAACCGCAAGTCGCTCGACGACGTGATGCGTCTGCTTTGGCAGCGCTACGGTCGCGAGTTTTACAACGGCAAGGGGCGCGGCATTGCGGAGGAAGACGTCGAGGCGCTTTTCGCCGAAGCGACCGGCGCTGACCTGCGCTCGCTGTTCCGCGACGGCGTGCGCGGCACGCGCGATCTGCCGCTCGACGCGCTTTTCGAGCCGTTCGGCATCGCGCTCGCCCCCGATCTGCCGGGCAACGGCGCGGCGGTCAAGCCGTCGCTCGGCGCGCGCGTGCGTGGCGGCGCGGATTGCACGCTGGCCGTCGTCCACGAAGGCAGCGCGGCGCAGAAGGCGGGATTGTCGGCGGGCGATGTGCTCGTCGCGATCGACGGACTGCGCGTCAACGGCTCGAATCTCGATGCGCTGCTGTCGCGTTATCTGCCGGGCGCGAAAGTGGAGGTGCACGCGTTCCGTCGCGACGAGCTGCGCCGCACCGAGGTCAAGCTGGACGGACCGGAAGTCGCGCGTTACGTGCTGACGGCCATCGACGGTCGGGGTCCGTCGAAACAATGGCGCGAGCGCTGGCTGAAAGGCTGATTGCCGGAATATGTGGCGGATTGTTCTATCGGTGCAACGATCCGTCACGATCTGACGGCTTTTTCCCGAAGGTCGAAATGAGAAGAATGCTTCCTAACGGGACGCCGAGTGCGCCCGAACCTCTCAGAGACAGGAAGCCATCATGACGACGATTCTCCAGATCAACTCCGCCGCCCGTTCGCAAGGCGCTCAATCGACGCTGCTCGCCGACGAACTGACCGCGAAACTGCAACAAAGCAATCCGGGCGCGAAGGTGGTCGTGCGCAATCTGCTGGGCGACGCGCTGCCGCATCTCGACGACGCCACGCTCGGCGCGTTCTTCACGCCCGCCGATCAGCGCACTGCGGAGCAAGCCGCGATCAACGCGAAGAGCGAAGCGCTGATCGCCGAGCTGCAAGCCGCGGATATCGTCGTAATCGCAGCGCCGCTGTACAACTTCGGCATCTCGTCGCAACTGAAGACGTATTTCGACTGGATCGCGCGTGCGGGCATCACGTTCAGCTACACCGCGAATGGTCCGGAAGGTCTCGTGAAGGGCAAGAAGGTGTACGTGGTGTCGGCGCGCGGCGGCAAGTACGCAGGCACGCCGAACGATTCGCAGACGCCGTTCCTCAAGACGTTCCTCGGCTTCCTCGGCATGACGGACGTGAACTTCATCTACGCCGAAGGCCTGAACATGGGACCGGAAGCGGCTGGCGCGGCACTCGCGTCGGCGCGTGAGGCGATCGCAGCGGTTTAAGCGCTTTCGTATCGAAGAAAAACCCCGCGTGGCGGGGTTTTTTGCGTTTCAGGCGAGCAATTCAGGCTCGGCGGGCAGACGCCAGTCGATCGGCGCGCGTCCGTGCTTCGTCAGATATTCGTTCGCGAGCGCGAAGTGCCCGCAGCCGAAGAATCCGCGATACGCCGACAACGGCGACGGATGCGCCGCCTCCAGCACGCAATGCGCCTTCTGTGTGTCGTCGATCAGCTTGCGCTTCGCCTGCGCGTGCGCGCCCCACAGCATGAACACGAGGCCATCGTGACGCTGCGCCATTTCGTGGATCAGCGTGTCGGTGCATTGTTCCCAGCCGCGTTTCGCGTGGCTTCCGGCTTTATCGCGCTCGACCGTCAGCGACGTGTTCAGCAGCAGCACGCCTTGTTTGGCCCACGAATCGAGGCAACCGTGCGCGGGCGCGGGAAATCCGAGACTCGCGTGAATCTCCTTGAAGATGTTGCGCAAGGACGGCGGCGGGCGCACGGGTGCGGGCACCGAAAACGCGAGGCCGTGCGCTTGCGGCGCGCCTTTGTCCTCGCCGTGATACGGGTCTTGTCCGAGGATGACGACCTTCACGTCGGCAGGACTCGTGAGGCGCAGCGCGCGAAAGACATCGGCGGGATAGACGGTCTTGCCGGCGGCGCGCTCGGCATCGACGAACGCGCACAACGCCGCGTAATGCTTGCTGTCGATGAACGGCTTCAGATGGCGGCGCCAGTCGGCGGGCAGCGCGTCGAACTGACTTTCGAGCGTCGTGGAATTCGACGACGCGTTCGCGGCTTCGTTATCCGCGAAAAGGGAAGGCTGCTGATTCATGCGTTGCGGTTCTTGCCTTCGGGCGGCTCGCGCAGCAAATAGCCGCGCTGCGCCTTGCTGAGGTCTTCGGGAACGATCTCGGGAAACGCGCCGCGCAATTCCGCCGCGAGCATCGAAAGCGCGCTTTCCTCGCCGGATTTCAGTTCCAGCTCCAGCTCGCTGATATCCGCGCGACGCGTCGTGCCGTCGACGTCCGCCGTGATTTCGCCGCGATCCAGCGCGACTTCGATATGCGAACCCTCGCGCTCGATGTCCCAGACGATGCGCCTGAAATTGGTCTTGAACAGCGCGATCAGGTCCGGCGCGGCGCGTTCCAGCGCTTCGCGCGCGGCGTCGTTGTCGCAGGCGGCAATGAGCGCATCGATTTCGAGCGCTTCGCCTTGCACCGGCAACTCCCACTCGTGCCGGTTGCTCAGGCCAGCCACCGATTTGCCGAGCGTCTTGAACGTCTGCAGCCATTGCTCCGGCGTGCGGCGCAGGCGCAGCGCGGATTTCGCCTTCGCGAGCGCGCAGTCCGGCGTGTCGAAGTAGACGTTGGCAAGCTCGATCGGCTTGCCCGCGCCGGTGCGTTCGTCGAAGAAGCGCGCCACGTCGTCGTGTTGCGACGGCGCGAGCGCGAGTTTCAATTCCCGTTCGATGCCCATGCGGTTCCCGTCGATGAGATTTAGAAGAACATGCGCGCGAGTTCGGCGCCCGGATCGTCGGCGCGCATGAACGCTTCGCCGACGAGGAACGTATGCACGCGCATCGCGCGCAGCCGGTCGACATCGACGCGCGACAGAACGCCGGATTCCGTTACCACGATGCGGTCATCGGGAATCTGCTCCAGCAAGCCGATGGTCGTTTCGATCGTCGTTTCGAACGTGCGCAGATTGCGATTGTTGATGCCGATGAGCGGCGTCTTCAGCGTGAGCGCGTCGCGCAGTTCGTCGGCGTCGTGGACTTCGACCAGCACCGCGAGCCCGAGCGAGTGCGCGTAGGCTTCGAGATCCTGCATCTGCGAGAGTTCGAGCGCGGCGGCGATCAGCAGAATGCAGTCCGCGCCCATCGCGCGGGCTTCGATGATCTGATACGGATCGATGATGAAGTCCTTGCGCAGCACCGGCAGACTGCACGCCGCGCGCGCTTCCTCCAGATACGCGACGCTACCCTTGAAGAACTGCACGTCGGTGAGCACGGAAAGGCATGCGGCGCCGCCTTTTTCGTACGAACGCGCGATGTCGGCGGGTACGAAATCCTCTCGCAGCACGCCTTTCGACGGGCTCGCCTTCTTCACTTCCGCGATCACCGCCGCCTGATTCGCCGCATGCTTCGCGCGCAATGCGCCGACGAAATCGCGCAGGTCGCGCGAACTGGCTTCGAGCTTCAGCTCTTCGAGCGGCGCGCTTTGTTCGGCAGCGCGGACTTCCTCGCGCTTGACCGCGATGATGCGATCCAGAATGTCACTCATGTCGGCTTCCGTTCGGGTTCCGTTATTTCTTTGCGAATTGCTGCGTGAACTTCACGAGCGTCTCGACCTTCTCGCGCGCCGCGCCGCTCTCGATCGCTTCGCGCGCGGCGGCCATGCCGGCTTCGATCGAATCGACGACATCCGCGGCATAAAGCGCGGTTCCCGCATTCAATGTGACGATCTCGCGCGCGACGCCCGCCTTGTTGTTCAGCGCGCCTAACAGCATTGCCTTCGATTCCTGCGCGTCCTGCACCTTCAGCGAACGATTCGACACCATCTGCAGGCCGAAATCCTCCGGATGAATCTCGTACTCGGTGACTTCGCCGTTTCTCAGCTCGCCGACTTTCGTCGCGGCGCCGAGCGACACCTCGTCCATGCCGTCTTTGCCGTACACGACAAGAACGTGTTTCGCGCCGAGACGCTGCATCACGCGCACCTGAATGCCGACGAGGTCTTCGTGAAACACGCCCTGAAGCTGATTCGGCGCCCCGGCCGGATTCGTCAGCGGCCCGAGAATATTGAAGATGGTCCGCACGCCGAGTTCGCGGCGCACGGGCGCGATGTTCTTCATCGCCGGATGATGATTCGGCGCGAACATGAAGCCCATGCCGGTTTCGGCAATGGAAGCGGCCACTTGTTCCGGTGTCAGATCGATGTTCACGCCGAGGGCTTCGAGCACGTCCGCGCTGCCGGATTTGCTCGACACGCCGCGGTTGCCGTGCTTCGCGACCTTCGCGCCCGACGCGGCCGCGACGAACATCGATGCCGTGGAGATATTGAACGTGTGCGAGCCGTCGCCGCCCGTGCCGACGATATCGACGAAATTCGAGTTGTCCGCCACTTCGACGTGATTCGCAAATTCGCGCATGACGGTCGCGGCAGCGGCGATTTCGCCGATGGTTTCCTTCTTCACGCGCAAGCCGGTGATGATCGCGGCGGCCATGACGGGCGACATCTCGCCGCGCATGATCTGGCGCATCAGATGCAGCATTTCGTCGTGAAAGATTTCCCGATGTTCGATCGTGCGCTGCAGCGCTTCCTGTGCGGTGATGGTCATGTCGTCAGGCTCGCTTTCCGGTCGAAGAGTTTTTCACGAAGTTTTCGAGCAGCGCGTGGCCGTGCTCGGAAAGAATCGATTCCGGATGGAACTGCACGCCTTCCACTTCCAGCTCACGGTGACGAACACCCATGATTTCACCGTCGGGCGTCCACGCGGACACTTCCAGACAGTCGGGCAAAGACTCGCGCTCAATAGCGAGCGAGTGATAGCGCGTCACGTTGAAGTGTTTGGGAAGATCGGCGAACACGCCTTTACAGTCGGTTTCGATCTGGCTCACTTTGCCGTGCATGATCGTCTGTGCGCGCACGACGCGTCCGCCGAACGCCTCGCCGATTGCCTGATGGCCGAGGCACACGCCGAGAATCGGCAGCTTGCCGGAAAACTCACGCAACACGTCGAGCGTGATGCCCGCGTGTTGCGGATTGCTCGGTCCCGGCGAAAGACAGATGCGCTCGGGGTTGAGCTTCGCGATTTCGTCGAGCGTGATTTCGTCGTTGCGATACGTGAGCACGTCCTCGCCGAGTTCGCCGAAGTACTGGACCAGGTTGTAGGTGAAGGAATCGTAGTTGTCGATCATCAGCAGCATGGTCTTGTCTCCTCAGAAGTCGCTGTCGAGGCCGTCTTGCACTTGCTCGGCGGCGCGCAGCACGGCGCGCGCCTTGTTCTCCGTTTCCTGCCATTCGGATTCGGGCACCGAATCGGCGACGACGCCCGCTGCCGCCTGAACATAGAGATTGCCCTTGTGGATGAGACCGGTGCGGATCGCGATGGCCAGATCCATTTCGCCGCTGAAGGACAGATACCCGACAGCGCCGCCGTACAAGCCGCGCTTGATCGGCTCGAGTTCGTCGATGAGTTCCATCGCGCGAACCTTCGGCGCGCCGGATAGCGTGCCGGCAGGGAAGGTGGCGCGCAGCACGTCGAAATTGCTCATGCCTTCCTTGAGCTTGCCTTCGACCGAGCTCACGATGTGCTGGACGTGCGAGTATTTTTCGATGACCAGTTTGTCCGTCACGGTGACCGACCCGGTCTGCGCGATGCGGCCGACGTCGTTGCGCGCGAGGTCGATCAGCATGACGTGCTCGGCGACTTCCTTCGGATCGTTAAGCAGTTCGGTGGCGAGTTCGGCGTCGCGTTCGGGCGTGTTGCCGCGCGGGCGCGTGCCTGCGAGCGGACGAATCGTCACAATGCGATCGTCGGCGCGCTTTTCCTGACGCACGAGAATTTCCGGCGATGCACCGACCACGTGCACTTCGCCGCCGAAGTTGTAGTAGTACATATACGGCGACGGATTCAGCGAACGCAGCGCGCGATACAGCGAAAGCGGATTGTCGCGGAACGGCTTGATGAGCCGCTGGCCGACTTGCACTTGCATCAGTTCGCCGGCCGCGATGTATTCCTTCGCGCGGCGCACGGCGTTCAGATAATCGTCCTTCTTGAATTCGCGGAACGTTTCCGTACGCACGCTCGCGGATGTCACCGGCGGTTGAACCGTCACGCGCAAACGCGCCTTCAGTTCGCGCAGCCGATGCTTCGCCTTGGCATACGCTTCCGGCTTGGTCGGATCGGCGTAGACGATGAGATAAAGCTTGCCCGCGAGGTTGTCGATGACCGCGACTTCTTCGGTCAGCAGCAACTGGATGTCGGGAAGATCGAGATCGTCGGGCGGCGCACTGTGCGCGAGCTTCTTCTCGATGTAGCGCACCGCGTCGTAACCGAAGTAGCCCGCGAGACCGCCGCAAAAGCGCGGCAAGCCGGGCCGCGTCGCGACCTTGAAGCGCTTTTGATATTGCTCGATGAACGTGAGCGGATCGCCTTCATCCGTTTCGATGACGTTGCCATCGGTCACGACTTGCGTCTTGCCGTTTCGCACGCTCACGGTCGTGCGGGCCGGCAGACCGATGAACGAGTAGCGCCCGAAACGCTCGCCGCCCACGACGGACTCCAGCAGGAACGAGTTCGCGCCGTTGCGCTCCGTCTGCGCGAGCTTGAGATAGAGCGAGAGCGGCGTTTCGAGGTCGGCGAGGGCTTCGGCGATGAGCGGAATGCGATTGAAGCCTTCGTTCGCCAGCGATTGGAATTCGAGTTCGGTCATGTTGCGATCCTTGAGCGATGCGCGCTTTCTGGGTGGCGCGGTATCGGGGAGTGCAGGGCGCTGCGGTCGGTCGAATCTCGTGATGATCGCATACGACGGCCCCGCCGCTTCGATTTGCGGAAGCGGACAGGACGACTCGCGGCACTACACGACGCGTGCGTGAGCGAGGTTCGATATACGACGATTCAACGGAAACGGCGCGGGTATGCGCAGCGAAACAAAAAACGGATGCTGAAGCGCGATCACGCATGACGGCTTCAGCGCACCTCGGGCGAGGTTAGCGCGACCAGCGACGCCAGGGCCACGCTCCCCGGTCGATGCTGCTCAGACTCCGTTTTCTGTTGAGAAACATGAATGGATGGACTTATTCAGTCAGTGTGGTGTCCGGCGGCGCCAAGGTGGCGGCAATCGCCGATGCTGCGGTGCGCAGCGAGGAAACTATACCATCGGATTTCACCGACTGTACAGGCTTCCCATGGTTGTAACCGTACGGAACGGTCAAGGTCGCGAGGCCGGCCGCGCGGCCCGCGAGCGCGTCGTTTTCCGAATCGCCGACCGCCACGGTCTCGCGCGGCAAGACGTCCAGTCGTTCGCATGCGGTGAGCATCGGGAGCGGATCGGGTTTCTTCGCGGGCAGCGAGTCGCCGCCGAGAATCACCTTGAAGAAATCCGCAATGCCGAAGTGCGCAAGCAACTCCACGGCGAAGCGATGCGGCTTGTTGGTCACGCATGCGAGCGCGACGCCGCTTTCACGCATCGCTTCGAGGCCTTCCCTCACTTCGGGGAATAGCGTCGAGTGCTTGCCGTTGACCTTCGCGTATTCGCTTTGATAGATCGCGAGCGCGTCGTCGAACTGCGCGACCGCCTGCGACGGCGACAGCCGCACGGCGAGCACGCTGCGGATCAGATTCTCCGAACCCTTGCCGACATAGCCCGTGACTTCATCGCGCGTGACCGGCTGTTCGATGGCGATGCGCGCAAGCATTGCATTCAGTGCCGCGACGAAGTCGTCGGCGGTGTCGACCATGGTGCCGTCGAGGTCGATGATCGCCGCGCGGATCGGACGATTCACAAAGGGCGATTGCGCCGCTGCGATCTCACTCATGCTTTCGCTCCAGATTCCACCTTCGCCAGTTCGGCGCGCATTGCGTCGATGACCGCCTTGTAGTCGGGCTTGCCGAAAATGGCCGATCCCGCGACGAACGAATCCGCGCCTGCCGCCGCGATTTCCGCGATGTTGTCGACCTTCACGCCGCCATCGACTTCCAGATGGATTTCGCGCCCCGTGCGATCCCGATACGCATCGATGCGCGCGCGTGCCTCGCGCACCTTGTTGAGCGCCTCGGGAATGAACGACTGCCCGCCGAAACCCGGATTCACCGACATGATGAGCACGAGATCGACCTTGTCCATTACGTGATCGAGGTAGATCAGCGGCGTGGCGGGATTGAAAACGAGGCCCGCCTTGCAGCCGTGATCGCGGATCAGCGACAGCGTGCGGTCGATGTGATCCGAACCTTCCGGATGAAAACTGATCACATTGGCGCCGGCCTTCGCGAAATCGGGCACGATGCGGTCGACCGGGCGCACCATCAGATGCACGTCGATGGGCACGTCCACGTGCGGGCGGATAGCCTCGCACACCATCGGACCGATCGTCAGGTTCGGCACGTAGTGGTTGTCCATGACGTCGAAGTGGATCCAGTCGGCGCCGGCGGCGACGACGTTGCGGACTTCCTCGCCGAGGCGGGAAAAGTCGGCGGACAGGATGCTGGGAGCGATGTGGAATTGCGCCATGGACGTATGCGGGTAGCGACCTAAAGCCGTGATTTTAACCCGCGTTTTCCGCGGAGTCCCTCGTCCGAATGGCCAACGGATGGCGCGCGGATGTGGCGGCGGGACGCCAATCGTGTTGCGGGCGCCGCGCGCATCAAGCAGAATGCCAGACCAATGGCCGCGCGCCGGCGCGCCCGTGTCTGGCGGCCAAGCGGCCGATCGAATTGGAATTGGAACAACGATGAGCCAGTACGAATTCAGCGTTTCCGTGGAGACGCGGTATTTGCCGGACCAATCAGACCCGGATAGCAGGCAGTACGCATTTGCCTACACGCTGACGATCCGCAATACCGGCCAGGTGGCGGCGCAGTTGATCTCGCGGCACTGGATCATCACCGACAGCAACGATCACGTTCAGGAAGTGAAGGGGCTGGGCGTCGTCGGGCATCAGCCGCTGTTGCCGCCGGGCGAGCAGTTCGAATACACGAGCTGGGCGGTAATCGCGACGCCGGTCGGCACGATGCGCGGCGAGTATTTCTGCGTGGCGGAAGACGGCGAGCGCTTCGAAGCGCCCGTAGCGGAATTTGCGTTGCATATGCCGCGCACGCTCCACTGAGCGAAACAGCGGCAGGCGGCGCGAATCAGCGCCGTTTCGCGGGATCGTTCGAGCGGTTCTGGTTCTTCTTCTTGCCCGATGCCGTCCATACGACGATGAAGATCAGCAAGGCGAGCGCCACGAGCGACTCGAGCGCAAAAATAAGCATTGGATATTCGTCGAACAGATCAGACATGGCGGTTCCCATCAAGAACGAGCATTGTATGCGCTTCGTGCGGCCGGCCGCACGAGCAGCGGCCTGGGCCGCATCGATTGCAACCGCTGTCCTGCTCGCCTCGTGCGGCGGCGGCAATTACGTGAAGCCGGGGCCTGCGACGGCGACCGGCACGCCGATCATCACCGGACAGCGCGCCGCTTCGCGCCTGACTGCGGTGAGCTGGCAGCAGGTGCCGGGCTGGCAGGACGATTCGCTGATCGGCGCGACCGCCGCGCTGCGCCAGAACTGCAACCGGCTCTCGCGACAGGCCAACTGGCAGAAGGCGTGCGCGGCGGCCGAGCGGCTCGACGACCTCGACATGTCGGCGGCGCGCAGCTTCTTCGAAGCCTATTTCACGCCATTTCAGCTCGCCAACACCGACGGCACGCTCGACGGTCTCGTGACCGGCTACTACGAGCCGCTTCTGCGCGGGTCGCGCACGCGTCACGGGATTTATCAGTATGCGTTGTACCGGTGGCCGTATCGATACAAGCCCGGTTCGGCGCTTCCCGCGCGCGCGCAGCTCGAACGTTCGGGCGCGTTGAACGGCAACGAACTCGTGTGGGTCGACGATCCGATCGAAGCGTTCTTTCTGCAGGTGCAGGGTTCGGGGCGCGTCGTCATGGAAGACGGCAGCGTGATGCGCGTCGGCTTCGGCGGCACCAACAACCAGCCGTATCGCTCGATCGGCAAGGAATTGCTCGATCGCGGAGAACTCACGCCCGCACAGGCGACGATGCAAGGCATCAAAGCATGGGCGAAGGCGAATCCGGCGCGCGTCGACGCACTGCTCGACGTGAACCCGCGCTTCGTCTTTTTCCGCGAGATGCCCGCTAACGAAACGATGTCCGCAAGTCTCGGCGACGGTCCCGTCGGCGCGCTCGGCGTGCCGTTGACGCCGGAGCGTTCGATTGCCGTCGATCCGTCGGCGATTCCGCTCGGCACGCCCGTTTTCCTGCAGACCACGCGTCCGCTCAGCAATCAGCCGATGAATCGCCTCGTTTTCGCGCAGGACACCGGTTCGGCGATCAAAGGCGGTGTGCGCGCGGACTATTTCTGGGGACTGGGGGACGATGCCGGCGATCTCGCCGGGCGCATGAAGCAGGGCGGCAGGATGTGGCTGTTGCTGCCCAATTCCTGATATCGCCGGTTTCCCGGCAGCTTCACAAAAAGCTCGCGGCCATCATGGCTCGCGAGCTTTTTGCTTCACGACGCGACGTTGCGCCGGTCGATCACGCGCCGCGCCTTGCCGACGGATCGTTCGATGCCGTTCACCGCGAGCACGTTCACCACGGCGCTCACACCGATCAGCGCCTTGATGTCGTAGGCGAGCGCGGACTTCGCGTTTTCGAGCGCGGTCACATCCGGCGCGGATTCGGGGCAAGGCTCGACGTTCAGCGTGAGTACGTCGAGCGGGCCTTCCTTGGTGAGCACGATCTGATAGTGCGGCGCGAGTACCGGGCGCTTGAGCAGCAACTCTTCGATCTGCGTCGGGAAAACATTGACGCCGCGCACGATCATCATGTCGTCGGAGCGGCCGGTGATCTTCTCCATGCGTCGCATCGTGCGAGCGGTGCCGGGCAGAAGGCGCGTCAGATCGCGCGTGCGATAGCGGATGATCGGCAGCGCTTCCTTCGTGAGCGACGTGAACACGAGTTCCCCGAATTCGCCGTCGGGCAGCACCTCGCCGGTTTCCGGATCGATGATCTCGGGATAGAAGTGATCTTCCCAGATCGTCGGGCCGTCCTTGGTTTCCGCGCATTCCGATGCCACGCCCGGCCCCATTACTTCCGAGAGTCCGTAGATGTCGACGGCGTCGATGCCCATGCGCGTTTCGATCGCGCGGCGCATGTCGTTCGTCCACGGCTCCGCGCCGAAAATGCCGATGCGCAGCGAGCAACTTGCCGGATCGATGCTCTGGCGCTCCAGTTCATCGGCGATCGACAGCATGTAGCTCGGGGTGACCATGATGATGTCCGGCCGAAAATCCTGGATCAGCTGCACCTGCTTCTCCGTCTGGCCGCCGCCGAACGGAATGACGGTGAGTCCCGCGCGCTCGGCGCCGTAGTGCGCGCCGAGTCCGCCGGTGAAGAGGCCGTAGCCGTAACTCACGTGCACCTTGTCGCCACGACGCGCGCCGGCCGCCCGAATGGATCGTGCGACGAGGTTCGCCCAGTTGTCCAGATCCTGCGCCGTGTAGCCGACGACAGTCGGCTTGCCCGTCGTACCCGATGACGCGTGGATGCGCGAGACCCGCTCCTGCGGAACCGCGAACATGCCAAACGGATAGTTGTCGCGCAGATCCTTCTTGGTCGTAAACGGAAAACGGCCAAGATCCGAGAGCGACGTGACGTCATCCGGATGAACGCCTGCTTCGTCAAACTTGCGCCGATAAACCGGCGAGTTCTCGTAAGCATGCTTGAGCGTCCATTTGAGACGCTCGAGCTGCAGCGCCGCGAGTTCGTCGCGGCTCGCCTTCTCGATCGGATCGAGCGGCAGCGATGTGGTCATTGCTGTCTCCTTGATGCTGACTACGCGGCGCGGCTTTTAGATGCCGCGTCCGTTATATGAACGAATCCGTCACACGGGAATTACGTTGCCTCTTATCTGAGCCGACTTGCCGCGGAACATCGCGACCGGCTCGCCTTCGCGATTCGTCACGCGGATATCGTAGATACCCGTGCGCCCGCTCAGCGTTTGCTCGATCGCTTCGGCAGTCAGGCGATCGCCGCCCTGCACGGGCCGCAAAAACTCGATCGAGCAGCCCGCCGCGACCGTGCTGATGTTGTACGAGTTGCAGGCGAACGCGAACGCGGAGTCCGCCAGCGTGAACATCAGGCCGCCGTGGCAAATCGCATGGCCGTTCAGAAAGTCGGGGCGCACGTCCATTTGCAGACGCGCATAGCCGGGCCGGACTTCGATCAGCTCGATGCCGAGCGCGCGCGAGCATGCGTCCGCTTCGTACATAGCTTTCGCCGTGGCTTCCGCGAGTTGTTGTGGCGTCACAGATATCTCCAGTTCGATTCGGTTCTCACAGACCTTCGAAGCGCGGTGCGCGCTTCTCCTTGAACGCGGCGACGCCTTCGATGTAATCCGGCGACGCACCGAGCTCGCGCTGAAGATCGCGTTCGAGATCGAGCTGCTGGTCGAAAGTCCTGTTCGCGCTCGCGCGGATCGCTTTCTTGATCGCGACGACCGCGCGCGCCGGCTGCTGCGCGAGTTGGGCGGCCAGTTGCGCGGCCGCTTGCTGCAGCTCGGCATCGTCGACGACGCGCCACACGATGCCCCACGCCTCCGCCTTCTCGGCGCTGAGTTTTTCGCCCGTCAGCGCGAGCCCGAGCGCACGCGCCTCACCGACGCGGCGCGACAGCAGCCATGTGCCGCCCGAATCGGGCACGAGGCCGATCTTCACGAATGCCTGAATGAAGCTGGCCGAGCGCGCCGCGACGACGAAGTCGCACGCCATCGCGAGATTCGCGCCGGCTCCAGCGGCCGTGCCGTTCACTGCCGCGATGACCGGCATCGGCAAAGCCTGAAGCCTGCGCACGAGCGGATTGAAGTGCTCGTCGATGAGATCGCCCAGATCCGACATCGAGCCAGGCGTGAAATCCAGATCCGCGAGATCCTGTCCCGCGCAGAAGCCGCGACCCGCGCCGGTGATGACGAGCGCGCGCGCATTGCCCGCTTCTATTTCAGTGAGCGCCTGGTTCAACTCGCGATGCATCTCGCGCGTGAAGCTGTTCAGTTTGTCGGGGCGATTGAGCGTCAACGTCGCGACGCGCGTCTCGACATCGACGTGAAAGAACACGGACTTCTCTGTCATTACATTTCCTCTCTCGACGAATCCGGCTGCGGCGGCGCGTGCTCGCCGCCATTCCTTGCATCCGATACTAGCCGCGCGACCGCGAGCTTTCCATTAGGCCGAATGGCATAAGCCGTTTGCACGGCGATCGGCCTTTGCATCGTTTCTGTCGATTGGCTTATGCCGTCTGGCCAGCTTCCGCCGACGCGGCCTTCGGTGCAACATGGACGCGGCTTTGCACTACTCGGAAGCGATTTGCGACGAAAGCTGCATCCGAAAGCGCTGCGTTGGCCGCGGGGTTCGCGCCCGTGCCGTGGAAGTCGGAGAACGCCGCGGTCTGATTGACGAAGACGCCGCCGGTGAGGTTGATCGAGAGCGCGACACCGCCTTCAATGGCTGCTTCGTGCGCGGCTTCGATCACCTTGTCGTCGGTGCTGTAGACCGAGAACGTCAAGGCGCCGTGCGTGCGCGCGATCGACCCGGCGAGTTCGAGCGATTGCGCGGTCGAGTCGGTCGCGATGACGAACGAAATCGGGCCGAACCATTCCTTGGTGAATTTCGCTTCGTCGGTGCGCGCGTCGAGCTTGAGCATGAGGGGTGTGTGAACGCGGGCTTCGGGAAACGCAGGGTGCGTGAGAGATTGGCTGTCGAGCAGCATGTCGCCGAGCTTGCGCGCTTCGGTGACGCGTTCCACGACGCCATCGTTCTGAATCGCTCCCGTGAGCTCGACGGCGCGGGCCGGATCGGATGCGAGTTTTTCGACGGCGCCCGCGAGCGCTTTCGCGACGTCATCGAAGCTCAGTTGGCCTTCGGCGGTGCGGATGCCATTGCGCGGCACGTAGATGTTCTGCGGCGCGGTGCACATCTGACCGGAATAGAGGGCGAGTGAGAAGGCGATGTTGCGCGCGGCGGACTTCATGTCGTCCACGGAATCGATGACGATCTGATTCACGCCCGCCTTCTCGGTGTAGACCTGCGCCTGATGCGCGTTGCGCTCGAGCCAGGTGCCGTTTTGCGTGCTTCCCGTGAAATCGATGAGCTTGATTTCGGGACGCACGGCGAGTTCCTGGACCAACGCGCCGTCGTTGGGTTCGGTGGCCAAGAGCGTGACGACGTTCGGATCGAAGCCGGCCTCACGAAGCACTTCACGCGCGATTCGCACGGTGATCGCGAGCGGCAGGATCGCGCCAGGGTGCGGCTTGACGATGACGGCGTTGCCGGTTGCGAGATCGGCGAACATGCCGGGATAGCCGTTCCAGGTCGGAAACGTGCAGCAGCCGAGCACAAGGCCCGTGCCGCGCGGGACGATGGAGAAGCGCTTTTGCATCGCGAGCGGCGGATTTTTGCCTTGCGGCTTTTCCCAGTGCGCTTCGGCGGGGATGCGACGTAGCTGGTCCCACGCATAGACGACGGCTTCGAGCGCCCGGTCTTGCGCGTGCGGGCCACCGGCCTGGAATGCCATCATGAATGCCTGGCCGGTCGTGTGCATCACGCCGTACGCGATCTCGAAGCTGGCGCGGTTCAGGCGCGACAGGATTTCGAGGCTCACGCCCACCCAAGCCTGCGGGCCGGCGGCGCGCCAGGCGGACTGCGCCTTGGCCGCGGCTTGAGTCAGCGCGTCGGGATCGGCCTTCGGATAGCGGACGTCCAGCGCGATGCCGAACGGCGAACGCTCCTTCCCGACCGTTTCGCCCGTCGAAGGCTGATCGAGTTCGAAAGTCTTGCCGAGATGAGCTTTGAATGCTGCCTCTCCATCGGCGCTGGCCGTTTCCCCGTACACTTTGGGGCTCGGCATTTCGGCGAACGGGCTCCAGTAGCCGCGCGTTTCGATGGCTGCGAGCGCTTTGTCGAGCGTCGCTTCGTGCTTCGTGAATAGCGGATGTGTCATGGTCGCGAGAAGAGAAGAACGAGGGAAAGGTGCCAAGCCGAATAATTAACCGACCGGTTGGTTGGTGATGGTAGCATTATCGAGATGCAGTGACGAATGACTTTTCATTAGGGCTTACCTGAGGATCGCAAGGAGGAGCGAATGGCTTACGAGAATCTGCTGGTCGAGACGCGTGGTCGGGTCGGACTGATTACGCTGAATCGTCCGAAAGCGCTGAACGCGCTGAATGACGCGCTGATGGACGAACTGGGAGTCGCGCTCAAGGCATTCGACGCCGATGGAGACATCGGCGCAATCGTGCTGACCGGCAGCGAAAAGGCGTTCGCGGCGGGCGCGGACATCGGCATGATGGCCGGCTACTCCTATATGGATGTCTACAAGGGCGACTACATCACGCGTAACTGGGAAACGATCCGCACGATTCGCAAGCCGATCATTGCCGCGGTCGCGGGTTTTGCGCTCGGCGGAGGTTGCGAACTCGCGATGATGTGCGACATCGTCATCGCCGCCGACACGGCCAAGTTCGGTCAGCCCGAGATCAAGCTCGGCGTGATTCCGGGAGCGGGCGGCACGCAGCGCTTGCCGCGCGCTGTATCGAAAGCCAAGGCGATGGATATGTGCCTGACTGCGCGCATGATGGACGCGAGCGAGGCCGAACGGGCGGGGCTGGTGTCGCGCATCGTCGGGGCGGATCGCCTTCTGGACGAGGCCGTCGAAGCGGCGACGATCATCGCCGGCTTCTCGCTGCCCGCCGTGATGATGGCCAAGGAGGCTGTTAATCGCGCTTACGAGACAACGCTCGCAGAAGGTGTTCATTTCGAGAGGCGTCTGTTCCATTCTCTGTTCGCGACGGAGGATCAGAAGGAAGGCATGGCGGCGTTTGTTGAAAAGCGTAAGCCGGTTTTCAAGCATCGGTGACGTTCATGTGAGAAAGCGCTTGCGCTCCTCGATTCCGCTCACTAGAATTCCGTTCCTTCGCGATTCGATGAACGCGAAGGAAGCGGGAGAGGGCGGTATCGGCGGTGTGCTCGGGGGTAGGTTGTAGAAGGCTCCGGGCGCGGATCGGCAAGAAAAAGAAACTTCGAATTCTTGTTGACACGAACCGAAACGTTCTTCATAATCTCGTTTCTCTGCTGCTGATGCAGCGACGCAAGATGGAAGTTGAAGTAAGGCTTGTCTTGCGATGTGCTCTTTAAAAACTAACAGCCGATAAGTGTGGGCGCTTGATGGCGAGTGCGGCTGGTTCTTCGGAATCGGCAATAG